>CAIYOD010000173.1 GCA_903927755.1 uncultured Thermoleophilia bacterium | reverse complement strand
CGCGGCGATCTCCGCCTGGGCGCGCGGGTCGGCGTCCCTCGCCTCCACAGCGAGGTTGACCTGCATCGTCGCCTCGGCCACCTCGAGCAACTCGGGTGAGATGGGGTAGCGCTTCTCCCAGGCGAGCCACCGCAGCACCCTTGCGAGGCGCCAGATCGTGGGCTTGCCCGCGTGCACGGGCACCGGCTCGCGGGCGTCGCAGCAGACGATGAGCTTGCGCACGTTCTGCCGCGTGACCCCGAGGAGCGATGCCACGTCGGTGAGGCCGACGAGGTCGGGAGACGCCTCGGTGAGCACGGCATCCGGCACTGCCGCACGCACATCGGCGACGGCGCTGCCGACGGCGCGCGCCGCGTTCTCGGCCTCCCGGGTGAACTCGAACGCGAGGCGCCCGCGCCTGCCCACACCGACCACCGCATCGTCGCACCCGGCGGCTCCGAGGCGCTCGATGAGAACGTCCGTGTCATCGCCCCGCGAACCGAGCGCGAAGGTCAGGGTGAAGGTGTACTCGGTCAACAGTCAGTCCTCATCGTCGCCGGGGGCGCGACGTCGTTGTGCGGGCAGTACATCTTGCCCCAGCCGTGCGCCCGTGCGCCCAGGACCCCAGTCTCATTCTTGCCTCGCGTCGCGCCGGTTCAATGGTGGACGAGGAACGTCCACCAAGCCCCCGCCAGACGTCCACCCAGTCGCGCCCTGCTGCCGCCTGCGACGCGCCGCATCTTGATTGTCACTCTGTGCGCGGTCCGCAGACCGATGCCGGACGACTGAGCCCCGCCGTGAGGCGCCTTCTACGTAGCTCCCGACCCGTTACCCTCAAGTCGCAGTCCGTGAAGCTCAAGCGCTCGCCCGAACGCTTCGCTGCCCGCATCGATCACCTCATCGCGGCAATCCAGCAGGAGGTGACTGCTGTCCCTGCCGACGTCGGCCTCGCGCTCGAACAGCGCCCAGAGCCGCAGATCGTCACCGTGCCTTGACCCGAAGGCGACGCCTGATACGAGGCCGCCGTCCGCCGTCTCGCGGCCGTACAGGTGTCTGGAGATCAGCTGAGTCATCTCGCGAGGAGCATGCATGCGGACGGCCGCCGCGTCGAAGTCGGGCAGCCCGAACCCCAGCGCCACCGGAAGGAACACCGGCCTGAGCTCGGCGATGGTCCGTGAGTGACCGACGTCCACGAACCGGCCGTCGATGTGCGCCGACCCAAGCCGACGCTCCAGAAGCCAACTGCGACCGACCACACCGGGCGGGTTGCTCTTGAAGTCTTCATCCTCGGGACATCGGCCTGCTGCTCGCCTGCGCATCAACGCCTACCGCGTGCTGCTCACCCGCGGCCGCGATGGGGCGGTCGTCTTCGTCCCGCCCCTGGCCGAAATCGACGCCACCGCCGCCCGGTTGCAGGGGCACGGGGTGACGGTGCTCTGAGGGCAGAACTCAGCCGGCGTCGTCCTGCTCGGTGAGCAGGGTGGCCAGTAGCGGAGCGAGGGGCTTGAGGTCGTCGGTGACCGTGCCCCACAGAAGGTCATCGTCGATGCCGAAGTACTCGTGTACGACGACATTGCGCATCGCCCGCATTCGAGGCCAAGGGATCTGGGGACTGGCGCCCACGACAGAGGCCGGCACACGACCGGCCGCTTCACCGATGACGGTCAGATTCTTGATGACTGCGTCCACACGCAGGCGGTCGCCCAGGAACTGCTCCCGGGTGAGTCCGGCGGTGTACCCATCGATCGCTTCGATCGCGTCGATGATGTCGGCGACGAAGAGTCGCCACTGTCTAGGCGGCATGGATCGCCTCGGCGAGGATGCCGTCCCGCAGCTCGCTGCGCAGTCCGCCCATGGTGACCAGGTCGACCTTGGCGCCGAGAAGCTCCTCCAGCCGCTCCTGGAGATCGAAGACCCGGAAGTAGCTGAGCCTGGTACCGGGCTCGTAGTCGACGAGTACGTCGACGTCGCTGCCGTCGCCGGCCTCGTCGCGAGCGACAGATCCGAAGATGGCCAGCTCGCGCACGCCCATCGTCGCGAACTCCTCGCGGTGCGCGGCGAGTATGCGAAGAGCGTCGACCCGTTTCATTGCCGCCACCTCCCTTGATCTTCCGATTGTCGCACACGCAGCGACTCCGAGCCATGGCTCCTGCCGGCACCTGCGCGAGTGCGTCACCGAGTTCGGCGCCCAAGGGCTGCGAGCTCGGGCGGCGTGCTCCTCGCCAGCGCATCAACGCCTACCGCGTGCTGCCGCCGTGCGGCCGTGAATGACCGCCGCAGGCCCGTCATCGTGCGGTGCGCCGCAGGTGCGCCGCGTCGGCCCTTACGCCAGGAGCGCGGCGATCTCCGCCTGGGCGCGCGGGTCGGCGTCCCTCGCCTCCACAGCGAGGTTGACCTGCATCGTCGCCTCGGCCACCTCGAGCAACTCGG
>CAIYOD010000172.1 GCA_903927755.1 uncultured Thermoleophilia bacterium | reverse complement strand
GAGGCCGTCGGGCTCGACGACCTCTGGGCCGCGGAGGCCGACGCGGCCGCGGCCGAAGCCGGCGCGGGCTCCGACGGCGCCGGCCCCCTCGAGGTCTTCGACTCGCTCCTCCTGCTCGCCGAGACCTATCCGGACCCGGCGACCTACCTGCGCACCTGGGACCGCCTGCGCACGGACGAGCAGGCGCACGAGGGTGTCGCCGACGACACCCTCTCCCGCGAGGAGTCCGAGGAGGACCGCGTCGTCATCGGCACCATCCACGCGGCCAAGGGCCGCGAGTACCACTCCATCGTCATCCCCGACTACGACTGCGATGTCTCCCGCTGGAGCGCCGCCGAGGTCGAGGAGGAGCGGCGGGTCGTCTACGTCGGGGTCACCCGCGCCCGGGACGCGGCCCTGTTCACCGTGGATACGTCCGTCGGTTTCGTGCACCCGTTCCTGCGTGAGCTGGTCGAAGCGCCGGATCCGGACGAGCACGCCTCGCTCACCGCCTGGCTGGCCGAGGAGGCCGCCGGCGGCGGCGAGGACGCCGGAGACCTGCCCGAGCGCGTCGCCGACCGCATCGCTGAGATCGCGGTGCTCTACCCGGAGCTCGTGCCGGAGCAGAGCCCGGATCCGCCGCTCAGCGTATCCAGAGCCGCATCGACGGCTCCGGCGGCGCCACGAAGTGCTTCGCCGTCGGCTCCGTCCCAGGCCGCAGGTACTGATGCAGGTCCTGCTGGAGCTCGAAGTCAGTGACCGTGCGTCGCTGGTGCTGGCGCAGGTGCTCGTCCCAACTCGGCAGCACGAACGTCTCGATGAAGCGGTGCGACTTGTCGGCGTCGCGATAGACCGACCAGTCGGTGGCGCCGGTGCGCCGCCGCACCCGGCCCACCAGGCGCAGCGCACGCAGGAACTCGTCCTCCGCCTCCGGCCGGATCTCGTACGCGACGACCACGAGCGCCGGGCTGTCGGCGTTGCCGTCCTCCACGAGTCGCGCCTCCGGCGCCGCCATCGGCGCCGGCCGCAGGTCCACCTCGGCGATGCGGTCGAACCGCCAGCGCCGGGCGAGCGCGACGGTCACGACGAGCAGGAGCGCGCTCCAGGCGTAAGCCGCGGGCACGCTGGTCGACGTCGCCAGCTTGCCCCACAGAGCGCTGCCGAGGGCGATGCCGGCCGAGATCGCCGTCAGGTAGAGGGCGAGCCCGCGGGCGCGCACCCAGCCGGGCAGCACCTCCTGGGAGGCGACGTTGAGCGTCGAGAGACAGAACAGCCAGCCGATCCCCGCCACGAAGATGACCAGCACCGCGAGCACCGGCCCGTGCACGAGCGCGAGCGCGACCAGCGCCCCGGCGACAAGCACGCTGCCCACCGCGAACACCCAGTCCGCGCTGAGGCGCTCACGCACCCAAGGGATCACGGCAGCGGTCGCCACGGCCCCGGCGCCCATGGCGCCGAACAGGAGTCCGAGACCGCCGGAGCCCCACCCGAGCACCTGGCTGGCGTAGACCGGCAGCAACGACATCAGGCCGGCGCTGGCGGCGCCGAACGCGAACGACCGGACGAGGACGCCGCGCAGGATGTGCGAGAACATGGCGTAGCGGACGCCGGCGCGGACCGCCCCGGCGAAGCGTTCGGGCGGTCCGACGTCCTCCTCGACCGGGCGCTTCCAGCGCCACAGCACGACGAGCACGAAGGCGAACGAGGCCGCGTTCAGGGCGAAGACGAGCCACGGCCCGGCGGCGGCGATCAGCAGGCCGCCGATGGCCGGGCCGATCGCGCGGCCGAGGTTGATGTTGGCGCCGCCCAGCGTGACCGCCTGTTTGAGCTCGTGCGCCGGCACCAGTTCGGGCTGGATCGCCTGCCAGGCCGGGAAGTTGAACGTCGCCCCCAACCCCAGCGCGAACGTGAAGGCGAGGAGCAGAAGCGGCGTCACCGCGCCGAAGGCCGCGAGCACTGCCAGGCCGCCGGCCGCCGCGAACATGAACCCCTGGGTGATCAGGAGCAGGCGCCGCCGTTCGATCATGTCCGCGGCGGCGCCTGCCAGCACACCGACGAAGACGACCGGCAGATAGGTCGCCGTCTGCACCAGCGCCACGATGGCCGGCGAGGCGTCCAGTTCGACCATCATCCAGGCGGCGCCGACCGCCTGCATCCAGGTGCCGATGTTGGACGCGAGCAGCGCGATCCACAGTATCCGGTAGACGCGGTAGTGAAGTGGCGACCAGGCCGACATGCCTCCAGCCTACCGCACGCAAGCGAGAGGCCGGGTGCGTTGACCCGGCCTCCCGGCCACCGCTCAGTCCTGCCGCTGCCGGCGCTTCTTCTCGATGATCACGTTGCTCATGAAGGCCGCCGACGGTTTCGCCGACTCGACGTCGGCCACGCTGAGGTCGTCCATGTCGGCCATCATCGCGTCTGGCAGGTCGACGCCCTTCTCCGCGAAGTAGCCCTCTGCCTTGCCGCGATGGCGCGCCGTGCGCTCCTCTGTCCGCTGCAGGTAGTAGTGGCTGATCATGTGGAAGACGTCGCCCTGGCCCCAGCGGAACCACACGGCGACCGGCCGCTCGCCGTACTTCTCGCCCAGCTCGCGGCTGGTGATGAGCACCTTGACACGCTCCTCGTCGATCACGCTGATCGGGTACGAGGAAGCCTCGAGCCACCACTGCGGGTCGTCCTGACCCTCGAGCACGCCCTGCAGATAGATGTTCTCCGCATCGAGCACCTCGATGCGCACCACGTCGTCTGCCGTCGGCGCCTTGTCGAAAGCGAGGACGCCCGGGAACGCGGGCTCGATGACGTGCTTGAGCGCCCAGTCGGTGGTGAACAGGCTGCCGCCGGCCTCCACGAACGCGCGGATCTTGGTGATGGCGGCGGCCGAGACGACACCCGGGCAGTTGACGATGAGCAACTGCTCGGGCCGCAGGGCGAGCCGGTCGACGTCGGCCGTGCTCACCACGCGGTGCGGCACCTCGAGGGCGCGCAGCACCGACTCGACGTGGTCGTACTGCCCGGCGACCACGACCACGTCGCTCTCGACGACCTCGTCCAGCACGCGCGCCCGCTCCGGATCGTCGCGCAGGAGCTGCTCTCTGGTGATGTGGGCGGCGGCTCTGTAGGCCCTGTCACGCTTGTCCTGGTCCATGATCTCCTCCTTCTTCTGCGATCGCCCGGACGCGTCTGCGTGCGAGCGTCAGCGCGCCTGCCGCCGGCGGGCGCGCTCTCGCGCGTTGGCGATGCGCCAGTCCGGACGCGGGCGGCGCGTGCCGCCCTCCTGTCCGCCGTCTCCAGACCCGCCACGCACTCCGCCGACGTCGAAGAACGCGGCGTGCACCGCGTGGTCGCGGTAGGTGAGGGCGGACCCGAGCACTCCGCCGCCCTCGTACCGCACGTCCCAGCCGAGGCCCGGGCTCTTGTACCGGCGCCCGGGCAGCTCCGCGATCCGTTCGAGGAAGGCGTCGGCGACGGCCCGGTCGCCCGGCTCCCCGTCGCGCACCAGCGCCTCGAACGCGTAGCTGCGCAGCAGCTTGTCGTGCAGCTCGGCGTACTGCGGCGCGCGCGAGACGAAGTCCAGACCCACCACGTGCGCGCCGTGCAGCACCAGCATCCCCTGCTGACCGTCCTGCAGCGGGAACGCGGCCAGGACGGCGTCGAGGTCGCCTTTGCGCGTCTGGTACGCGTCGCGCATGGCCGCCGTCGGCGATGCAGTGGCGTGTCGCTCGTGCAACGCCCCGACCTCGCTCCACACACGGCCTTGGTCGGTCCTGTGACCGGCGCCGGAGGCGAGCGACCTGTTCAGGCTGTCCTTCATCGCGAAGCGCACCTGGCGGTCAGCCACGATCTCGCTTTCCGCGAACTCCCGGCCGGCGTAGGACCACCGGCCCTGCTCGGTGCAGCTCACCGGCACGACCAGGCTGCTGTGCCTGTCGATGAGGATCGTGGTGTTGAGGACGCGGTTCTGCTTGGCGCCGCGAAGCTCCTCGCCGTCGAGCACCAGGACGCGCGCGTCTCCCTTGTTCACGACGCGCAGATCCGGTACGGACCCTCCCTCGCTGACCTCCGTGATGACCGCACTCCGCTGGGCGATCGCCTCCCGCAGCGTGATGTAGCGCGGGCCGCTGCCGGGCAGCCGCAGCGGGAACACCGCCAGCGGCCCGTGGGCCTGCCGCTCCCCGACCTGCAGGGCCTCCACCAGCGCCATCCCGCCGATCGCTGCATTCTGCTCCGTCATGGCACACCTCCGTCTCCGTGGCCGCTCGCCGGCCCGGCCCGGCCGGCGAGCGGTTCCTCCTGTTTGAATCCCCGTTCGATGACGCATGGTCATCGTTGTACTCTCTCTGATTCCTCTTCTTGATGCTATTATAACATCATTGGCAAGCCCCCGCTGCCTAAGGCGATGCAGGAGGCCGGGCATACTGTGGCGTACAGTGATGCTGAAGTGTAACGGTCGGAGGTGACGGAAACGATGCGCGAAGAGCATCACACGAGCATAGGTGGTCTGATCGCGAACCTGCGCGAGGAGCAGGGCTGGAGCCAGCGCGCCCTGGCCAAGTGGGTGGGCATCGACCAGTCCGCCGTGAGCCGCATCGAGGCCGGGCGCCGCCGGCTCTCCGCCGAGGAGTTGCAGCGCTTCGCGGACGCCCTGCACGTCTCCGCGGACGTACTGCTCAGGGGCGCGCCCGGACCCTCCGCGTCCGCGACGCGGCCGCCTTCACCCGCGGGCGCGGCTCGCCGTTCGCTGGATGAGCCGGTGGCCGTGAACGGCTTCGGCGCGCCGTCCGACTCAGCCGATGATCCCGGGCCAGGCCTCCCGTTCCCCTCCGCGTCCATGGCCATGGAGCTGGACGCGGGTCCGGACGCCGACCAGAGCGCGGACGCCGTGCGCCCGCACGCGCGCCTGCTGAAGCACGCGTTCGCGCCGTCCGCGGCGCGGGCCGCCGACGGCGCCCTCTCGTCACAGCGTGCCCTCTCCCGCCTGGCGGGCCTCCCGGACGAGGTGGCCGCCGTCGCGCGTGACTGGTTCGTGCTCCGCGGCCTGGCCGAAGCGCCCGAGCCGGCGCAGCGCTGGAGCACCGGGCACTCGGCGGAGGGCAAGCCGGAGCGCGTCCCGCACACCGCCTCTTCCCTACGCTCGGGCCCACCGACCGGCGATGTGCTCTTCGACCGCGTGGCTCGCTTCTGGCGCAGCGAACTCCACGTCGATCCCGACGACGGCCCGCTGCCTGATCTCGTGCCCCTGCTCGAGGACGGGTACGGCGCGCAGATCGTCGTCGCTCGCGTCGGCCGGGACGCCGACCGTCCTGCCTCCGAGCGGCCGGTCGCCGCCGCGTTCACCGCCACCGGCGTCCCCTTCCTCTTCGTCAACGCGGCCCGTCCGGTCCTCCTGCAGCGGTTCGCGCTTGCTCACGCGTTCGCGCACCTGGTGCTGGGTCACGGGGACGTGGTGGACGACCGCATCGAGTGGAGTCGGAACGTGCCGCCGGAGGCCGCCGCCAACGACTTCGCCGAGGAACTGCTGGCGCCGGTACGCGCGGTGCAGCGCTGGTACGAGCGCAGGGGATCGGCGCCACGGTCCGTGGACATGGACGACCTTGTCGACCTCGGCAACGCGTTCGGCATCAGCGCCTGGGCAGCGCTCTATCGTTCCCGCGCCGCCGGGCGGCTGCACGGCAAGCAATTGCATATCCTCCGCGCCGAGCTCCAGCGGCACGAGTGGGAACTGCTGCCGCGCCAGGCGTTTCTCGGAGGCCTGCGTGACACGCTGACGCATCTCACACCGAGGGAGGCCCTCCCACCGAGGGAATACGGAGGGCCGGCGGTGCTTCGTGTGCCGGCCCCGATGCGCGCCTGGGCGCTCGCCGCGCTGCGGAGCGGCAGCCTGAGCCTCGAGGAAGCTGCCGCCGCGCTTCACCTCGAGACCGGCGCCCTGGCCGGGCAGCTCGCACGCCTCGGCCTCGAGTAGTACGCCCCAGACCCTCTCGATTCCCGCCGCGCGGCGGCGTATGCTGCCGCCACAGCCACCGTCTTCGAGCTCTGGGGGGGTCCCGCATGCTCGCACGTCATCGCGCGCCGTCCACGACGCGGCCTGCGCCGCGCGCCGCGCTCATCGTCATACTCGTCTTCGCCTTCACGCTCCCGCTGGCGTTCGCCACGGTGGCGGCGGCCGCGGGCGGCGACACCATCTGGTCGCGCCAGTTCTCCACCGGCTCCAAGGGCGACGCCTTCCTCGACGTCGCCCGCGGGCCCGGCGACGTCTACTACTGCACCGGCATCGCCCGGGCGACCGAAGAGTCCAGCACGCTCGTGCTGGTGAAGTACAAGGCCAACGGCACCAAGCTCTGGTCGCGCTTCTACCAGTCGCCCGCCAAGAAGGGCTCGGCCGGCGTCCGCCTCGCCGTCGCCGAGGACGGTGACGTGATCGTGGCCGGCACCATCGGCATCGCGCCGCCGGCGTCATCCAAGGGGCGCGACGTCGTCGTCTTGCGCTACGCCCCCAATGGGTCGCGCGAGTGGGCCGTCAGGTTCGACGGCGCCGCGCACAAGGACGACTCCGCGGCCGATCTCGTGCTCGACGGCAGCGGCGCCGCCTTCGTCGCCGGCATGTCCCGGGGCACGACCACCGGCCAGGACTACCTCGCGCTCAAGGTGTCGCCACGCGGTCGCGCGCAGTGGTACTGGGTGTACGACGGTCCCGGCGGCCGCGACTTCGCCACCGGCGTCGCCGTGGACGGCGGCGGCAACTGCTACGTCACCGGGTCCAGCCAGGGCGCCGGCGGGACGGTCGCCGCGGCGAGCGCGAAGCTCAACCGCCTCGGCGCCGGCGTGTGGGTCAAGCGGCTGCAGTATGGCGACGAAGGGCATTCGGACGCGGCCGCGCTCGTGTATCGCCGGATCGGCACCGCGCGCCGGCTCTTCCTCACCGGCACCGCGACGGGACTCATGGCCACCCGTCAGAACCTCCTCGTCGCCGAGGTCGACGCCAACACCGGCGCGCGCGTGCACCACGCCCTCGTGGACGGCAGCGGCGCCGACGACGGAGGCGTCGCCCTCGCCGTCGACCCGTCCGGCAACGCCTACGCGGCAGGCTGGACGACCGACGTCACGTCCGCGGTCGTCCACGCGTTCGTGGCGCGGATGTCCGCCGACGGCACGGTGCCCTGGACCGACGCCCTCTGGCTACCGGAAGGCGACAACGAAGCGTACTACCAGGCGATCGACCTCGATGCCGCCGGCAACGTCGTCTGCGGCGGCTACGGCGTGGTGCCGAGCCTCGGCCCGGAGGCCCTGGTCGAGTCGTACTGGCCCACGGGCGGCCGCCGCTGGTTCAACCTGTCCAGCGGCTCCGGCTCCTCAGTCGACATCTGCCGCGCCGTGATCGCCGACGCGAGCGGCGTCTTCGCCGCCGGTCAGATCACGCGGACGACGAGCGGTGTGGACGGCCAATTGAAGAAGCTCGAGCCCTGACGGACGAGGCCCGGCGGCTCGACGCCGGGCCGGGCCTCAGCACCAAGACGCCGGGG
>CAIYOD010000171.1 GCA_903927755.1 uncultured Thermoleophilia bacterium | reverse complement strand
CGTCGCCGGCAAGCGCTGCCGCCGCCTCGGCGGCGGCGCGCAGCCGCGTGAGCGCCGCCGGCACGCCGCCGGCCTCGTAGAAGAGGTCGCCGATCGGGCGGCGCTCGGCCACCGCTTTCTCCCACAGCGAGAAGCGCAGCACGCGGTTGGAACTGCCCGGCGCGTACCCGTGGTCCTGGACGGCGAGCGCGACTGCCGAGAAGGCCGGGTCGACGCCGAGCAGGTGCAGGGCCTCGAGGAGCGCCGCCGGGTCCAGGTCGCCGGAGGCGACCTCGGCGGCGGCGCCGGGAGGGAGGCGCCGCAGCACTTCGTCCGCGGCGCCCTCGCCCACCACGCGCGCGCCCAGCGCGCGCACCTTGTCGAGGTCGTCGGCGAAGCTGGAAGCAGCCGACTCCGTGGCGACGAAGGCGTGGCCGGCCGCCAGGTGCGCTTTCATCGCCAGCGTGACGGCCCCGCCGCCCATGACCGGCCCGCGGAAGACGACCGTCTGGCCGCGGGCGGTCGCGGCGGCGATGCGTGCGCCGGCGACCTGGGTCGCGGAGGGCACGACCAGCTTGACGGCGTTCTCGAGCGGCTGGCCGGGGCGGGTGAGCAGGATGTCGCTGGTGCCGGCGCCGACGTCGATCGCGAGCACCCCTGCCGGTCGCGTCCCGGGACCGTCGCCGTCCGTCTGCGCTGCGCGAGTCACGGCCCGGGGTGCGGGCTCAGCCCGGGCGCCGGGCCGGGACGCCGCTGAAGCGGAGCTTCCACACGTTCTTCATCGCCTCGACGACGATGTCGTTGCTCATCTTGCTCTCGCCCACCTTGCGGTCGACGAAGATGATCGGCAGCTCGACGACCTTGAAGCCCAACTTGTAGGCGCGGTAGGTCATCTCGATCTGGAAGCCGTAGCCCTTGGTGTCGATGGCGTCGAGGTCGATCGCCTCCAGGACGCGGCGGCGGAAGCACTTGTAGCCGCCGGTCAGGTCCCGCAGCGGAAGCCCGAGGATGGTCTGCGCGTACAGGCACCCGCCCCGGCTGATGACCTTGCGCGAGAGTCCCCAGTTCTCGACCCCCCCGCCCTTCACGTAGCGCGAGCCGAGGACGAGGTCGGCGCCCTGGTCGATGAGGCGCAGGAAGTGGGGGAGGTAGGTGGCGTCGTGGCTGAGGTCGGCGTCCATCTCGAAGATCCGCTCGGCGCCCATGCCGAGGGCCTCGCGGAACCCGGCGATGTACGCCTTGCCCAGACCCTCTTTGCCGGCGCGGTGCAGCACGGACACGTCGGGCACCTGGGCGGCGAGCTCGTCGGCCAGGTCGCCGGTGCCATCGGGGGAGTTGTCGTCCACGATCAGCGTGTGCAGTCGCACGCCGTGGCCGTCCGCGACCTCGCGGATGCGGGCGAGCGCGTGGCGCAAGTTCTCGCGCTCGTTGTAGGTGGGGAGGACGATGACGTTCACGGCCCGAGTATATCGCGCGGGCAGGGTGCCTCGCCGCGCTCCGTCCGCGGTCCGGCGACGCTCCGTCCGGACTCTCTGCTAACGTCCCGATGGACGCGCGAGGCTGTGCCATTCTGCGCATACCATAACCCTCAAGTAGAAGGTGAATGTTTTGCAGGGAGAATGCCGCAAAACTCAACAAGAAGGAGGCTTGCGGGGCACCGTGAATACACTATAGTGGTGTCCGCACCGGCCGGGGGCACTACATCTTGTGGTGAGGTCAAAGTCCTTTGCGATGTCCTTTCTGTAACAGCGATGAGAGCAAAGTCGTCGATTCGCGCGACTCGGAGTCCGGCGACGCCATCCGCCGCCGCCGCGAATGCCTGGCCTGCGACCGGCGCTACACGACCTACGAACGCATCGAAGAGGTACCACTCGTGGTGGTCAAGAGCGACGACAGACAGGAACTGTTCACGCGCCAGAAGGTCCTCAACGGCCTGCTGCGCGCGTGCGAGAAGCGTGACATCCCGCTCGACCGCCTCGAGCGCGCGATCGACGACATCGAGAACGACCTGCGCCGCGTGTCGGGGCGCCCGGTGACGACCAGGATGGTCGGGGAGCGGGCGCTGCGCCACCTGCGCGACATCGACAAGGTGGCGTACATCAGGTTCGCCTCTGTGTACCGGCAGTTCGAGGACATCGAGGAGTTTCAGCAAGAACTGGCGCAACTCGAGCGCATCGGCGCCGAGCCGCTTCCGGGCGAGGAGCCGCTTCCGGGCCTCGATGCCGGCGCGATCTTCGCAGACGAGACCATCATCACCATACCGCGGCGAGCGGTGGCTACTCAGGGGGGCACGGGGCATGACTGAAAAGGGGAAGGCAGTGATCGAGCTGTCGCCAAACGCACTCAAGGTGCTTCAGCGCCGCTATCTCAAGAAGGGTGAGAACGGTGAGGCGCTCGAGACCCCCGAGGAGATGTTCCGGCGCGTGGCGCGAGCCATCGCGCAAGCCGAGCGCCTGTACAACCCCGCGGCTCCCGTCGAGGAGTGGGAGGACACTTTCTACCGGCTCATGACGAGCCTGGAGTTCCTCCCCAACAGCCCCACCCTCATGAACGCCGGCCGCGAGCTCGGCCAGCTCTCCGCCTGTTTCGTCCTCCCCGTGGGCGACTCCATGGAGTCCATCTTCGAGGCCATCAAGAACACCGCCCTCATCCACAAGAGCGGCGGCGGCACCGGCTTCTCCTTCTCGCGCGTGCGCCCCCACAACGACGTGGTCAACAGCACCAGGGGCGTCTCCAGCGGCCCGCTTTCGTTCATGAGCGTCTTCGACGCCGCGACCGAGACCATCAAGCAGGGCGGCACGCGCCGCGGCGCCAACATGGGCATCATGCGCGTCGACCACCCGGACATCCTCGACTTCATCAGCGCCAAGCAGGACGACGACCGGCTCAACAACTTCAACATCTCGGTCGCCGTCACCGACGCGTTCATGCGCGCCGTGGAGGCCGACGAGGAGTACGCGCTGGTCAATCCGCGCTCCGGCGAGTCGGTCCAGAGGCTCAACGCGCGCAAGGTCTTCAAGAACATGGTCAACCTCGCCTGGAAGAACGGCGACCCCGGCATCGTCTTCATCGACCGGATCAACGAAGACAACCCCACGCCGCAGCTCGGGGAGATCGAGAGCACGAATCCCTGCGTCACCGGCGAGACCCTGGTGTACACGGACGGCGGACTCAGGCGCATCGTGGACCTCTACGAAGGCCGCCGCCGGCCCGGCCTGGTCCTCGACAGCCGCAGGGCCGGCGACCGCACGAAAGCCAAGGCCTCCAAGGTCGTCGCCAGCGGCGTCAAGCCGGTCTTCCGCCTCACCACCGTCGAGGGCTACGAGCTCCGGCTCACCGCCGACCATCGTGTCCAGACCGCGCGTGGCTGGGTGCCGGCGGGCGAGCTGACCCAGGGCGACCGCATCCACATCCTCGACCGCAAGGGCGGCTTCGGCAGCAGTGGGTCGGGTCGCCTCGGCATGCTGCTCGGCTGGCTGGTCGGTGACGGCACGATGAAGGCCACCGAGGTGATCCTCTCGTTCTTCGGCGAGGAGAAGCAGGAGCTCGCGCCTGTGTTCGCCGGGCTCATGCAGGAGGAGGTGGACGGCCGGCAACTGCTAGACCGGACGTACACGACGAACGGCTACGACGTAGGCGGCAGGGACGAGTACCGTGTGAAGTCCGCGCGCTTCTGGCGCGTCGCCGAGGAGCACGGGCTGCGTCCCGGCGGCAAGCACAAGGTCCCGGAGAGCGTGCTCACCGGTTCGGAGGCCATGCAGCGCGGGTTCCTCACCGCGCTCTTCACGGCCGACGGTCACGTGAGCGGCTCGGCCGAGAAGGGCGTGAGCGTGCGCCTCACGTCCATCAGTCGTGGGCTCCTGCGGGACGTCCAGCGCCTGCTGCTCAACTTCGGTATCCCGTCGCGTCTCTACGAGGACCGTCGCCCGCAGGGTCGGCGCGAGCTTCCCGATGGCCGCGGGGGTACGGCGTTCTACGAGTGCAAGGCGTACGACGACCTGGTGGTCTCTCGCGGCAGCCTGCGGCAGTTCGCGGACGAGATCGGCTTCATGACCCAGGCCAAGCAGAGCAAGCTCCTCGCGCTCCTCAAGAGCTACCGCCGTGGTCCGTACCGCCAGCCCTTCACGGCGCGGTTCCGCTCTCTCGAGCCGGACGGCATGGAGATGGTGTACGACGTCACCGAGCCGCTCACGCATTCGTTCGTCGCCAACGGGCTCGTCATCCACAATTGCGGTGAGCAGCCGCTGCTCCCCTACGAGAGCTGCAACCTCGGCTCCATCAACCTCTCCCGGGTCGTCCCCGACGGGCACATCGACTACGGCGCCCTGGGTCGCATCGTGCGCACCGCCGTCCGCTTCCTCGACGACGTCATCGACGTCAATCGCTACCCGCTGCCCGAGATCGAGCAGATGACCAAGGGCAACCGCAAGATCGGCCTCGGCGTCATGGGCTTCGCCGACATGCTCCTGCATCTCCAGGTCCCCTACGACTCGGATGAGGCCTGCCGCATCGCCGGCGAGGTCATGAGCTTCATCCACGACGAGGCGCGCGCCGAGAGCGAGGACCTTGCGCGCGAGCGCGGCGTGTTCCCCAACTTCGAGGGCTCCATCTTCGACTCGCCGGCCGGAGCGCGGGTGCGCAACGCCACCGTCACCACCATCGCGCCCACCGGCACCATCAGCATCATTGCCGGCTGCTCCAGCGGTATCGAGCCCGTCTTCGCGCTCAGCTACGTGCGCGCCAACGTGCTCGACGACGACCGCATGGTCGAGGGCCACCCCTACTTCGAGCAGGTGGCCCTGGAGCGCGGCTTCCTCAGCGACGAGCTCATGAAGAAGATCGCCGAGACCGGCTCCGCGCGGCACACAGACGGGCTGCCGCCCGACGTGCAGCAGGTCTTCGCCACGGCCCACGACATCACGCCGGAGTGGCACATCAAGCTGCAGGCGGCGTTCCAGAAGAGCACCGACAACGCCGTGTCCAAGACGGTCAACTTCCCCAACGAGGCCACCATCGAGGACGTCGAGAACGTCTACCGCATGGCCTTCCGCACCGGCTGCAAAGGCGTCACCATCTACCGCGACGGCAGCCGCGACGAGCAGGTGCTCAACGTCGGCCAGTCCAAGAAGAAGCGGGAGCCCGATCCCTCCATCGGCGGTATCGCCACCACGCGGCCTTCGCGTCCGCAACTCCTCACCGGCGAGACGCAGCGTATGGACACCGGCTGCGGCAAGCTGTTCGTGATCATGAACGACGACGAGTACGGCCCGCGCGAGGTCTTCGCCAACATGGGCAAGGCCGGCGGGTGCGCCTCGAGCAACACCGAGGCGCTGGGCCGGCTCATCTCGCTGGCGCTCAAGAAGGGCGCGTCCGCCCAGGAGATCGTGGAGCAGCTCAAGGGCATCCGCTGCCACGTGCCCTACGGCATGGGCCCGAACGCCACGCTGAGCTGCGCCGACGCCATCGGCAAGGCGCTCGAGCGGCGGTACGTGGCCGGCGCCGCTGCGCTGGCCAACGCCGAGCCCGAGCCGCAACTCTCCCTGGTCGAGGCCGGCGCGGGTGCCTGCGCCAGCTGCGGCGGCGTCGTCAGGCACGAAGGCGGCTGCACGGTTTGCTGCGATCCGGGCTGCGGCTACTCCAACTGCGGGTGAGCGGACTGCGTCGTCACCCGCCTGTCGTCGCTACGCTGCGGGTCCTCGTCGGCCATCCGCTGATTCGTCGCCGGCGCTCGCGCCGGGTACAGTAGGCAGAAGAGCCGCGGCCGCCGCTCGCAGCGAGCGCGGCCGACCGACGACGGGAGGAGAGCCAATGAGCGAAGCGCCGAAGTCAGGCGCGGCCCCAGGTGGGGGCGGCGTCACCATCTCCGACAGCGTCGTCGCCAAGGTCGCCTTCAAGGCGATCGGCGGCGTCGAGGGCATCCACGCCTTGGGCGGCACCAGCGCCCGGGCTCTCGCAGGGCTGCGCGGAGACAAGGGCACGCCTGGCATCTCCGTGGACCTGCGCGACGGCAGCGTCGACATCGACATCACCATGAGCGTCGTCTTCGGGGCGAGCGTCCCGGCCATCGCCGAGGCGTGCCGCAAGGCCGTCTCCGAGCAGGTCGAGGCCACCACGGGCCTGCCGGTCCGCGCCGTCAACGTGCTCGTCACCGACGTGGTGTTCCCGGAGGATCAGTCTGGCGCCGCAGGCTGAGAGACGCCGGCCCGCCGGAGCGGCGGCCGGCGCCATCACCCGCATCGCGACGTTCCTCCTGCTTCTGGCAGGGGGGCTCGTCGCGCTGCTCTTCGCCATGCGGCTCGTGGCCGCGGCCTTCGACTGCGACTTCTCGCCGTTCCCGTACATCACCCCCGGCGGCGGCCATGCGCTGCTTGCGTGGCTGCTCCTCCTGGGGATGGCGGTGCTCGCGGGCCTCATCTGGATGGTGCTGCGGCACGACTCCGACGCCCTGTGGCTGCCGTCGCCGGCCGGCGACGGTGGCGTGCTGGTCCCCTCCGGCGATCTCGAGCGGCCGGCCGCGTCGGGCGCCACCCGCGCCCACCCGGATGTCGTCCGCGCCGAGGTCGAGCTCTTCAAGCGCGGCGCCGAGCTCCGCGGCAGGGTGGTCATCTTCGCCCGGCCGCTCTCGAATGTGGACGCCGTGCGCGACGCCGCCGACGCCGCCGTGCGCCGCCAGGTCGCCCGGGTCACCGGTCGCGACCTCGCGCGGCTGAACGTCCGCGTCAAGGTTCTCAGGGTCGCGCAACTGGCGAGGCATCTCCCGTGACCCCGCTGGCCCGCATCGTCGCCGTAGTCGCCGGCGTGCTGTCACTGCTCCTCGCCGGGGCGGCGCTGGTCCGTCAGGCCGCGCTCGCCGTGGATCCGGGCATCGACTGGCGCGGCTCCGCCTGGTGGGCGGACCTCACCGGCCGGTCCTCCACGGCCACCATCGTCGCTGCGGCGGTCACGGCCACAGTCACCGTCCTCCTCATCATCTTCGCCTATCGACAGGTCTCGCCGGCGAGCACGCCGCAGGCCATCGAGTTCGCCGTCGAAGACGGCACCGCTCGTCTCTCGGTCCCCGCGCTCCGCAAGGCGCTGGCCCGTCGCTTCCAGAGCATGCTCCCCGGCTCGCGAGTCAGCGAGGTCGCGGTCAGCAGGGGTGACGACGGGTGGAGCGTGCGCGTCGAGGCGGACGTCCCGGTCTGCGACCTGCAGGACGTGCACGGTGCGATGCTCCAGGCGTTCCGCGACGACATGCGCCGGGTGGCCACCATCGAGATCATCCGCCTCGACATCGTGGTGACGTCCATGCGACCGGCGCCGCGAAAGGCCTCATGACAAAACGAAGACCTGGGAATAACCAGGTCTTCGTGAGAAGCCGCCCCGTGGGTGCTGGGGTCAGGCTCTTCTCCAGTGTATCGAGCGAGCGATACCTTCTGGTTGTACCCGTGACCGCCGCAGCGGCAACCCCGTTGGACGGTGAGTCGTGAACGCGGGAGGCACCGCGATCCCACCAGGGTTCCGGCCGGCCCTCGTCGCAGCTGACCTCGACGGCACGCTGATCGGCCGCGATCTCACCTGGGCCCCGGGCCTGCCGGAGGCGCTGGCGGCCTTGCACGCGGCCGGCATCCGGACCGTCATCTGCACCGGCCGCATGCTCCAGAGCGCGCAGCGCGTCGTCGCCCGTCTCGGCCTTACCGAGGGACCGGTCATCTGCTACCAGGGGGCGCTGGTCGCCGACCTCGCGAGCGGGGAGTGGCTGCGCCACGTGCCCATGGACGGGCAGGCGGCCGCCGAGGTGGTACGTCACGTGCAGACGATGGGTCGCCAGCTCAACGCGTACATCGACGACCAGCTCTTCGTGGAGCAGGTGACCGAAGAGGCGCGGCGCTACGCCGAGCACGTGGAAGTGAGCATCGACACGGTGGACGACCTTGTGACCGAGGTGGTCCGCCGGCCGCCGACGAAGCTGGTGCTGGTGACGTCGCCGGCCGACGTCGACGAGATCCTGTCGGGGCTGCAGGAGCGCTGGCGGGGGCGTCTCTACGTCACGCGCTCGCAGCCCGACTACATCGAGTTCGCGGACGGCAGCGTCAGCAAGAGCGGCACGCTCGCCTGGCTCTGCGGTCGTCTGGGCGTGGCGCGCGAGGCGGTGATGGCCCTCGGCGACGGCATGAACGACATCGACATGCTCGAGTGGGCGGGGCTCGGCGTCGCCGTGGCGGAGGCCGCCGAGCCGGTGCGTGGTGCGGCCGACCTGGTGGTGCCGCGGGCGGGCATCCCCGCGCTGCTTGGCGGTCTGACCGAGCGGGTCGCCACATAAGCGAAGGCGGCGCCTGGAGGGGTGGCGCCGCCTTCGAGGGGCCTCGGTGCTGGTGGGATAGCACCGGCCTTTGTCCCCCTGACGGGACACGCGTTCACTGGTTTTGACTGTGAAAGCGCACAAAAAGAATACGCCGCGTTTCGGGAGCGGTCAAGACCCATGACGCCCGGGCTGTGTTAAGAACTGTTGCGGGCCGAGGCATGGCTTGCAGGCTCGGCCCCGGCCGGTCCGTCCTCAGCCCCGGCGGACGCTCAGCCCCGGCCGGCGCTTTGCAGGCCTATCCGCTTCTTGACCTCGACGTAGCGCGCCCTCAGGGCCTTCTCGTGGGCGCTCTCCTCGCGCAGCAGTTGCTCGAAGATCTCACAGGCCGCCGGATCGGCGCAGCGCTCGAGGCCGCGCCGGTACTTCTCCTGGGCGGCGCGCTCGTCGGCGATCGCCTCCTCCAGGATGGCGAGGAGGTCCTCGTCGCCGAGAGGGAGCGGCTTGCCGGCGGCGGCGCGGTCTTCGGCGCCACGGTCGCCGGCCGGTCCGCCGTCGCTCGCGGGCGCGGTCATCGGGCCTCCTTCGTCAGCTTGAGCGTGAATGTCAGGGGGAAGTCGTCGTGGTGGCGCTTCACACGCAGCATCCCGCGG
Source organism: uncultured Thermoleophilia bacterium (assembly GCA_903927755.1). GTDB lineage: Bacteria > Actinomycetota > Thermoleophilia > UBA2241 > UBA2241 > CAIXSE01. Next base: position 11,444 of record CAIYOD010000171.1, on the reverse strand, counting down.
TCGTCTTTCTCCAGGAACGAGAAGGGAAGGCCCGGCACCGTGTACGGCAACTCGTGGAGGAAGTCGAGGCGCAGGCCGCGGCGCAGCAGCGGGTCGATGATCTCGCCGAAGCCGTGCAGCCATTCGAACGTCACGGTGTGCTCCGTCTTGGCCTGCGGGTCGGCGTAGTCGCCGTCCTCGTCGAACCGCTGCGGCACGCCGTACATGAAGTACGGGTAGCCGATGCGGAGAGACTCCGGCGTGGCGTCGTCGGCGAGCAGGAACGCGTAGGGGTGGAACTCCGCGATGTAGAGGACGCCGCCGGGCTTGAGAAAGTGGTCGACGACCTCGGCCCATCGCTCGAGGTCGCCGAGCCAGATGAGCGCGCCCCAGGAGGTGAAGACGACGTCGAAGGAGCCGGACAGCTTGTCCGGCAGGCTCTCGACGTCGCTCTGCACGAACGTGGCGCGCTTGGTGAGGCCCACTTCGCGGGCCAGCGAGCGCGCCGTCCTGATCCCCTCGCCGGAGAAGTCGACGCCGGTGACGACGGCGCCCTTGCGGGCCCAGCTCAGCGTGTCGAGGCCGAAGTGGCACTGCAGGTGCAGTAGCGTCGTGCCTTCGCCCACGAAGAGGCCGAGCTCGCCGAGCTCGATCTCGCTCAGCGACGTCGTGCCGGCCTTGAACCCGGCGACGTCGTACAACTCCGAGTCGACGTGCAGGCCCACGGCCTCGTCCCAGCTCTGCAGATTGGCCTTGAGGTAGTCGTCCAGCATCTCAGGCCTCCTCGTCCCCGGGCCCGGTGGCGCGCAGCGAGAACGTGAACGGCAGGTCCTTGCGGTACCCGCCCCCGTCGGCCGGCAGCCACCACCAGCGGTTCTCGTCCTGCACCATCCAGTCGAAGAACGGCGCGGGGGAGAAGGGGAACTCGTGCAGATGCTCTATGCGTAGGCCGGCGCCCGTGAGGGCCCCGAGGATCTCGGCGAAGTCGTGCTGCCAGTAGTACGCGAACAGACCTGTCGTCTCGGCGTCGGGATCGGCGTACGAGCCGTGGACGGCGTCCACGGCAGGGTTGGCGGGATCGCGGAAGTACGGGTAGCGCACGCGAAGGACGCCCTCGGGCGCTTCGTCGTCGATCGTCTCGGCGAACGGGTGCATCTCGGCGACGTACAGAGTGCCGCCGGGCCTCAGGTGGCGGGCGACGATCGCCGCCCAGCGATCGAGGTCGGGCAACCAGTTGATGGCGCCCCAGCTCACGAAGACCACATCGAACAGGCGGTCGCCGAGGTGGGCGTCGGCGTCGTAGAGGTCGGCGCAGATGAACTCGGCGCGGCCGGACAGGCCGACCTCGCCGGCCAGGCGCCTCGCCAGGGCGATCGCCTCGTCGCTGAGGTCGAGACCGACGACCTCCGCACCGAGGCGGGCCCAGCTCAGCGTGTCGAGGCCGAAGTGGCACTGCAGGTGCAGCAGCGTCGTGCCGTCGCGCACGAACGGCCCGAGCTCTTCGAGCTCCAGCGGCCAGAGCGACGTCGCGCCGGTCTTGAAGCCCTCGACGTCGTAGAACGCGCTCTTCTCGTGCACCTTGGTCCACCGGTTCCAGAGTGCGAGGTTGGCGGCTCGTGCCTCCGGGGGGATGGGGTCGCTCATCTCAGGGGGCCAGCCTCTCAAGGGTCCAGTCGCCGCTCTCGTCCGGCCGCAGCGCGAATCGTCCGGGGCACACCGGGCACTTGCCCTCCGTGCCCTCCGCGGGATCCGCTCCGAAGTCGATCTGCCACCCGCAGAGCGGGCAGAAGAGTATCACGGGAGTCGCCGGGTCTTCGACGGTCCTGAGGGTCCGGCGCAGGCCGTTGCGGTGGCCCGCCTCGCCGCGCGCGAGCTCCTTGAACAACTCCATGAGCTCGTGGTCCTCCGCCCGGTAGGCGAAGTGGCCGTAGATGGCGACGGCCTCGTCCTCGAAGTCGTAGTCGGCGCGCAGAGCGGCCACCTCGGTGGCGTGACCGCGGATGCCGGCGGCGGCCGGAGGCAGCGGGTGCCGGCCCACGCCGCCGGGGTCCTTGGCGTTCGCGGCCATGTCCGTGGCGCCCTCGTCGGCGTCGGGTGCGCCCGCCCCGAGGATCTGTGCGGCGGGCGCGTCGCGATCCGGATCCTCGCCCCGAGCGCGCAGCCAGGCTTCGAGCAGGCGACGGTGCTCGGCTTCGTTGCGGCGCAGCGACTCCCAGTACGTCACGAGCCGCGGGTCGGACGAGGCGGCGGGGTGCTCGGAGTACCTCGCCACCGCCTCACGCTCCAGACGGAGCGCCTCGCGGACCATGGCGATGTCCAGTTCTGAGCTCAGTCCGGCACCCGGTACGCGACGGCGCGCATGAGCCCGATGGTCTCGCCGCTCTCGCCGACGGTCGTGCTGTCGCTCATCGAGAACACCTTGTCGGCGCCCTCCTCCTGCAGGAACGCAGCCACCTGCGCGTCCAGGTCGTGCAGTTCCCGCATGGTGGCGAACATCTTGATCGGCGTGGCGAACGTCCTCACCTTGATCATCGCTGCTCCTCTCGTGAATGCCTCGCGGCCTGAGCGGCCGGTGAGTGCTGCTTATCCGGGGGCGGGGCATCCATAACGTCGTGCTGTCTAGGGTGAAGTGCCTATTGCGTGTCTCCCTACCATCACAAGCCTTGGCTTGTGAAGCCAAGTGCGATACTGTCGCTTTCGTGGAGACCTCGTACGACAAGGATGGCGTGTACTTGGGACGGCTGGCCGACGTCTTCGGCGACCCAACCCGCCGTAACGTCTACCGCCACCTTCGCGGCTGCGAGACTCCGCAGTCGGCGAGCGAGGTGGCCGCGGTGTTCGGCCTGCACCGTACTGTGGCTCGCGCACACCTCGAGAAGCTCGGAGACCTCGGATTGGTCTCCACCGCGACCCGCCGCCGTCCCGGCGGCGGCCGGCCGGCCAAGATCTATGCGGTCACCGATGGCCGTCTCGAGGTCATGCTGCCACCGCGCCGCTACGAGCGTCTGGCGCGGCTGCTCCTCAAGCTCATCCACGAGTCGATGGACCCCGACGTCGCCACCGCGACGGCCACCACCCTGGGCCGCACTTACGGCGAGCAGATCGCCGAGGAGTTCGCCGGCGACGGCGCCCAGACTCCGGTCAAGCTCTCGACGCGCGCCGTCATCGACTGGATGGACCTGTCCGGCTACGGCGCCACGCTCTCGTCCAACGGCAACGGCGAGGCGATCATCGAGGTCCACAACTGCGTCTACCGCGAGCTCTCCGAGGAGTTCCCCGAGGTTGTCTGCGCCTTCGACCGCAGCATGCTCTGCGGCATGCTGGGCGTCGACTCGTCGGTGCACACCCAGACACACGCCCTGAGCTCCGGCGACTCCTACTGCCGGCACGAGTTCAGGCTCTAGCCCCGCTCCTCAGGCGTCGTCCGCCGGCGCCCGCCCCGTGAACGCGTCCATCGCGTTGTTCAGACCGAAGAGATCCGTGATCTGGTCGAACGCCCACACCGGCAGCAGCCTCATGGCCGGCAGCGTGCTGACCATGAACGGCATCTGCAGCTGCGCCTGATCGCGCTGGATGGCCTTGAGGACGCGGTCGGTGACGTCCTGCTCCTTCAGTACGGGGAGCAGGAAGGGGAACCGCGTCTTCACGCCCTTGAACATGCCCGTGTCGACGTAGAACGGGCACACGACGGTCGTCTTGACGCCCGGGGTGCTGCGCCGGAGCTCCTGCCGCAGCGCCTCGTTGAAGCCGACGGCAGCGAACTTGCTCGACGCATAGTCTGTCTCGCGGGCGGTGCCGATCAGGCCCGCGGCGGAGGCCACGGTGACGATGTGGCCGCTCCCGCGAGACTTCATCGCCGGCAGGAAGGCCTTGGTCGTCCAGAAGAGCGCCAGGGTGTTGACGGCGAAGGTCCGCTCGATGGACTCGTCGGACAGCTCGAGCAGCGGCCGGCCGCTGACGATGCCGGCGTTGTTCACCAGCACGTCAACGTCGCCGGCCGCGGCCCGCACCTCGTCGGCGCGCGCGTACACCTGCTCGCGGTCGCTGACGTCGCAGGCGAACGCGTGCGCCCCGGAGGCTCCGAGCTCGGCGGCCTCGGCGGCCACTCGCGTCGCCCCCTCGGCGTCCAGGTCCCAGATGGTGACGGTCGCGCCCAGCGTGGCGCAGCCGAGCACGAGGAGACGGCCGATGCCCGAGGCGCCGCCGGTGACGAGGACGTGCTTGTTGTGGATCGCGGTCACCTGGACCTCCTCACTTGATGCCGGGGACGTGCTTGAGCAGGCGGACGGCCTGCGTCATGACGGTCGCGTACTGGCCGTTGCTCAGGAACGGCGGAGTGCCGATGTTGAGCAGGCGCTCCGCGGCGACGGTCTGCGACGACGTGTACTTCACCAGGCCGTGCCGGCCATGGCGGCGGCCGAGGCCGCTCTGCTTCCAGCCGCCCATCGGGGCCGCGGACGCCCAGGTGGCGGCGTAGGCTTCGTTCACGTTGACCGCTCCGGCCTCGATGCGGCCGGCGATCTCGCGCCCGGACTTGACGTCGCGCGTCCAGACGCTGGCGTTGAGTCCGTACTCACTGTCGTTGGCGCGCGCCACCATCTCGTCGATGGACGAGCAACGGTAGACGGCCGCGACGGGGCCGAAGGTCTCGGCGCGGCACAGCTCCATGTCCTCCGTCACGCCGGCCAGGAGCGTCGGCTCGTAGAAGTACGGGCCGAGGTCGGGGCGGGCTCTGCCGCCCGCCAGCACCTCGGCTCCCTTGCTCACGGCGTCCTCGACGTGCGCCGCCACCTTGGCCAGCTGGTCGGCGCTGGTCAGCGAGCCCACGTCGTCGGCGTAGGTAAGGCTCGACCCGAGCTTGAGGGTACGCATGGCCTCAGCCAGGCGGGGCACGAAGGCGTCGTAGATGGCGTCGTGCACATACACGCGCTCGATGCTGATGCAGAGCTGGCCGCCGTTGGACGTGATGCCCTGCACGGCGCCGGGCACGGCGCGCCAGAGCGGAGCGTCCGGGAGCAGGAGCAGCGCGTTCTTGCCCCCCAACTCCATGGCGCAGCTCTTGAGACGCTCGCCGCACTGCGCCGCCACCTTGCGGCCCGTCGCGGTGGACCCGGTGAACATGAGGAAGTCGGCGCCGTCGATGAGCGGAGTGCCGAGCTCGGCGCCGCGGCCGGTGACCACCTGGAGGAGGCCGGCGGGCAGCCCCGCCTCCTCCAGCAGGCCGGCCGCCCACAGGCCGCTGAACGGAGTGAGCGCGTCCGGCTTGAGCACCACGCCGTTGCCGGCGACGAGCGCGGGCAGGGCGTCGCCGATCGCCAGCGTGAACGGGTAGTTCCACGGCGCGATGATGCCGATCACGCCGCGCGGGCGATGGTGGACGCGCGCCGACGTGAGGACGGGCAGCGCGCCCTGCGCGCGCCGCGGCCGCAGGAACTGCGGCGCCGTGTGCCCGTAGTAGCGCGCCTGGATGGCGACGTCGAGCACTTCTTCGAAGGCGTGGATGCGCGCTTTGCCGCTCTCGAGCTGGATGACGTCGAGGATCTCCTGCGCGTTGGCCAGCACCAGGTCGTGGAAGCGCAGGAGCACGGCGGCGCGCTCTTCGACGCTGCGGCGCGCCCACTCCCGCTGCGCTTCGCGCGCGCTCGCGCAGGCCGCCTCGACGTCGGCCGGGCAACCCTTGGGCACTTCGCCCAGCACCGCGCCGGTGTGCGGCGCCTCGACCGGCGTCTGTTCGGTGGGCGCGGCGACGGCGGCGCGCGCCGCGAGGCGCGCGAGCATCGCCGCGCTCACGCGCGGCGACCACTGTCCCTGCGGCGGGGCGGCCGCGGTCGCCCCGTTCGCTTCCGGGATCGGCTTGGTCTGCGTCATGGTCCCTCCAGCCCCGGGCCGTCAGCGCCGTTTGGCCCGCTTGTCGTCGTACATGCACTGGTCGGCGCGTTCGATGAGTTCCTGCAGGGTGGCCTGGTCACCGTGCTCCCAGTCGATCGCGCCGATGCTGAGCGACAGGCGGAACGGCCTGCCCGCTTTCGCGTTGGCGTGCTCGACGCGCCGGCGCAGGCGCGCCACGATGTCCTCGGTGACGCCGGTATCGTCCTCGGCGAGGATGACGAACTCGTCACCGCCGATCCGGCCGACCACGTCCGACTCGCGGATGCTCGCGCGGATGACGTCGGCCACCATGCGCAGGGCTTCGTCGCCTTGCGCGTGGCCGAAGCGGTCGTTGACCGTCTTCAGCGAGTCGACGTCGACGTAGATGACGCCGAGTTTCCTGGCGCGCCGGCGGGCGATGCGCATCGTGTGTTCCCCGAGCGCGAACAGGCCGCGGCGGTTGTAGAGACCGGTGAGGTCGTCGGACAGTGAGAGCATGCGCAGTTGCTCCTCGCGCTGGCGCAAGGCCGCCTCGGCCGCCTTCTGCGGCGTCACGTCGATGATGTAGCCCTCGTAAGCCGTCACCGCGCCTTCGTCGTCGCGCACCGCGTGCGTGAAGTCGCGGATCCAGTGCGTTTCCCCCTCAACGTCGAGGATGCGGTACTCCTGGACCCAGGTCTCGAGACCGGTTCGGGACTTGTCGTTGCCCTCCTCGCTGATCCAGCCGATGTCGGCGGGGTCGACGATGTCGGCGTAGACACGTTTGCCGCTGGTGAACTCCTCCGGGGCGTACCCGTAGGCGCTGATGTTGGGCGAGACGTACTCGACGGTGCCCTCGTCGTCCACGTTCCAGCGGAAGGTCACGACGGGCCCGGCCACGAGGAGATCGCGCTCGCGTTGCAGGTCGTCCTCGGCCTGCTTGCGCCTCGCGATCTCATCGGTCAGCGAGCGCTCGCGCTCCTCCAGCAGCACGACCATGGAGTTGAACGCCTCGGAGAACTCACCCATGAAGTCGATGCGCTGGGAGTAGTCGCCGCGGGCGATCTCCTGCGTCTGGCGCGTGAGCCGGCTGAGGCGCGCGTGCATCTCGACCAGCGGCACCGCCATGTTGTTGTCCGGGGAGGGCAGCGGAGCGGAGAGCTCGCCGCGGGCGAGGGGTAGAAGGAAGACGACGATCTCCTCGAGCAGGCGGATCATGCGGTTCACCGTGTGCACGAGGGGGAGGGCGACCGGAGCGCAGGTCGCCTCGCCGACGTAGTGGACGGCGCGCGCCTCGAGCAGTTCCGTGAGCGCGAAATCTATCTCCGCGAGGCACGCCTCGAGGTCGTGGCGATCCCGGTCTTCGACGTGAGGCGTCACCGCACGGCGCCTCTGTCGCAGCCGGCGGCCCGCGTGCGGCGCCCGTGGCTCGTGGCCCTGCAACCGTGCATCGTCACCCGTCTCCTCGACCCCGTGCACGGCAGTGTACACCCGGGCTCCGGTGAGGGGGTATGAGGCTCGCCGCGACGAAGAAGACGGCGAGCTCAGAGGAGGCTGACGTTGAGACCCAGGTGGCGCGCGAGCATGCTTGCGGCGGCCGGCGCGGCGACGCTGCTCGCCGGCTGCGGCATCCGCGTGGCCGCGGAGCCGTCGGCGTCGCCTTCGCGCACGGCGACCATGGTCGCCTCGGCTCCGGCTTCCCCGACGAGCTCGCCCTCGGCGGGCCCGTCACTTCTGCCGCCGACCGTGCCGCCATCCGGCGCGCCTCTCGTCTCGCCGTCGTCCTCGCCGGCTCCCGACACCGGGGCTGCGCCGATGATCCCGGCTCCATCAGGCCGGCGCGCGGGCGCGCTCGCGGACGCCGCGCGGCGGGTAGCCGCCGCCGCTGCTGTGCGGCGCGCTCTCCCGGTCTTCGACCAGCTCGCCGCCGGCATGGTGGCGCGCAGCGGCGTCCCCGGCGCGGCGGTGGCCGTCGTCGCCGGAGACACGACCATGTACACGCGCTGCTTCGGCCTCCGCGAGCTGGGCCGGCCGGACCAGGTGGACGACGATACGCTGTTCCAGCTCGGCGGAGTCTCGCAGGCCTACACCACGACCCTGCTGGCGGCGCTTGCCGGCGAGGGAGAGCTGAGCTGGGACGAGCCGGTGCGCCGTGTCTGGCCGGGATTCCGTCTGAGCGATCGATGGGCCACCCGCGAAGCCACGTTCCGCGACCTGACCGCGGCGCGCAGCGGTCTGCCGGCGTATGCCGGCAGCGAGCTGCGCGCCTTCGGCTACGACCGCGCCGAGGTGCTGCGGCGGCTGCGCTACCTGGACCCGGCGGCCGGCTTCCGCGCTGCCCACGCTCCGCAGGAAGCCCTCGTGACGGCGGCGGCCGTCGGCGCCGAGCGCGCGACCGGCGATTCCTGGGCCCGGCTGCTGCGCGACTTCGTGCTCGATCCTCTCGGCGACGACGACACCGTGACCGGCTACCGGGACTTCGTCATGGCAGTCGACAAGGCGACGCCGCACCGCCTGGTGGACGGAGCGATGGTCCCGCAGGACCCGCAGGACGAGACGGTCTTCGCGCCGTCCCTCGGGGTCGGCTCCAGTCTGAGCGAGCTCGTCACGTTCGCCCGCCTGCAGTTGAACGGTGGAGCGGTCGGCGGGGTGCGGGTCGCGCCCGCCGGCGTGCTCGGCCAGACGCTGAAGCCGGCGACCGCGATGGACGCCGGAGCGTCGGGACCGAAGGCGGCGGGTCTGGGCTGGGTGCTCTCGAGCTTCGACGGCCGGCTGGTGGCGAGCGCCGAAGGCGGCCTCGCGAGCGGCTCGAGCGCCGTGGTCGGCCTCGTGCCCGACGACGGCATCGCCGTGATCGTGCTCGCCAATGCCTACCCCGAGGGGGCGGCGCTGGGCAGGGCGCTCACGAAGACGCTCGTCGACCTCGCCGCCCTCGGCGCCGCCCAGGACGACTGGCTCGCGGTCGAGCAAGCCGCCGTCGAGGCCGCTCTCGCGGCCGGCGGACAGGGAGACGCCGCGGTCGAGGAGGGCGTCGCCGCGGCCCGCGGCCTCGTGCTTCCGGCCGAGCCGCCGGTGGGCGCGCAGGCTCCGCGGCAGCGGCGCGCGTACGCCGGCGTCTACGAGAACGCGTACTACGGCCGGGTGACGATCCGCCGGGGACCGGGTGACGGCCTCTCCGTGCGTCTCGGCCGCGGGGAGACGCTGCGATACGTGCCGTGGAGCGCCGACATCTGGCGGGACACCGCGTCGGGGACGGCCGCCGTGTTCGACGTGCGCGGCGGCCGCGCTCGCGCCGTGAAGCTCACGATGCTCTCATTCGACGGGCGCAGCGGCGCGTTCGCCCGGGCCGACTGACGCCTACTTCTTCTTGCGCCCGTTGATGGTGCGGTTCAGCAGCATGCCGAAGGCGATGCCGGCGATCGCCGCGCCGATGAGCAGGAGCCAAGCCGTGGCGCCGGTAGCGGCTACGATGTACGTCATCTCGTCGACTCCTTGTTCACGTCCGCGTCACCAGCCGGGGAGAGCCTGGTCTCCCTGCAGGGCGCGGGCGCCGGTCACGTCTTCGTTCACTTCGAGGATGCCTTTGTATGCGCCGTCGCCGTCGCGCAGGGCGAAGTACCGCGTGCGCTTCACCTTCTCGCCCTTCTGCTCCCAGCCCTCGGCGACGTCTTTGGCGCCGGCCTTGAACTCCCGGAGGATCTCCTCGAGGCACGCCAGGCTCTGCTCGGGATGGCAGTCGCGGACGTCGCGGCCGATGTAGCGCGCGTCGCAGGTCTTGTAGGTCGCGCCCTTCCAGTACACGAGGATGTCGTTCTCGTCGGCGACGCTGAGATCCAGCGGAAGGAACGTGAACACCAGATCCGCCAGCTCGGGAGTGAGACTGCCGCGCTTCCACAGCATCGTCGGGACCACCTCTCGGAGTCGTTGCCTGACGCCCAATGCTATCCCATGGCGGCCGCGAGGGACCGGCCTGGCCGGCTACCAGTCGAGCAGCCGGCGCTGGCCCTGCAGGGCGCGGATCCCCGTCACGTCCTGCACGGTCTCGACCACGCCGCGATAGACCCCGGCCTCGTCACGCACCGAGAAGTAGCGGATGTGCAGGAACTTCCCCTGCATCTCGATCCAGAACTCCGCCGCGTCCTTCTCCCCGGCGCGGAACGCGTCGAGGATCTGCTGCACCTTGTGCACGCTCGCCGGCGGGTGGCAGTTCTGCACCTTGCGCCCGATCACGCCGGGGCTGCGCGGGAAGATCCGGTGACCCTCGCTGTAGAAGCGCACCCGGTCGTGTTCGTCCACATACTGGAAGTCGATGGGGAGGACGCCGAGCACCAGGTTCAGTTCGTCGAGGCTGAGGCTGCCGGTGCTCAGGGCGAGGAGGCCGGCCGGCGCAGCCGCCCCGGCCGGGCCCGCCGCCGCTTCGGCGGCCTCTCCTGCGCCCGCCAGACTCGTCGCGGCTGCGCCGGCCGCCGCGGCCGTCGGCCACTCGGGCACGCCGTCGATGAAGGCGTAGCCGATGTCGCCTTCGCCGGCGCGGATCTGCGCCCACTCCGCGTCGCTCAGCGTGTCGATCGCCATCGGGTGCAGCACCTGCTCCTCTTTGGTCACCATGTCGTCGGCCATCTTGGCGAGCGCGAGGCAGGTGCTCACGGCGAGCCCGGCGTCGTCGTCGGCGAGCGTCTGCCGCGCCTGCTTGATGAGCGCGCGGATGTCGTCGTGGATCGCCCACATCACCTTGCTGGGGCCCTCCACGCCGTGGTCCTCGAGGAAGGGGAAGAGCTGGTTCTCCTTGCGCAGGTAGTGCTTGTCGACGTCGGAGAGCCGCTCCACGGTGTCGCCCAGCGCGCCCTTGAGGCGCGCCCAGGCGGCGCCGTCCGGCGGCTCGCCGATCGCCTCGGCGACCTTGCGCAGCGAGGCCGTGACCTGCAGCAGCGCCTGGTTCTCGCGCTGGAAGGTGTCCAGCGGGTGACCGGCCGGCGCGGTGACCGCCTCGTGGCCCTCGAGCGCGTCGGCGAACACCTGCACGTGCACGTCGCAGAGGCGCTTGACCTCGCTGTCGGGCACGCCGCCCTCGATCAGCTTCTGCTCCATGGCGGCGATCTCGGTGGCCTCGACGTCGGCGATGAGCTCCTCGAAGGCCGGCTTGACCTCCTCGACCGTCTTGCCGGCGTGCAGGTCCTTGACGATGTCGTGCAACGCCTGGAGGCGGGCGGGGTCCATGGTCTCCGCGTCGGCGACGTCGGCGATCGGCGGTCGCGTGCCCGTCTGCTTCTCGATCTCCGTGGCGAGGTCGTCGGTGAGCCGGTTGAGGGGTACGTTGCCCTGCTCCGCCACCGTGTCCAGCGTCGCCATGCGGCCCACGGTGCGGCGCAGCACAGGATTGGTCAGCTTCTTGAACTCCGGGTGGTACTCCGCCAGGAAGTCCAGCAGGAACGGATACTCCTTGAGCAGCGTGTGGACGGTGGTCTTGGGGGTGAGGGTGAGCGGCGGCGTGGTCATACCCGACTCCATCGGTTGGGATTATCTCTGAGCGGATGGTACCACCGGCAAACGCCGTCGAGTCTTGACGTTGCTCAAGCGGCGCGGGGCGCCGGAGGAGCCGCTTCGCGGCCCCGCCGGCG
>CAIYOD010000170.1 GCA_903927755.1 uncultured Thermoleophilia bacterium | reverse complement strand
GCCGCGTCTCCATCCCTGGACGGCGCCGGAAGCAGGGTGATCCGGCTCGGATCGACCCCGGCCGCGACGAGCGTGCGCGCCGCCGCGCGCGTGGGCACGTAGGCCTCGTCGAGCTTGCCGTAGAACCAGACGCTGTAGCGGCGGCGCAACCGCCCGGCGAGATCGCCGGGCCCCCGCGCCGCCTTCAGACCGGCCGGGTCCACGGCGCCGGTGACCGGCAGATGCAACAGGCGCGCGGCGGCGAGAGCCACGAGGCCCTGTCCTGCCGCCGAGTCGGTGTGGATGGCCGTGAAGTTCTCCTCTTCGAGGTAGTCCACGACCTCTACCAGGGGCGGCACCACCCAGGCAGGTCCCTCGCCGTTCAATGACGGTCGCCAGGCCAGCGCCCGGAAGTCGACGGCGCCGGGGGCGGCTCGCTCCGAGTCCACCGAGCAGGTGAGCAGCGCCACGTCCACGTCGTGGCGCGACGGCGTCGCTTCCACGGCGCGGGCGCATTCCGCGTCCTCGTGCGCCTCGTGCGGGGCGACGGCGCAGAGCACGGCCACCTTCTCGCGACGTGTGTGTCGGCGCTCGCCGAGGAAGTAGGCCCTGAGTTCGTCCTGCAGCGCCCGGTCGCGACTCTGGAAGCTCCAGGCGATGTAGTAGGGCAACTCGAGGAAGGCGACCATGCCGACGGCGTACATGCTCTGCAGCCGGCGCTTGAGGCCCAGCCGTGCGCCGCGGGCGAGCAGCGCACGCAGGTGCATGCTCATCACGTCGTCGGCGAGGCGCTGGGCCACCACGAACAGCCGGCGGTTGAGTTCCTTGGCGTCGATCGCGTTGATTCCGTCACAGCCGGCCACGAGGCTGCCGATCTCGCGGTCGAGGAGTTCCTCCCACGCCGGTCCGCGCGGGTCGCCGTCGCGGTAGAGGCCGGGGGCGATGCTGCGGACTCCCTGCACCGTCTTCTCCAGCACCGGCACCTCACGGCCGATGCGCCCGAATCCTTTGCGCAGCAGGCCGATGGCGCGCTTCTGCTCCTCCGGCTCGTCGAGGCGCAGGATCTCGCGGATCTTCCAGAACGACGCGGCGTAGATGCTGTGCGCCAGCAGCCGGGCGTCGCCGTCGGCGCCGCCGTCGGCGCAGTCGCCGGCGGCGACGGCGCGCAGGAAGCCCTCCGTGGTGCCGTCGCCTGCGGCCACCGTGAAGGCGCTCGCCGAGAAAAGACCGCTGTGGTCGTCCGAGCCTCCGGTCAGGCCCTTTCGCCAGGGTGTCTCCCCGTGGGGCTCGATCCCCTGACGCTCGGCCATGGCCTCCATCTGCTCGGGCGTGAGCCCGGCGGCCATGGCGCGCAGGAGGCCGTTGCAGCGGCCGGTGCGCGCGCCGTTGCGGCCCTCGAGCACGTTGAACAGGAGCAGCATCCGCTCCACGGACTCCGGCGTGAGCTTGCCGCCCATGTCGAACAGCGGGTGCGCGAGGTAGTGGGCGACCTCCGCCTCGCGCAGCACCGCGACGAGGTCGTGGATGTTCTCACGCGCCGCGTCCGCCGTGGCGAACGTCGCCTCGTCGATGCCCAGCGCGACCACATGGACGCGCACTCCGTCTTCCGGGAACCAGCTGTCCAGCTCGGCGCTGAGGAACGTGCCGGGGAGGTGGGCGATCGCCAGCGAGCCCGCCAGGGTGTTGTGGTCGGTGATGGTGACGAAGTCCATGCCGCGCGCCCGCTGGGCGTGGTACAGCTCAACCGGGTCTGTGAAAGATTCCGCGCTGCGGAGCGCGCGGATCCCCGCGTTGCCCGACGTGTCGGAGTGCCTGGAGTGGACGTGGAGGTCGGCTCTGAAGGTTGGGATCACACCCTCACTATACCGCTGGCACGCTCGGCCAGACCGCGGCGCGCCCCGCCGGCCGCCGCGGACTTTGTCTTTCGGGCGCGATGCCGCTACTGTCTCTCGCATGGACGCCATCCACCACGCCGTGCTCACCGCCGTCGGCGAGGACCGCCCCGGCCTCGTCGACGAGGTCACGCGTTACATCACCGAGCGTGAGGGCAACCTCGAAGACAGCCGCATGGTCAACCTGCGCGGCCAGTTCGCCATGATGATGCTGGTCGCCGGCAGCGAAGCGGCGATGGGCCGCCTGCAAGATGGGCTCGGCGCCCTGCGACGTGGCAGCCACGTGCACGCGGAGCTGCGACTCGCGGACGCCGGGGCGGCGGAGCGGCCCCCGGCGCTGCCCTTCAGGCTCAACACGTGGGCCATGGACCACCCCGGCCTCATGCAGTCGGTCTCGCACCTGCTCGGCGAGATGGACGTCAACATCGAGAGCGTGGATTCGTCGCTGCGGCCGGCGCCGTACACCAACGCGCCGCTGTTCGAGATGGAGCTTGTGGTCTCGGTGCCGGCGTCCACCCTGGTCGCCGAGCTTCGCGAGGCGCTCGGCAAGCTCTGTGACGAAATGAACATCGACTGGCGGCTCACGGCCCTGTAGGGTCGCGCGCCCCCGCCGTGAGGGCGGCCGCGGGCTCCGTCGAGCCGGCCGCCGCGGCAGTTCCCCCGTCAGTCCTTCTCGTGCTGCTCCCCCGGTCGCACCAGGAGCCGCGCGGCCTCGTCGACGTCGAAGGTCGGCCACGGCGCCGGCCGGTCGCGCTCCAGCGCGACGACGCCGGCGTCTTGCTCTGTGAGCTCACCGATGTCGGTGGCCTGGATGGCGGCCGCCTCGAGCGTCCCGGCCAGTCGCTCGGCGCCGGCGGGATCGCAGCAGATGAGCAGGCTGCCGGAGGCGATCAGCCCGAGCGGGTCGGCCTCGAGCAGCTGGCAGACGCGCCGCGTCTCGGGCGAGACCGGCACGCGGTCGCGATGGAAGACGACGCCGTGGCCGGTGGCCGCGGCCAGCTCCCGGAGCGCGGTCGCCAGGCCGCCCTCGGTGACGTCGTGCATGGCGCGCACGCCCGGCACGTCGCGGGCGATCCGGGCCTCCGGCCGGATGCTTGCCAGCTCTCGAAGCGCGCGGCAGGCGCCGAGCTCCGCCTCGCTCATGCCGAGGGCGTGGAGGCGCTCGCCGAGCTCTTCGGCGAGTAGCGCTGCCCCCTCCATCGCCAGCGCCTTGGTCAGCAGGATCCGGTCGCCGGCGCGCGCCGAGCGCTTGTCCTTGAGCTCGGCACGGCGCAAGGTCCCCAGCGCCGAGAGCGAGATGACCGGCCGCGCCACGGCGTCCGTGATCTCGGTGTGGCCGCCAACGAGTGTCACCCCGGCCTCCGCCGCGGCCGCGGCCAGGTCATGCAGTTGCGCCAGGGCCTGCGACGGCGTGGTGCCCGCGGGCAGCAGCACCGTCGCCAGCAGCCAGCGCGGCTCGGCGCCGGAGGCCGCGATGTCGTTGACGTTGACGAGGACGGCGGCGCGCCCTTGAGCCTCGCCGCCGAGGGTGATGGGGTCGCCGTGTGCGACGAGGAGCTCGGCGCCGGCGAGGTCCAGCGCGGCGGCGTCCTCGCCGACCCGCGGAGGCACGAGCACGGCCGGGTCGTCGCCGGCGGCGCCGGCGAGGAAGCCGGCCAGCAGGTCGTTGGGCAGCTTGCCGGGCGCGAGCGGCAGGCCGGACCGGACGACATCCTCGAGCTCGTCGAGGCGGCCGACGACGAAGTCGCAGTCGGCCGCATCCGGCTCCGCGACCTCGCCGTCGCCCGGCGCGCCGTGGTTCACGAGGAAGGCGGTGACGGCGCCGGCGGCCCGCCCTGCGCGCACGTCGAGCAGGAAGTCGCCGACCACGAGCGTCTCCTCGGGAAGGACGCCCATGGCGGCCGCCGCGTGCAGCACGCCGTCCGGCGCGGGCTTGGGTGCGATGTCGCCGTCGTCCCGGGTCACGACGACGTCGAAGTCGTCGAGCGTGAGTGCGGTGAAGCGGCGCAGCGATCGCTCGATCGCGCTCAGCCCGTTGCGCGTGAGGATGCCGACGGCCAGGCCGGCCGTGCGCAGCCACCGCACGAGTTCCTCGGCGCCTGCGTTGGGCGCGGAAGCGTCCGCCGCCGCGAGCTCGAAGCGTTCCAGCGCGAGCGCGGAGGCGTCGCGCGCCTCTCCCGCGGGCAACGACCGGATCCACTCGAGCACGAACTGGTCCGGCGGGCAGCCGACTTCGCGCTTGATTGCGGCGAAGTCGAGCGCGCCGGGATGCGTCAGCGTGCCGTCGAAGTCGAAGAGGACGGCACGGAGCCGGAACGGCCGCGCGGCGCTGCCGCCGGCGCGGCCCTCCTCGCCGTCACTCGGCGAAGGCCTTGAGGCAGACACTGCTGTTTGCGCGCACGCGGGTCACGTCCGTCCAGGTGGTCCCGTTGCGGCTGATGAAGCTCTGGCCCCGCGCCGCCGCCGCCTGCCGCATCCACGTGCGTGCGGGGCGCTCCATGGCGAGTGGGTGGGAGTCGCCCGGCGAGTACAGCTTGACCGCGACGACGAACCGGCGTCCCTGACTGACCGGCAGCGGCGCGGAGAACGACACCGTGCCGTAGCCGGGGAGCTGCCGAACGCCGCGGGCGCGGAGCGTGAGCGACTTCAGCGTCGGGCCGGCCCAGACCTGGTACCGGGTCGATGAGGAGAGTGTGTAGAAGCCGACCGCGGAGACGGTCTGCGTGGCCGCGGCCGTGTACCGGGTCGCGCCCCAGACGCGCGGCACGCCGTAGCCCCAGCGGTCCGTCACGCCGAGATCGTCGTACTGGTAGATGCTCGAGTAGTTGTCGGTGTCCTCGACGGTCGCGTAGGAGGTGCACCCGCCGTAGCCGCCGAGGCCCTGGTCGCGGGCGAACGACCTGTCGTAGTAGGAGACCCAGAAGTAGCCCCCGTCACCCCATGTGGGACCCCAGCTGTTGCGCACGAGGAAGGCGCCCGGGCCCGGGGGGCTGCCGTACCGGCCGTCGAAGTTGCCCCGGGGGTACGCGTCGTCCCAGCCGACCACGTCCACGCCGTGATTCTCGCCCATCTTGGCGCCGAGGTAATAGGCCGCCTGGATGGCGCCGGTGTCGTCCTCGAACTCGCTGTAGGCGCCCTCGTCCATGTACATCCCGACGCTGAGCGCTCCGTTCTCGCGCACGAGCTGCTTGATGAGGGCGTTGTCGCTCCACGAGGTGCGGCCTGGGAGCATGACGACGTCCTGCACGTGCTTCTGCACGGTGTTGACCGCGGGCGCCGGCTGAATCGGTCCGTCCGGGTAGTATGGATCGTCCGCCTCCTCTACCGGACCGGCCCAGCGGGCGAAGTAGGCGATGGCCATGAAGTCGTAGCCGCCGAAACTGTAGCGCCAGTACTGTGAGGAGCCGTAGCCGCTGCGACCGACCAGGTTGTCCTCGCTGTAGTCGTGCGTCTCGGCGGGGAGGAGCTTTGACTCCAGGGCGGCGACGTTGGCGAACGCCCAGCAGGTGCCGTAAGGATCCTGGTCCTTGACCGGAGTGAGGCGGCCCTCGTCTCTGAGGTCGTAGGACGAGGGCCCGGCCGTGCGCGCGGCGGCGGTCTCGACGGCCGCGCCCACCTCCACCTCGACCGGGCTCGGTACTCGCCCGAGACCGACCGTGACCAGCGGGTCGTGCAGCGCCTCGACGAACGCCGGGCTGAGCGGCCCGGACTCCGGCAGCGCCGTCCCGGCCGCTCCTGCGCCCGGCGCCAGCACGGCGACGGCCACCAGTACGGCGACGAAGAGCATGGGGGCGCTGCGGCGAGCGGCGGTCATCTACGGCCTTTCTCGTGGTCTGCGGGTCTGTGCATCGGTAACGGGCGACCCTGCTTGAATCCTAGCCTCAGCGGTCCCGTCCTACCACCTAGACGATTGTACGAGTCCGAACTGTCCGCCGATCGACCACACTAGGAGTGACACATGCAGTCATCGTGGTCAACGGAGCGGAGCGGTCCAATGCAGAGACGAGCGAACGGGTCACTGGGGTTCACCCTCATCGAGTTGCTGATCGTCATCATCGTCATCGGCATCCTGGCGGCGATCGCGATCCCGGTCTACGCGGCTCAGCGCGACAAGGCGAAGGACGCGGCGGTCAAGGAGGGGTCCCACCTCATCCAGAACGCCGTGATGACGTACGCGGCCGACCACGGCGGCACGTATCCGGCCACGGAGTACGTCACTTACACGCCGAACGACCCGACCGCGGACAACCTGGGCAACAAGTACCTCGACACCTGGCCGCGCAACCCCTGGACCGGTCAGCCGATGAAGAACACCGGCAGCAACGTCCTCTTCAACACCGACTTCGACAGCCTGAACGGCCTGACGTCGCTGCAGGGCAAGTGGGCCATCGTCAACGGGCAACTCGTCCCCACGGGCGCCGGTGAGAACCGCCTCTCCTTCGGCAACTCCGCCTGGACCGACGTCGAGCTGAACGTGAGCGCGACGCTCAACCAGGGCCGCGGCTTTGGCGTCTACTACCGCTCCGACGGCAAGGCCAGCATCAGTGGCTACTGCTTCCAGTACGACCCCGGCCTCGGTAACAAGTTCGTGGTGCGCAAGGTGACGAAAGGCGCCGAATCCGCGCCGCTCGCCTCGTTCAACATGCCGGCCGGCTTCGACATCTACGGAAAGCAGCACGACATCGTCGTCAAGGTCGTCGGGAACCAGCACGTCGTCATGGTGGACGGCAAGCAGGTCCTCTCCTTCGCCGACTCGACCTACAAGTCCGGCAGCGCCGGCCTGCGCAGCTGGGACGGCGGCAGCTCGGTGAGCTTCGCCAGCGCGAAGGCGCTCGGCAGCGGCGCCGGCAGCGCCGGCTCGGGCACGCCGAGCAAAGGCGACTTCGCCTACGCCTACGACGGCCAGAGCGTGAGCTACGGTCTCGTCGGCTGGCTCGCCGGCGCCTCGGCTTTCGTCATCCAGCCCCTGCAGTAGCGCCCGAGGCGCGCGGCTCCGGCGCACCGGCTTCCCGACGTGTCTGGGCCCTGCCCCAGGCGCTGTGGGTACTAGGCCCTAAACAGGTATCCGAGCCAGTTAACCCCGCCGTTGCCGACACTAGCTGCGAGAGTCTCGACCACGAATCCGGCGCAGAAGGGCGGCATCATGAGGGCAGGGGCACGAGATCCACGCGAGGGATTCACGCTCATCGAGCTCCTCATCGTCATCATCGTCATCGCCATCCTCGCGGCGATCGCGATCCCCGTCTACGCGTCTCAGCGCGACAAGGCGAAGGACGCCGCGGTCAAGGAGGGGACTCACCTCATCCAGAACGCGGTGATGACCTATGCGACCGATCACCACGGTGCGTATCCGACCACCGACTACGTCACCTGCACACCCGGCGACACGACCGCCGACAACCTGGGCAATCGCTATCTCGACACCTGGCCGCGCAACCCCTGGACGGGGCAGTTGATGGAGAACACCGGGAGCAGCGTCCTGTTCGACACGGATTTCTCCAGCATGAATGGGCTGACGCCCCTGCAGGGCACGTGGAAGATAGTCAACGGCCAGCTCGTGCCTCCCACGTCCGGCGGTCGCCTGGCGTTCGGTGACAACAGCTGGACCGACGTGCAGATCGATGTGAGCGCCACGCTGAACAGCGGCCCAGGCTACGGTGTCTACTTCCGCTCTGACGGTAAGGCGAACATCAGCGGCTACTGCTTCCAGTACGATCCCGGTCTCGGCAACAAGTTCGTGGTGCGCAAGGTCGTGAACGGTGCGGAGACGGCACCCATCGCGAGTGCTGCGATGCCGGCCGGCTACGGCATCTACGGCACCCAGCACGACGTCTCCATCGTCGCCGTGGGCACTCACATCGTGTGCAAGGTCGATGGCGTCACCGTCCTGGAGTTCAACGACAGCACCTTCTCGTCGGGAAGCGCGGGGCTGCGTGGCTGGTCCGGCACCAACGTCGGATTCATGAGCGCCAAGGCCTTGGGCGGCGGTGGGACGCCGGGAGCCGGCGACCCGAACAGAGGCGACTTCGCCTACGCCTACGACGGCCAGAGCGTGAGCTACGGTCTCGTCGGCTGGCTCGCCGGCGCCTCGGCTTTCGTCATCCAGCCCCTGCAGTAGCGCCCGAGGCGCGTCGCTCCGGCGCGCCGGTCGTGGCGCCTCCGTCGACGTTCGCAGCGCGTTTCTCCCGGGTAGGACCCACACATCCGGTGGGACCCATGGCCCGTTGCACGCGGCGGGCACCGAAGAGGGGGGACGATGGCGATCATCTCACTGACCGCCGAGGAACTGCAGGGCAGGCAGTTGCTCGACGAGACGGGCCGCGGCATCGGCGAGATCACGGACCTGTATGTGGACGACGACGGCCGGCCTCACTGGCTGCTCGTGGACACCGGCTTCTTCCCGGGCTTCTTCAGCGTCATCCCGGTCACCGACGTCCTGGTCACCGACAAGGGCCTCGAGGTCCACTACGCCATGGAGAAACTCACGGGCGCGCCCAACAACATGAAGGACAAGGACTACGCGAAGCACCGCGAGGGTCTGCTGTACGACTACTACCGGCTGGAGGCTCCCGTCGGGGTCGAGGACGCGACGCACCACGGCGACAGCGACAAGGTGCTCCAGCCGCCGAGCGCGCTCTGCCGCTTCTCCACGCTCTCGTGCGAGAACAAGCCGGTGGACTTCAACGCAGAGTGACCAACACCCGCAGGCGCCGCAGCGTCGTTGAGCGGCGCGCAGCCCGTCAGGGGCGCCGCGCGACGGACGAGGTCTTTGGCCGGCACAGGGGCTTGAAGACGAGGTAGGCGATGGGGCCGGTGAGCACGCCGGCGAGCCCGCCGACGAGCCAATCCATGCCGTTGGTGAACAGCGCGATGATCGCGATCGCCACCGCCGGCGCCACGATCACCGTCAGCACGGCGGCGCCACCCCACACCTTGAACGGGCGCTCCATCCCCGGCTCGCGCACGCGCAGCACTACCGCGGCGATGAAGATCAGGATGTAGTAGAACATCATGAGGAAGACGTCGATCACGATCAGGGTCTCGAACCCGTAGCGCACCAGTCCCGCGTTGATCACCGCGAGCACCACGATCGAGACCCATGGCGTGCCGTACTTGTGGTGGGTCCGGGTGAGCACGCGCGGGAGCAGGTGGTCGGCGGCCATCGCGTAGGCCGGTCGTGAGCCCTGCGCCAGGTACTCCTGGTACAGGGCCAGGTTGCTCACCACGGCGGCGACCAGCATGGCCACCCCGAGCGCCGTCCCGCCGAGTTGCTCCGCGATCTCGACGAAGCTGATGCCGCCCTCCGTGGTCCACTCGTCCCAGCGGCCGACGCCGCCGAGGGCGGCGAGCGTCGGTACGAAGTACGAGATCACGATCAGCGGCATCGCGATCATGAGGCCCCGCGGGATCACGCGCCGCGGCTCCTCGACCTCGCCGGCCAGCACCGACATCGAGTCGTAGCCCGAGTACATCCACATGCCCACCGCCAGCGCGTAGCCGATGCTCGTGAGCACGCTCTGCCCGGGGTACGCGAACGGCTGCCACGGCACGCCGTGCCAGTTGGCGAACCCGAGGATGGTCAGGACGACGAACGGCGTCAGGATGATCACGACCATGACGATGGAGCTGATGGCGATCACGTTGAGGCCGCGGATGTTGAGGTAGGCGAGCACGGCGATGACGGCCACGCCCATCAGCCAGGCCACGGTGGGGTCGAGGTCGAGCCACGACTGCAGGTAGTCGGTGACCAGGGCGATGTACAGGGCGGAGTCTACGAAGGTGGTGAGCCACGACCACCAGCCGCACTGGAACCCCCAGTACTCGCCGAGGGCGCGCTTGACCCAGACGTAGTAGCCGCCCTCCTCCGGGATCGCCGAGCCCAGCTCGGCGCACACGAGGCCCATGGGGAGGGCCCAAACGATTGGCAGGACGAGCAGGAGCAGCAGGGCGATGCCGGGACCCGACCAGCCGACCATGTCCTCGAGGCCGAACGCCCCGGACGAGACGAACACGAAGATGATGACGACCACGGTCGCGAGCCGCAGCCGTACGCGCCGCAACTGACCCTCCATACTTCCCCCCGTCGCGGCCGTCCGCGAGTGCGCCGTCCGCAGCGCCATGCTGTCATTGCCTGCCGTGGCGCGCCAGTCGCCATTCCTGTTCAATCCTCATGGCACGCGGAGAGATACCTGCTCGCTGTTGGTCAGCGGGTCCGGAAGGAGTTGACGTCGCGTTCGTCGCGCTCGTAGCCTCAGGTCCATGAGGCCTTGGCACGACACCCACGAGTCGTGGAGCAGGCCGCGCGGCTGGACCGGCTGCGCGGTCGGGCCGGCCATCCCTCCCGACGCGACCTGAACGGTCCGCACCCCGGCGCCGGGGATCCGAGACTCCCCGCCGCCTCCTCATCCACCACCTGGGAGGGTGGTCAGCATGCACGCACGACGCACGTCACCGAAGTCCCCGCCGTCGGCCCGCGCCCTGCGGGCGCTCGACGGCGCGAAGCTCGCTCCGTTCTGGCTCGACCAGTTGCCGGCGGCGTCGCCGCGGCCGCCGCTGGCCGGCGCCGAGACCTGCGACCTCGCGGTCGTCGGCGCCGGCTTCACCGGCCTCTGGGCCGCGCTGCTCGCCAAGGAGCGCGAGCCGGGCGCCGACGTCGTCGTCCTCGAGGCCGGCGAGATCGCCGGTCAGGCCAGCGGGCGCAACGGCGGCATCTGCGTCGGCTCGCTCACGCACGGGGTCGCCACGGGGGCCGGATCGTTCGCCGGCGAGGAGAGGGAGCTCCTGCGGCTCGGCATGGAGACCCTGGATGACATCGAGCGGACCATCGAGCGCGAGGGCATCGACTGCGGCTGGGAGCGAACGGGAGAGCTCGACATCGCGTCTTCTGCCTGGCAGATCGAGGGGCTGCGCGAGGAGCAGGCCCACTACGCGCGGCTGGGCATCGACCAGGAGTGGCTGGACGAGGATGCGATGCGCGCCGATGTCCACTCTCCGACGTATCTCGCCGGCCTGTGGCACCACGACGCCGCCGTGGTCGACCCGGCGCGTCTGGCCGCCGGCCTCGCGCGCGTCTGCGAGGAGCGCGGCGTGCGCTTCTTCGAGCGCACCCAGGTCACGGCGCTGGAGCGCTCGGCGTCCGGGGTCGTACTCCGAGCGCCGGGCGGCACGCTGCAGGCCCGGCGCGCCGTGCTCGCCACCAACGCCTTCCGGCCACTGCTGCGGCGGCTGCGGCTCTCCGTGGTCCCCGTCTACGATTACGCGCTCATGACGGAGCCGCTCACCGCGGAACAGCTGGAGTCCGTGGGCTGGTCACGCCGGCAGGCGCTGGCGGACGCCGGCTACCTGTTCCACTACTACCGGCTCACCGAGGACCGGCGGATCCTGTGGGGAGGCTGGGACGCCTTCTACCACTACGGCAGCCGCATCGCGCCCGCGCTGGAGGATCGCCCTGACGAGCACGCCGCGCTGGCCGAGCAGTTCTTCACCACGTTCCCTCAGCTGGAGGGATTGAGCTTCACGCATCGCTGGGGTGGGGTCATCGACACTTGCTCCCGCTTCTGCCAGTTCTGGGGCACGGCGCTGGACGGCCGGGTCTCCTACGTGCTCGGGTACACCGGCCTCGGCGTCGTGGCCTCGCGGTTCGGCGCGCGCGTCGCGCTCGACCTTCTCGGAGACGCGCCCACCGAGCTCACGGAGCTGCGCTTCGTGCGCTCGCGCCCGTTGCCGTTCCCGCCCGAGCCGCTCCGCCTGCCTCTCATCGAGGTCACGCGCTGGGCGACCAAGCGCGCCGAGGCCGACGGCGGGCGCCGCAACGCCTGGCTGCGCACGCTCGACCGGTTCGGGCTCGGGTTCGACTCCTGACATGGGACGGGGCCGCGGCGCTCCATGCGAGCGCCGCGGGCGGTTCCGTGGCGGCGGACCACCGCGACGGTAGAGTCCCGGTGTCGAACGTTCAGTCAACGTCGGCGCCGCTCCGTGCTCGGCCGGTCGGCGACGCGCGGAGGTGGGGGCGAGTGAGACGCGAGGAGCGGGCCCGGATCCGGCGCCGCGAGATGCTGGCCGCCTACTACCAGGTGCTCAAGGACGAAGGCCTGCAGGGCGCGTCGATCGCCAAGATCGCCAAGCGCGTCGGCGCTCCTCCCAGCCTCCTCATCCACTACTTCGGCACCAAGGAACAGATGACCATCGAGCTGGTCGACTACCTGCTCGAGGAATACCGGCACGGCTACGGTGACAGGCTCGCGGCGATCCCCGATCCCCGCGCGCGCCTCACGGCGATCCTGGACACGTTCTTCGACCCCGAGTATCACCAGCTGCTCGACGACAGCGTCTTCTACGCCTGCTTCTACGTGAGCCTCCGGCACCCGGCCGTCCGCAAGAGCTACGCCGCCCTGTACGAGACGTCGCTCGAGCTCGTCGAGGCGACGCTCCGCGAGTGTATGGCGGCCGGGCACGTCGCCGGGGACGACGCGCACGAGCTCGCCGTCACGGTCAAGGCCCTCGAAGAGGGCTACGCGTTCCTCATCGGGGGCGGCGCCGACGAGGCCGCCAAGGCCGAGATCGGCGGCGCGCTCAAGAAGCGCGCGCTGCAACTGCTCGGCCTCTCCTTACCCGCCTGACCGCCGCCACTCCGGCGGCTGGAACATCCGTCCACGCCGGGCTCGCAATGAGGCCCGGTGCCCATGCGCCTTGGGAACCCTGCCGCCGACGTCTGCTGCCGACCCGTCCGTCACGCCGGAGGCGCGAGGGACGGCGCGCCGGCGGCGGCAAACGCTCACAACAGGGCTTGCCGCAGCCGAAGCGGGGTAGGGACAGGCAGTTCGTCGTACGGGGCCTGCGTTGCGTCGCGGCGGCACGGAGGAGCGGCGCTCGCGGAAACGCACGAGCGGAGCCAACGGAGGTGGGACGTGAGAGGCAAGACAGGAATGCTGGGAGCGTTGGGGGCGGTCATGCTGCTCGTGCTGGGGCTGGCGGCCTGTGGCGAGTCGGGCTCGACCGACACGTCGTCGGGGTCGAGCCCGAGCCCGAGTCCGGCTGCGCCGAGCCAGACCATCACGGTCGACTCGGTCGGCGTGGCGCCCAAGGCGCACATGAAGGTCGGTGACACCCTCGTCGTCACGATGCACAGCAACTCCAGCACCGGCTACGAGTGGAAGGCCGAGGGCATGGAGGAGGAGGCTGTCCTCAAGCAGGTCGGCGAGCCCGAGATCGTGGCGCCCAAGAGCAATCTGGAGGGCGCGCCGGGCAAGACCAAGTTCACGTTCGTCGCCGAGGAAGAGGGCACCGAGGAGCTCGGCTTCTGGTACATGCCGCCCGGCGAGGGCGGCGATCCCGGCGCCGGCTACGCGCTGATCGTCAAGGTCGGCAAGGGCCACATCCCGGTCGAGGTCAAGGCCGGCGAGGAGTACACGGCCGAGACGGCCGGGCTGCGCACCGGCGACACCCTGGTGGTGACGCTCAAGCATGCGTCCGACCAGGGCCGGCACGCCTGGAAGATGGTCGGCGGTTCGCCGTACCTCAAGCTGGGCAGCCAGAAGTACTCGTCCGGCACCCAGACGATCACGTTCTCCGGCGCCTCCGCGGGCACCGGCACGCTCGTCCTGGTGAACCGGCCCGGCGGCGACCCGCCGCTGCAGACGTTCGCGGTGCCTATCTACGTCAAGGCGCCGGCGCAGCCGGTCACCCACCAACTGAACCACAACGACAACAACGAGAGCCTCGTGGTCAAGGGCGGCGACACCATCCAGGTGAGCCTGCAGGATCAGCCGTCGACCGACTTCCAGTGGAAGTTCCAGAAGCCCAACGCCAAGGTCCTCAAGCAGGTGGGCCAGCCGAAGTTCTTCGCGAACAGCGACGCGATCGGCGCCAAGGGCAAGATGGTGTGGACGTTCTCGGTGGTCGGCGCGGGCAAGACCCCGCTGATCGCCGACTACAACTCCGTCCCTGCCGACGCCATGCCCGTCAAGACCTGGCAGGTCAACGTGGCCGCCAAGCCCGGGTTCACGCCCAAGACCGTCGGCGTGGTCGACACGTACCCGGCCGACAGCGTCCACCTGCTGCCGGGCGACGAGGTCAAGGTCCAACTGAACAGCAGCGCCGGCACCTGGGTCAACCAGACCAAGTCCAAGCAGGTCACGGCGTCGAAGCCCGTCAAGTCGGGCGGGACGACCACCGTCACCTACAAAGCCAAGGACCACGGCGTGGTGACGCCGGTCTTGCTCGCCGAGACGAGCGGGAACTGGCCGGCGCAGGCGTACGCGCTGACGATCAACGTCGGCAAGGGCAGCCTGCCCAAGACGGTCACCGCGGCCGAGCGTCACGTGGCCAAGACGATCACCGTGAAGAAGGGCGAATCGTTCGACATCGTGCTGCCGAGCAACACCGCGTCCACCGGCTTCGCCTGGACGACATCGCCGCTCGCCACCGACGGCATCGTCGAGCAGGCCGGTGACCCGACGGTCGCCGCCTCAGGCGACATGCCGGGCGCGCCGGGCACGACCACGATGCACTACAAGGCCGTCGGGGCCGGTTCGGTGCCGCTGATCCTGCTGCTGCAGGCGCCCGGCGACTCGGCCACCTCGGCCGGCATCTACATGACCATGGTGACCGTGCAGTAGTGCGGAGGGGCACACCCTGGTGAAGGGGCGGGGCGGCGGGCGCGAGCCGGCCGCCCCGCCCCGCGTACGGGGCGCGCGACCGGCGCGACGATCAGTTGAGTCCGAAGCGGTGCATGTCCTGCTCGCCGGCGCCGAAGTAGTGCGCCGTCTCGTGCAGGACGGTGATGCGGATCTGCTCGGCAAGCTCGTCGTCGTCCGGCACCTCGCGCTCGAGGTTGCGCTGGAACAGGTGGATGACGCCGACGTCGGGGCCGGGGCCTAGCACCGACTGGTCTGGGAGCGCGATGCCGTGGAACAGGCCGAGAGTGCGCGGGTCCAGCCCCTCGAGCACCAGCGCCTCGGACGGGTGGTCCTCGACGAACACGGGCACGTTGCCGAGTCGCCCGAGGATCTCCGGCGGCAATTCGTCGAGGGCGTCGGCCGCGAGCCGCTCGAACTCGTCCGGCGTCATCCGCGGCTTGGGGCCATCGTTGCCCTTGTCGAGTCGCAGGGTGGCGAGCCACTCCTTGACCATGCCTTTGGAGTCGCCCTTCTCCTCGCAGGCGATGCCGAGAAGGTGACGCGCGTCGGCCTCGTCCAGTGGGTCGAGTCGCGGACCGGCGAGCAGTTCGCGCAACAGCCGCGCGGCCTCGGCGGGCTCACCGAAGTCGATGTAGACCTCGGCCGATCCCAGCCACGGCTCGGGGTCGTCGGGGTCGGCCTCGCTCCAGCGGCGGTAGGCCTCGAGCGCGCCTTCCGGGTCGTCCTGCTCGCGCGCCAGCGAAGCCTCCAGTTCGATGACGGCGGGGTCGCCGCCGGCGGCCTCTCGCGCCGTGCGCAGCGCGCGCTTCACGGCGCGCAGGTCGCCGTCTTCGAGCGCCTCCCAGGCGTCGTCGAGGAGGCGCTCCAGTTCGGGATCGTATGCGGGTTCGTCGCTCATGCCGCTACTGTACCCCGCGCGAGGACGGCGGCACAGCGGGTGCAGCCCGGGGCGCCTGCATCCGGGCCGCGGGATCCGTGCGCGACCCTTGCATCGTCACCCATATGTCTTCACAATGCGAGAGCCTGGCAAGGAGGTCGATGTGGAGTACAAGTATCAGCCCCGGGACCCGCGTGCGAAGCTGCGAGAGGTCGCAGCCAAGTGGACCGTGTCGATGAGGGTCGCGGGGCGCGCTCCCAACTGCGGCGTCGTCTTCGGCGAGGGTTCGCCCCCGTCCGACGGCCCGGAGACGAGGGGATGGCTGGTCGGAGACCGGCGTCCGGGCGCCGCCGGCGACCGGTACCTGATCATGGACGACGGCGACGTGTGGCGCGCCCGGGCCGGTGCATCGCCTGCCCTCGACGCCGCCGTGAAGGCCTGGCTCGCGGAGCCGGATGACGACCTGATCATGCTTCTGGCGCGGGCGCTCGGCGACGCGCGTCTCGGTGGCGCCGGCTGGCTGGAGGTCACCGGCCGCCCCGAGCGGGTCGATGACCGCCGGCAGGAGCCGCGGCAGCACGAAGGCCCCGATCGGCGCGGCGGCTGACCGGGGGTGCTGCATCGGCGGCCGATGGTGAGTGCCCGGCCGACCTGATATAAGCAGAGGCGTGAACCACCCCCCCTCAGGACGCCGCGCCCGCGCGGCAGACGGGTACGGCGCGCCCTCAGGCGCGCCGCTCTTCATCGGCGCCGATCTCGGCAAGGTCACCACCTCGCTGGCGGTGGGCGAGCTCTCGGCCGACGGCGAGCTTCGCGTGCTGGAGACGCGGGCGGAGCGCCACCTCGGCGATCCGCTCCGCCCCTTGCTCGAGCTCTACGGCGAGCTGGACGTCGTCCGTCTGGCAGGCATCACGGCGACCGGCGTGTACGGCGAGCGCCTCGGGGAGCCCGCCCTGGGCGGCGTGCCCGAGGAGATCGCCCAGGAGCAGGCGGCCGCCTGGCTCTACCCGGAAGGGCCGCTCAACGTGGTCCGGGTCGGAGGCGGCGGGTACTCGGTGCTGACCCGCGACGCCCTCGGGAACGTGCGCTACGAGGCCAACGAACGCTGCTCGGCAGGCACGGGCGAGACGGTGGAAGGCCTCTGTGCCCGGCTCGGCCGCTCGCTGGACGAGGCCGTCGAACTGGCGGAGGCCAGCCCGGACGGCGTCACCGTCACGAGCCGCTGCGCCGTGTTCGCCAAGAGCGAGCTCACCCACTTCGCCAATCAGGGCGAGTCGCACGGGCGCATCTTCCGGGGACTCTTCGATGGCGTCGCCCGCAACGTCCACAGCCTTTACGACAAGAGCAAGATCGACGGCCCCGTGGTGCTCGTCGGGCACGGGGCCTTCATCGGACCGATCGCCGTCCGCATGGCCGCCCTGAGCGACGCGCCGGTCGAGGTCGCGGCGGAGGCGGGCGTCTTCGAGGCGCTCGGCGCGCTGCGCTTCGCGGCATCCAGGAGCGGCCGGGGCGTCGCCGGTGCGATCGGGGAGGCAGCCGCCGGTCACGACCGCCCTGCCGACGTCTTCCCGGCCGACCCAAGGGAACTCGTGCGTCCCGTGCGCGCCAGGATCGGCCGCCTGGAGCCCGCCGGTCGGGGACCCGGCTCCGTGGTGCGCCTCGAGGACGCGCCGGCCGCCGGCGACGAAGGCGCTCCGGCGGTGCTCGGTCTCGACCTCGGCTCCACCGGCTCGAAGGCCGCGCTCGTCGGCGTCGCCTCCGGCGCCGTCCTGGCGAGCATCTACCGGCGGACCGAAGGCAATCCCGTCGAGGCCGCTCAGGCCCTCGTAGCGGAGGTTGCCGAGATGGCCTTGAGCCCGGTCGTCGCCGTCGGCATCACAGGCTCCGGCCGCGACGCGGCGGCGACCGTCTTCCGCGCCGCGTTCCCGGATCTCGGCCCGCGCCTGATGGTGCAGAACGAGATCGTCGCCCATGCGACCGCGGCCGCCGCGCTCGACCCGGACGGCGGCCGCAGCCTCTCCATCGTCGAGATCGGCGGCCAGGACGCGAAGTTCATCAACGTCGAGAACGGGCGGGTCGTGGATGCCGACATGAACCGCGTCTGCAGCGCCGGCACGGGCTCGTTCCTCGAAGAACAGGCGATCGCCCACGGCGTGGACGACATCGTCGAGTTCGGGCGGCTGGCGGCGCTGAGTGACGACCCGCCCGACCTCGGCCAGACCTGCACCGTTTTCGTGGCCGACGTGGCCGCCGAGGCGCTCGGTGACGGCTTCAGCCGCGAAGACATCTTCGCCGGCCTGCAGCACTCGGTGGTGCGCAATTACCGCAGCCGGGTCATGGGTCAGCGCCGGCTGCTGGACCGGGTGTTCTTCCAGGGCAAGCCGGCCACCGACCCGGCGCTCTCGCGCACGCTCGCGGCCGTGCTCGAGCGCGACGTGATCGTCCCGGCGGACCCGGGCGCGATGGGCGCCGTCGGCATCGCTCTGCTGGCGGCGCGAGCCGCCACTGTGGCCGGCAACGGCGGCGCCGCTACGGCCGCCGCCATCGACCTCACGCGCGTCCTGGACGCCCGCATCGCCGGCCGCCGCGAGTTCCAGTGCGGCGACCGCGACTGCCTCAACAGCTGCCACCTCGAGCTGGCCCAGATCGACATCGACGGCGCGGTCCAGAAGATCGTGAGCGGCGGCCAGTGTCCCAAATACGACGCCGTGTCCGCCGCCGGCGACAAACTCCCCAAGGATGCGCCCAACCCGTACCGGGAGCGCGACGCCCTGTTGAGCGCGCTCCTGGACGAGGAGGCCGGCGATGAGACTGAGGCCGGCGGTGAGACTGAGGCCGGCGGTGAGACTGAGGCCGGCGGTGAGACTGAGGCCGGCGATGAGACCGGGGCCGGCGCTGAAGCAAGCGCCGCCACCGGCCTGCTCATCGGCTTGCCCTACGCGCACTATCTCATCGACACGCTGCCGTTCTTCCACACGCTGCTACGGCGGCTCGGCCACCGGGTCGAGGTCCTGCGACCGGGCCGCGACACCCTCGCCGACGGCGACCGGCGCTGTGCGGCTCCGGGCGCCTGCGCGCCGGTCAAGCTGCTGCACGGCCTCGCCGCCTCGTCCGTGGACGTCTTCTTCGCGCCGATCTTCGTGCACCTGCCGCTACCTCACGCCGGCACGCAGACGTACACCTGCCCCATGGCGCAGGGCGCGCCGGACATGGTCGGGCGCGCGCTGCACGCCGAGGGCTCGCACACCCGCGTCCTCCGTCCGACGCTGTTCGAGAGGGAGGGCGATGGGTTCGACGCGCCGCGGGTGCGGCGCTCCATCTCGCTGGCGATGCGCGCACTGGCCGACAGCGGCGGGGGCGAGGCGCTGACGCCGCGCGCGTTCGACGAGGCCTACGAAGCGGCCCTGGACGCCCAGCGCCGCTTCGAGGCCGGGCTGCACGCCATCGGCGAGCGCGCCCTTCGATGGGCGCGCGGTCACGGCTACCCGGTGGTGCTGATCGCCGGCGAGACGCACGTCATCCACGATGCCGTGCTCGACGCCGGCATCCATGAGCTGGTCGCCGCCAACGGCGCGCTTCCCCTGCCGGTGGACTGCTATCCGACGCCGGAAGACATGCAGGGGATGCGGCGCGTGCACTGGGCGAGCGCCGGTCAGGCGCTG
The DNA here is from genome assembly GCA_903927755.1 of uncultured Thermoleophilia bacterium. GTDB lineage: Bacteria > Actinomycetota > Thermoleophilia > UBA2241 > UBA2241 > CAIXSE01. The sequence continues at coordinate 322 of CAIYOD010000170.1, read as the reverse complement.
CGCGCCACGGCGGCCGGCGCCGCGGCCGGCGACGTGTACCCGCTGCTGCTCGGCGCCTACGGCTGCGGGCCGAACTCGATGATCGAGCACCTGTTCGCCGACCTCACGGAGGATTGGCCGCACGCCGTCCTCGAGAGCGACGGCCACGGCGGGAAGGCGGGCTACGTGACCCGCGTTCAGGCGTTCCTTCACAGCGTGCGCCGCTGGCGCGAGACGGCGGTCGACGGCGCGGCCGCGGTCGCTGAGCCGCGGGAGGGCGCCGACTTCACGGCGGCCGCCGCGGCCGCCGCCGGCCGCGCGGCTGCGCAGGACGCGCCCGGCG
>CAIYOD010000169.1 GCA_903927755.1 uncultured Thermoleophilia bacterium | reverse complement strand
GTCCCGGCCGGCCCTCTGCGGTCGGCGCCACTCCGCCGGGTGGACGCCCGGTGTCGCCGTCTCCGGCTCAGGCCTCGCCGGCCTCGCCGCGCACGGCCGCCAACCTCTCCTTGAAACCGGTCTCCTCGAAGATCGTCTGGACTTCCTTCACCACGTCGTCCGGCGGGTAGAGGTCGCCCAGTCCGAGCTCCGCGCGGATCTCCAGCAGATGCTCCATGTAGTCGGTCCACTTCTCGCCCCACGCCTCGCCGATGGCGGGGAACATGAGGTGCGGGTCGCCGCCCATGCCCTTCTCGTAGAAGTTGCCACACCACTCGGCGAACATCTCGACGTGCTGCCGGCCGCGGCCGTTCTCCACCTGGATGCCGCGCACCACCTGGTTGATCACCGCGACGCTGTTGTGGCGCGGGCAGCGGCTCTGGCAGGTGTAGCAGTAGTAGCAGTACCAGATCGCATCGTCCTCGAGCAGCGTCGGGTCGCCGTCCAGCGCACGGCGGGCCGTCTCGCGCGGGGAGTACTCGGTGAACCGCGCCGCGGGGCAGCCGGAGGTGCAGACGCCGCATTGGATGCAGCTCTCGAAGCCGTCCTTGTGGTCGTGCATGCGCGGGTCCTCGAGGATGCGCCGGACCAGCTCGGGATCGCGCCGCGGGGCGGCCGCGAACGTGTCGTCCGCGATGTGCGCGTACGGGTTGTCCTTGGCGTCAGTCATCGGTGCGCTCCTCGGGGGCGGTGGGAACGGCCCGGAAGAACTCGGGCCAGAAGTGGACGTGGACGTCGAGCTTGAGCTCGCGCGCGGCCGAGCGGAGGTTGTCGCGGCACAGCACGCACGTCGTGACGACGGGCGCCTGCTGCCGCGCGGCGAACTCCAGGAGCCGCGCGCTGGACTTGGTGGCTCCGCGGTACATGCCGCCGAGGGCGCCGCAGCAGCCGTTGTGCAGCGTCGGGTAGTCGACGGCCATCTCGGCGCCTGATTGCTCGGCGGCGTCGCCGAGCGCCGCCAGGGCGGCGTCCCGGTCGGCGAGGCAGCCGACGTAGGGGACGAAGCGCTCGCCGGAGGCGGTCAGCGAGATTGACGAGCTGCGGCCGGCGCGCTCCGTGAGCGCGTCCCAGAGCGGGACTGCTTCGATGCCGCTCTCGGCGAGGCTCGCATCGCAGGCGGGGCACGCGGTGTAGACGCGCTCCCGGCTCGCGAAGAGGCTGTCGACCGTGCCGCGGCTCGGGTGGCCGCAGCAGCCGGGGTCCGCCGACTCCTCGAGTCGGACGCCGAAGCCGGCAGCCACCTCGTGCACCACCGCGTACAGCTCGTGGTCCTGCGGGATCGCGCAGCCGGCGTAGAACGGCAGCGTGACGGCGTCGGCCGGAAGGGCCTCGTCGCCCGGCCTCTTCTTGCCGCCGGGCAGCATCTGCCGGGCCAGCTTCATGCCCATCTCGGCCGCCCCGATCTTGTCCTTGGGGACGTAGCCCCTGGAGACCATGGCCACACCGAAGCGCATGTTGTCGATGCGCGGCCGCTTCTTGAGATGCGTCGTGGCGACGTCGGCGGCTGTGCGCTCGGCGCAGTGCAGGCCGCCGTGCTCGCGCTCCAGCTGGCGCAGGCTGTGCAGGATCGCGGCCACGTCGATGTCCATCCGGCACACGGACGTGCAGGTGCCGCACTCGGTGCAGCGCCAGAGGTCGTCGCTCTTGAGGACCGCCTCGATCTCACCGGCGAGGATGAGCCGCACGATCCGTCGCGGCCCCCTATACAGCTCGCGACCGCTCGGGCAGCTCGAGGTGCAGGTGCCGCACTGGTAGCAGATGCTGCACTCCTGCTTGAGGCGCTCGAACTCGTCCACCACGGCCTGCGGGTACTCGTGGGTGTCAGCGATGGCAGCCACAGGGCTCACCTCCCGGGCAGCCGGCGCCGGCCGCAGCCGTCGCGCCGATCAATTCCATCTCGTGCTCGACGAGCGCCTCGGAGAACTCGTCGCCGACGGCTCTGGCGTGGAACATGCGGATGCGCCGGCCGACGCTCATGCGGTCGACGGCGCAGAGGTGCCAGAGCTCGAGCGGCAGCGGGGCGCCGCCGTCGGCCAGCACCTCCTCGGCGATGGTCATCTGCTCGAGGGCGCTCGTATCGCCGGTGCGGTACTGGCAGCGGCCCTCGGCGCACCCGGCGAGGAACACGCCGGCCGCGCCCAGGCGCGCCGCCTCCACGATATGCAGGGCGCTCACCCTCCCGAGGCACGGCAGCTCGATGAGCCGCACGCTCTCCGGGTACTTGTCGCGCCGCTGGCCGGCGAGGCCGATGGCGGCGCCGGCGCACTCCTTGCAGTAGAAGCCGACGACCGGCTTGTCGACGCCCTGCGTCATGGTCGCGATGCGACCGAACAGGGCGTCGTCACTGAGGTTGTGAGCGATCGCGACCTCGGGGCAGTTGGCGGCGCAGATGCCGCAGGCGCGGCAACTCTCGGCGTCGATGACGGCGAGCTTGCCGTCATCCTTGACCTCTTCAGGCCGCGCCTCCCACTCCGGCCGGTCGACCAGCGTGATGGCGTTGAACGGACACCTCGCCGTGCAGGTGTCGCAGCCGACGCACTGGGAGGCGTCGACCCGCGTCGCCGCCGTGCCGCGACGCCCCGCGGACGTCAGGAAGTTGTGGATCTCGCTGGCCACCGCGGAGGCCTCGGTGTTGACTTCGATGAGCGCTTTGGGGCCGGCGGCGGAGCCGCAGACGAAGATGCCCTCGCCGCTGGTCTCGGTGGCGCGGTTCTTGCGGTCGAGGATCTCGATGAAGCCGTCCTTGTCGTGGTCCACGGCCAGCGTCTGCGCCAGCTTGTCCGTGCCCTCGGCCGGCACCATGCCGGTGCTGAGCACCACGAGGTCCGGCCGCAGCACGCGCTTGCGCGCCGCGGTGACGTCCTCGACCTCGATGACCGGCCGGCCGGCGGCGTCGAACTGGACCTCGGGCGGCGTGCCACGGAGAAACTCGACTCCAGCACGCCGCGCGTCCAGGAACCAGTTCTCGTAGCCGACGCCGGCGGTCCGCATCTCGAGGTAGCAGATGGTGACCTTCATGGCGGGGAAGAGCGTCTTGAGCCGGATCGCGTGCTTGAGCGCGATCATGCAGCAGAGACGCGAGCAGTGCGGCAAGTGCCGCTGGTCGCGTGAGCCGGCGCACTGGATCATGACGAGCTCTTCGACCGGCATCCGGCCCAGGGAAGCCTGGGCCGTCCAGTCGTCGAGCATGTCCGTGAGCTCGACCTGGGTGACGACGCCATCGTGCCCGTAGCCGAGATAGTCGAAGTACTTCTCGGGCGCCGGCTCGCAGCCGGTCGCCGTGAGGATCGCGCCGGCCTGGACCGTGGTGCGCTTCGGCGACTGCGCGAAGTCGATCGCCTCCACGGGGCACTCGCCGGCGCACTTGCCGCAGAAGGTGCAGGTCTCGAGGTCGACCGTGCGGATCACGCGGCCGTCGTAGAACTCCGTGAAGATCGCCTTCTTGCCGGGCTCGGAGGACTCGACCTCACAGACGGTCTCGCAGGTGCCGCAGTTGATGCACGCGTCGGTGACGATGTTGGGCAGCGTGCGGATGCTCACCTGGAAGTCCCCGGGGTGGCCGGTGACCGCCTCGACCGTGGAGCGACGGTGGATGCTGAGGTCCGGGTGGTCGATGGCGACGTTGCGGTGGAAGCACTTGCGGGTGCCGGCCTGCGCGTCGGTGGTCGGCAGGCACTGGCCGCAGTCGTTGGTGGGGAACACGGTGCCGATGCGGGCGGCCCGGCCGCCGAGGAACGGCCGCCGTTCGACCAGCTCGACGTGGTGGCCCATCTGGGCGAGCTCGGCGGCGGCCTGCGTGCCGGCGACGCCGCCGCCGACCACCACAACGGTGTCGTGGCGCTCGGCGTAGCTCATCGTGTCCGCGGGGGCGTCCGGGTAGGCGATGGACGAGTCGATGACGCGGGCCGCCTTGTCGGTGACCGCGTCGACGTCGTCGCCGTGGACCCAGCTGCAGCCCTCGCGGATGTCGGCGATCTCGAGCTGGAGGCCGCGCGCCAGGAGCTTCTGGAAGCGGCGCGCGGCGAAGTCGGCCGAGCAGCCGGCGAAGACGAGCTGCCGTCCGTTCTCGCCTCGGGGCCCGCCCTTGGCTCCAGTGTCCATGAGCTCGAGCATCTGCGCCTGGCCGACGCGGCTGCACCAGTGGGTGCCGCGGATGACGTCGGCGTGCAGGCCGGCATGCTGCTCGAGCCGGTCGAAGTCGATGTTGGTGAGCGTGCCGGCACATTCGCAGAGGAGCACCAGCGGGCGCGCGGAGCCGTTGCCGTTCGAGGAGGTCATGCCGACACCCCCTGGGGGCTCGGGGCGGAAACGCCGGCTGAAGGCTGGGCCGGCGCGACATCCGCCTTCGGCGGCCGCGCCTCGATCGCGTCGGCGGGGCATCCGCGGGCGCACGTGCCGCAGCCAAGGCACTTGTCGTCCTCGTAGATGATCGTGCGGTAGACGGTGACGCGTTCCGGCACCTCGACGGGGCCGTCGGGCTCGTGCTGCATGAGGCGTCGAAGCGCCGCGCCCAGCTCGCCGCGCCGGCTGCCGTCCGGCGCGTCCAGGAGCTGGTTCACGTCGAAGAAGTCGCCGCGCTCTGAGGCGCCGCTGGGGCAGTTCTTGGCACAGGTGCCGCAGCCGACGCAGAGCTCTTCGTGGCGGACGATCTCGCAGCCGACCCCGACGGTGCTCTGCAGCGATCCGCCGGGGACGCGGCTCAGGATCTCGCGGCCGCGGTGGGTGAGCGGCATCAGGCAGCCCCCCTCGCGGCGCCGAGCAGTTCCTCGGCGGGCGCGGCGCCGGACGCTGCGCCGGCCCCGTGGCGCGGCGCCCGGCTCTCGCCGTCGCCGGACCGCGGCAACGGCGGCATGCCGCTGATGACGCGGTCCATCTCGTGCACGGCGGCCACGAACTTGGGCGGCTCGCCGGCGCTCATGGTGAACATGCGGCAGCGGTCGGGCTCCACGCCCACGCTCTTGAGCAGGCGCTGCACGAACGCCACCCGGTCGACGGCATTGAAGTTGCCCTCGCGGTAGTGGCACTGGCCGAGCAGGCAGCCGGCGACCATGACGCCGTCGGCGCCTTCCGCCAGGGCGCTCAGCAGGTGCAGCGGGCTGACCCGGCCGGTGCAGGGCATCAGCACGAGGCGCACCGTCGGCGGCAGCGGCGTGCGCGCGTTGGCGCTCGCGTCGGCCGCCGCGTAGGCGCACTCGCGGCAGCAGAAGGCGACGATGGTGCGGTCGTCACCCATCAGACCGTCGCCTCCGCCAGCACTTCGGCGTCGCTGAACCCGCCGAGCTGCATCGCCCCCGTGGGGCACTCCGCGGCGCAGATTCCGCAGCCGCGGCAGATGTTGGGGTCGACGAACGAGTGCGCGTCGGCGCCGACGGTGATGGTGATCGCCGTCTGCGGGCAGGCGGTCTCGCAGACGCCGCAGGCGACGCAGACATCCACTTCGCTCGAGGCGACCTGCGCGGGCGTCATCGCGAAGCCGGTGCTCAGCATGCTGATGGCACGGGCCGCCGCCGCCTTCGCCTGGGCGATGGATTCGGGGATCGTCTTGGGACCCTGAGCTGTGCCGCACAGGAACATGCCCGTCCGCTGAGTGTCGACGGGAGCCAGCTTGGGGTGGAACTCGCGGATGAAGCCGGCCGCCGCGGTCTGCACGCCGGCGACGCGGGCGATGTCCTGGGTGCCCTTGGAGCTCTCCAGGCCGGCGGAGAGCACGACGAGGTCGTAGGGCTCCTCGCTCTTGGTGCCGGTCATGGTGTTCTCCATGCGCACGGTCAGCGTGCCGTCGAGTTCCTCGAGGATCTCGCCCACGCGGCCGCGCACGTAGCGCACGCCGCGCTCCTGCACGAGGCGGTAGTACTCCTCGTGCGCCTTGCCCGGCGTGCGCATGTCCGTGTAGCCGATGGTGATCTCGGCGTCCGGGTAGTGCTGCTTGATCAGCGAGCTGTGCAGCGTGGCGAACAGGCAGCAGATGGCCGAGCAGTGCTCGTTGCCGCTGCTGGTGCAGTCACGCGAACCGACGCACTGGAGCATGAAGATGCGCTTGGGCGTCTCGCCGTCCGAGGGGCGCTTGAGCTCGCCCGCGGTCGGCCCGGAGGCCGACAGCAGCCGGGCGAGCTGACTCTGCGTGAGCACGTTCTGGAAGCGCCCGTAGCCGAGCGGCAGCTTGCGCGTGGCGTCGAACTCCTGATGGCCGGTGGCGAGGATGATGGCGCCGACGGTGAGCTCCTCGTCCCACGGCTTCTGGTCGAAGTCGATGGCGTCGGCTGGGCACGCCGTGATACACGACTTGCAGTCGGAGCACACGGCGCAGTCCAGGCAGCGCTTGGCCTCGGTGACTGCCTCCTCCTCGGTGTAGCAGAGACAGACCTCGCCCCAGTGCTCGCGTCGCGCGAGACCGTCGATCGTCCTGACCGGGACCCTCTGCCCGATCTCGATCTGCGCGAGGCGCTCCTCCGCGGGCCGCGCCGTCTCGTGCTCGTCGTCCCACAGCGGGAGCAACTGCGCGCCGCGAAGGTGGTTGTGGATGGCCGCCGCGCCTCTGCGCCCGGCCGCCACGGCCTCGATGGCGGTGAAGTAGCCCAGCGCGGCCGCGTCCCCTCCGGCGAACACGCCCGGGCGTGTCGTCATCATCGTGTCGCGGTCGATGCAGATCTGGCCGCCGCGCAGATCGAGACCGGCGCAGCCCTGCGCGAAGTCGTCGACGAGCGCCTGGCCGACGGCGAACACGACGGTGTCGGCCTTCAGTTCGAACTCGGATCCGGCGATCGGCGTCGGCTGGCGGCGACCCGACCCGTCCGGCTCTCCCAACTCGCAGCGCCGGAGCCTCAGGCCGGTCACCCGGCCGTCATCCCCGAGGATCTCCTCCGGCTGGACCAGGAGCTCGACCTTGAGACCCTCGTCGCGTGCGTCCTCGACCTCGCTTGCGTTGGCCGGCATCTCGACCTCGCTGCGACGATAGGTGAGGGTGACGTCGGGCTCGAGGCCGGCCTGCTTCTGCAGGCGGATGATCGAGCGCGCCGCGTCCAGCGCCACGTCTCCACCTCCGATGACCACGGCCCGGGCGCCGACGCGCGGCGTGCCGCCGAGGTTGAGCTCCCGCAGGAGCTCTACGGCCCTGACCACGCCGGCGAGCTCGTCACCGGGCAGTCTCACCTCGGCGCTCTTCTGGAGGCCGGTGGCGAGAAAGACGGCTGAGTAGTCCCGCGCGAGCAGATCGTCCACGGTGAAGTCCGTGCCGGCGCGCTGCCCGAGCCTGAGCTCGACGCCGCTGGCCAGCACCTGGTCGATCTCGCGCTGGATCACTTCGTGTGGCAGACGGTAGTCCGGGATGCCGAGACGCAGCATGCCGCCTGGCACCTGCTGCGCCTCGTACACGACGACCTTGTAGCCGAGATCGGTCAGGTCGCGGGCGCAGGTCATGCCGGCGGGGCCGGCGCCGATCACAGCCACTCGCTCCTCGTAGAACACCGGTGTCGGCACGACCGTCCGGGTCGGGCCGACAGTGTCGGAGACGAAGCGCTTGAGCGCGGCGATGGCGATGGGGTCGTCGACCTCGCCGCGCGTGCACTGCGTCTCGCACTCGTGCGTGCAGATGCGGCCGCAGACGCTCGGGAAGGGGTTCGGCTCGCTGGCGACCCGGTAGGCTTCTTCGTAGCGACCCTTGGCGACCAGCGCCACGTAGCCGTGAGCGGACGTGTGGACGGGGCAGGCGGTCTTGCACGGGCTCCAGCCCTTGCGGTCGACGGCGAAGGTCGCCGGGACGGCGTTGGCGAACGGCCGCGAGATCGCCGTCCGGTCGCTGACACCGAAGTCGTACTCGCTGGGATAGGTCACCGGGCACACGGCGGCACACTCGCCGCAGCCGACGCACTTCTCGTTCACGTAGCGGGCCCGGTGCCGGACCGTGATGTTGAACTCGCCGGGCGGTCCGGTGACGGAGGTGACGTCCGAGAGCGCGTGGATGTGGATGCGGCTGTTGGTGGCCGCGCCGGTCAGCCGCGGCGCGAGGCTGCACATGGCGCAGTCCTCGGTCGGGAAGGTCTTGCTGAGCCGGGACATGTAGCCGCCGATGCTCTGCTCGCGTTCGACCAGATGGACCTCGATGCCTGCGGCGGCGAGTTCCTCGGCGGCGGAAATACCGGCGATGCCGCCGCCGACGACCATCACCGAGCGGTTGAGAAAGGTGCGCTGACGCGGCAGGTCGCTCATGTGCTGCAGGCGAGCGACGGCGCCCTCCACGATCTTCTTCGCCTTCACCTGGGCCCGCTCGGGCTCCTGCGCATGGACGTAGGAGCAGCCCTCGCGGATGTTGCCGAAGGCCACGGAGTTCTCGCCCAGCCTGAGCTCGCGCGCGATGCGCTCGAAGGTCGGACCCTGGAAGCGCGGCGAGCACGAGGCGATGACGAAGTGGTCGAGGCCGCGCTCTTCCACGGCCTTCTCGATCATCGCGCGGCCTTCGGTGCCGCACATGAACTGGTTGATGTCGACCTCGACGACCCCGCCCAGCTCGCGCACGTGCTCGGCCAGCGGCTCGAGGTCCACGACGCTGCTGATGTTGCCGCCACACTGACAGAGAAAGACCCCGGCCCTCATCGCGCGCCTCCCGCCGTCGCGGCGCGCGGCCGCCGGGCGCCGATTCGCTCGAGGAACGGCTCGACATCCTGGGAGTGCGACTGGATGCCGACGACCTTCTCGGGGTCGGCGCCCAGCGCCAGCGCCAGGAGTTGCTGCACGTGCAGGTGGATGAACGGGTACTCTTCGCCGGCGCTCATGGCGATGATGTCGTGATAGCGGTCGAACTGGACGTGGCAGTTGGGACACATGTGCACGAGCACGTCGACGTGCTCCTCGGCGAGCCTGCGGAGCTTCTTCTGCGTCACCCCAACGGAGATCGACGGGTTCACAAAGCGTTGGCGGAAGCCGGCGCCGCAATGCGTCTGCTTCTCGTTGTAGGCGCCGGTGCAGACGACGCCGGCAGGTAGCAGCATCTCCTCGGGCACCATGAAGTTCTCGTTGTTGCCCAGGGTCTCATCCGGGAAGACCTTGCAGTAGTGGCAGGCGGGGTGGGTGGCCACCTTGATGCCGTCGAGGCGGCGGCGAACGAGCTTGGGGATGCTGTCGTGGGCGCCCCACAAGACGTCGAGGACGTGCTTGTGCTGCACTGTGCCGGCCACGCGGTCGTCGTACTCACGGCCGAGCTTGGCGAGGACCTCGTTGGTCTCGGCCCGGTACTCGGGCACGTCGAGGATGTTGCGCGCCTTCTTGTTCACCGCGTAGCAGGTGGAACAGAGATAGCTCATCACGGGATGCTCGTCGTCGACGGCGACGCAGGCGTTGCGGGCGGCGATACCGACAGTGGTCTGGATCGGCATGAGGTCGGAGTAGTAGCCAAGGCCGGTGCAGCAGGTCTGATCCGGGTTGACCGTGTACTCGACGCCGAAGCGCTCGAAGAGCCACTTCGTCGATGCCTCGACGCCCGGGTATTCCGCCGAGACCAGGCAGCTGCGGAAGATCGTGACTCCTCCGCCGATGCGTGGCACGTCAGGAGTAGATGTGAACCGTTTAGCCATGGACCACCCTCGCGGTTGCTGACGACCCAGCTATTATCCATAAGTAACGCTGCTCCTTCAAATAAGCTACGCTTATCTAAAGTCCAAGGCGGATAAGGGCCGCGGCGAAAAGGGCGAGGGCCGGGGCTGCTCTCCGCAGCCCCGGCCCTCGCCGTCGTTCGCGCCTCCGGC
>CAIYOD010000168.1 GCA_903927755.1 uncultured Thermoleophilia bacterium | reverse complement strand
GTCGTCCACGTGGATGCGCCCTGGAGACGGTACTGCGTCGCGGCGATGGGTGAGAGGCCGTCGGCGCTCGGGGTCAGCGTCACGGAGACGTCGGTCCTGCTCCAGGCGGGGACGCCCGAGACGGTGGTGACGGGCTTCGTCGTGTCCAGGTAGACGTGTCCGGTGACCTGCGCGGACTCGTTGCCGACGGCATCTTCGGCATAATAGGTCACCGCGTTGTCACCCTGCACGCTGAACGACAACGGCTCCAGGTACGGGTTCCAGCCTGTGCTGCCCGTCTGAGAGTAGTAGATGTTCGCCACGCCCGAGGTGTACTGGCCGGTGACGGTCGGGTCCGTGGCGATGAGCTCAGGATGGCGCGGATCGTTCGTCCACACCGACCAGACGCCGGTCGCATGGACTTCCGGCGGCGTGGTGTCCCGCGCGAACTTCTTGATCTTCTGGTTCTGCGTGTCGGTCACGTAGAGGTAGCCGTTCGGCGCGACGGCGAGGTTCCAGGGGAACTTGAACTGGGAGTCGCCGGCTCCCCAGCTGCCGAAGTAGCTGACGCGCTCGTACGTTGTGCCGGACGGCCGGAACTTGCTGACGCGCGAGGGGGGCGTGAGCCCGCCGACGAGGGCTGTATCGACGGTGTACACGTTGCCGGAAGCGTCCACGTCGATCCCGTTGAGTTCATAGAAGTAGAACGGGCTGGACGTCGGCGTGCTGACGCCGAACGCCGTGATGGGGGCGCCGGCGGTGGTCAGCACCTGCACGCGGTGGTTGCTCTGTTCGGCGATGAAGAGGTGGCCCTGGTGATCGGCGGCGATACTCACGGGGTCCGAGAACCCGCCCCAGCTCGCCAGCCGGGTGACCGTGTTGTCTCCGCTGTTGATCTCGAACTTCTGGATGCGGTCGTTGTTCTTGTCGGCGACGTACAGATAGTTGCCGTCCACCGCGACGTCGCGCGGGAAGTCGAACTCGCCGTCGGCGCTGCCCGCGCCGCCGAGGCCGTCGCCCTTGCCGTACATGTTGACCATGCTGTAGATGTTGCCGTTCAGGCCGCCCGAGGCGGTCAGCTTGACGATCCGGTGGGAGGTGGAGTCGGCGTAGTAGACCCTGCCGCTACCGTCCACGTCGATGCCGTAACCGGCGGTCGGCGTATACCAGTCGGGCTGGCCGACGTACCGGCAAAGGAGGGAGCCGGCGGCGGTGAACTTGGCGAAGCCCGCCGGCAGCGTGACGTAGACGTTGCCGTTCGCATCCACGCAGATGCCGTTGGGTGAGCTGCCTACGAAGCTGTAGGCCCCGCCGGTGCCGTACGTCGGTCCGATCGACGAGATGAAGAAGTAGTCCTCGGACGTGGCGGCGCTCGCGGGGGCGGCGGCCACGGCCGCCGCCGCTCCGAGCGCCGCGACAAGCGCGACGAGGATGAGCAGGGCGCGGACGCGCGCGGTGACGCTGCGGCCGATCGGAAGTGCTGACATGGTTCCCCCTCCGGAGCATGCGGCATACGCCAGGCGCCGACCGTCCTGAGGTCGGTACGAGGAGCATACGACGCCTGTCCGCTGGGGTCCACGGCCCGGCCGACCGGCCGGGGAAGAGGCGTCGACTAGCTGGTCAACACTCCACGGTCGTCGCCGAGGTCGCTCGCCGTCAGGCGGAGCGACCGCACCTGCTGGTGCCCGGTGCGCACGCGGCCCTCGCGCTCGATGGGCAGGAGGAAGAACCCGTCCATGATCTCCTGCAGGCGCGGGATCCAGATGTGCTCGTCTCCGCGCGGGATCACGAGGAGCGACGAGAAGGTCTGCGCCGGTGTGTACAGCATGCCGAGCAGCTGGAGCGGCGCCGCCGGATCTGCGTCGGGCGGCTCCACCATCGCCAACTGCAGCACCGGGAACCCGCGCCAGAACACGGCGGTCGTGTCGATCTTCTGCGCGCCCGTACGCTCCACGAACGCGGAGGCCTCGCGGCGCGTGACCTCGTCCCAGTCCCACCTGCCGAGCACGCCCGGCTCCAGTCGCTCGCCGTCGGTGGTGAGCAGGAGGCTCGGGGCGAGCCCGCGAGCGATAGCTTCGATGCTCGCGTCGGGCGTCGTGAAGAGGACGCTCGCGGTGATCCTCGTGGAGATGCGCATGCTCCACGCGGCGCGCAGCCGCAGGTCGGCGGGGTCGTCGGCGCGGGCGAGCAGCGCGTCGTCGTAGGTGACGCCGAAGCCGGCGTCGGGATTCGTGTACGTGACCATTGCCATGGTGCGTTCCAGTCGCGAGGGGGGCTCAGCATACGTGAGACGGTGCGCGGGCGCATTGCGTTCGCGCGCCGGCTCAAGGGGGAGCTGGACATGGACGCCGGCACGCGGGCATTCTGGATGAAGTCCGGTTCGGCCACGGTGGACGGACGCGCACGTGAGAGGGGCGGCGGCTCTTCCGGCCGCCGCCCCCTCTCGCGTGCGCTGGTCGATGCGGGTCAGCGCCCGCCGGCGACTCAGTAGTTGAACATCATGACCATCTGGTCGATCCCGGTCGCTCCGCCGTTCCACTGGCCGACCAGGGCGCACGACGTGTCGTACACGGCCATCGCTGCCGGAGCGTTGCCGTCGGTGGCGCCGCCCCACTCACAGGCCCAGACGCCCGCGTTCGACAGGAGCGAGCTGCGGTAGACGTAGACGTGCTGGATCGCAGCCGCCGTGTGGTTCGTGCCCGCGACGTACCAGCCGCCGAAGGCGTCCGCCGCCACCGTCGTGAAGGCATCGGACCACGCGCCCATCTTGGTGCCCTCGAACACGGTGGTCCCGTCAGGCCGGTAGATGCAGGCTCGAGGATGAGTGAGGCCTCCGGACTGGGTGGAACCGCCGCAGACGATGGCCTTGGTGGAGGTGACGGTGATGTCCCACCACAGTTCGTTGCTGGCTCCGCCCGAACCATCGTCGATCGCGACGATCGAGCGGCTGCCGGTGCCCGAGTACCGCATGAGCACGCCGTCGTTACCCGTGGCTGCACGGGCTACGGCGCCCCCGATGTACACGCCTCCGCCGGGGCGCCCGACCATGGTCGAGCCGCCCGCGCCGAGGTTCTCCGGCCCGAGGTACTTCTTGGCCCACAGCTTGCCGCCGGTGGCGGAGAGGCGGGCGGTTCCAGCCGCCGCCTTGCCGCCGCTCACGGCCATGATGCCGGTGACGTAGGACTTGCCGTTGGGCTCGACGTAGAGGTCGAACGGCAGGTCGTTGCCGGCTCCGCCGTTCCAGCGCCAGGTCCACCGCTTGGCGCCGGTCTTCGTCCAGCTCGTGACGGCGTAGTCGATGTCGGCTGCGCTCTGGGACCAGGCCGCGGCCACCACGTTGTCCTTCGCGTCGACGCCGATCGCGATGGCCAGGTCGTTCATGTGCGCGGGCCCGTCGTACTTCTTGGCCCACGCGAGATTGCCGTTCTTGGCCGAGCGTTTCAGGACGTAGAGGTCGCTGTTTGCGGCTGCCTTGGTCGACGAGCCGCAGATGTAGACCCACTTGCCGTCCGACGAGAGAACCATCTTGCGGGCGGTGTCGATCCCCAGGCCGGGACCGTCCCAGACCTTGGTCCACTGTTTCACGTCGCCGGTGTACTTGCTGAGGCTGATGTCGGTGTCGCCGCCGGCGTTGGAGAGTGTGCCGAGGACGAGGATGACGTCACGCTTGAGCATGATGACGTCGGTGGCGCCGTCGGACGCGGCGGCGGGCCCGGCCAGCGACTGCACCCACGACGGAGTGGCGGCGAAGTCGGCGATGATGCCCTTGGGGTCGGCCATCGCGGCGGGGCCGACCGCCAGCAGCAGGATCGTGAGGACTCCGAGAAGTAGCAGCGCGACCAACAGGCGCGGCCGGTGCGTAGCCGAGGCGTTCGCGGGACGGGAACTGTTCATGATCCCTCCATTTCCGGCCCGGGCGCGACCGGGCACAACCCCGATACCGCGAGCATAGTCCTGCCGGTCCGCCTCTTTCCAGAGCTCGTGCCGTTTGCTCGGCGCATCGTCTGCCTGGTGTACGGTTGAGTCATGCGCATCGCCCTCTTCATCACCTGCGTCGCCGACACCCTGTTTCCGGACACAGGGATCGCAGTGGTGCGCGTGCTCGAGCGGCTGGGGCACGAAGTCGTGTTCCCAGCCGAGCAGACGTGCTGCGGGCAGATGCATGTCAACAGCGGCTACCGGGACGACGCGCTGCGGCTGGCGCGCCGGTTCGTGGGGGTGATGAGCCGGGACGACGGCGTGGACGCGGTCGTCTCGCCGTCGTCTTCGTGCGTCGGGTGGGTCAGGGAGCTGCTCCCGGGTGTGGCGCGCGAGGCCGGGGAGGAGCAGCTCGCGCGCGACGCCGAGGCGCTCGGCGGCAGGTTCTTCGAACTCTCCGAGCTCCTCGTCCGCCGCCTCGGCGTGGAGGACGTCGGCGCGGCGTACCCGCGGCGCGTCACCCTTCACCCGACCTGCCACTCGCAACGGGTGACGCGCATCGGCGACGCGCCCCAGCGACTGCTCGCGCACGTGCGCGGACTCGAGCTGCTGGAGCTTCCGGAGGCCGCGGAGTGCTGCGGCTTCGGCGGCACCTTCTCCATCAAGAACGCCGACGTCTCGCTGGCCATTCTGGCGGACAAATGCGCGAACATCCTGGCGACCGGCGCCGAGGTCGTGACGGCGGTCGACCCGTCGTGCCTGCTGCACATCGGCGGCGGGCTCAGCAGGCTGGCGCCGGCGGCGCCCGGGGGCGGCCCGGCGGTGCGCGCCGTGCACCTGGCGCAGATCCTGGCGGCGGAGGAGCGCGCTGCGGCGCCAGTGAGCCGGCCGCGGAGCGCGGAGGCCGGCTCGTGAGCCGCGCCCACGACTTCCCGGCCGCGGCGCGCGAGGCGCTTGCCGACGCGCGGCTGCGGACCAACCTGCGCGGCGCGACTCAGACGATCCGCGCGCGCCGCGCCGCGGCCGTCGCGGAGTTGCCCGACTGGGAGGAGCTCCGCGAGCAGGCGCGCCGCATGAAGGACGACGCGCTCGGCCGCCTCGACGAACTGCTGGACGAGTTCCAGGCGGCCGCAGAGGCCGCCGGCGCGCAGGTGCACCGCGCCGCCGACGCGGCGGCCGCCAACGCCATCGTCGCCGGCATCGCCCACGCCCACGGCGTCACCGAGCTCGTCAAGATGAAGTCCCTGGCCACGGACGAGATCGGCCTCGACGCCGCGCTCGCCGCGGCCGGCGTCGAGGCCGTCGAGACGGATCTCGCCGAGCTCATCGTCCAGCTGGCCGGCGACACCGCGTCCCACATCCTCGTCCCGGCCGTCCACTACAGCCGTGGCCAGGTCCGTGACCTCTTCCGGCGCACGATCGCGAAGGGAAGGGACCTCTCCGACGACCCGCGCGAGCTCGCCGAGGTCTCACGCCTATACCTGCGCGAGCGCTTTCTGCGGGCCGGCATGGGTGTCACCGGCGCCAACGTCGGCGTCGCCGAGACCGGCACTGTGTGTGTGGTCGAGAACGAGGGCAACGGACGCATGGTCACCACGCTGCCGCCGGTGCTGGTCACGGTGATGGGCATCGAGAAGGTCGTGCCCTCGCTGGAGGACCTCGGCCTGCTGTTGCGGCTGCTGCCGCGCTCGGCGACGGGGGAGCGGATGAGCTCGTACGCGTCGTTGCTCACGGGTGTGACACCCGGCGATGGGCCGCAGGAGTACCACATCGTGCTGCTCGACAACGGCCGCCGCAACGCGCTGGCGGACCCGGTGGGAAGACAGGCGCTCCGCTGCATCCGCTGCAGCGCCTGTCTCAACGTCTGTCCGGTGTACACGCGCGTGGGCGGGCACGCGTACGGTTCGATCTATCCCGGGCCCATCGGCGCGATCCTGACGCCCCAGCTCTGGGGGATGGAGGAGCACGCCAAGCTGCCGTTCGCCTCATCGCTCTGCGGCGCCTGCGCGGACGTGTGCCCGGTCGGCATCGACATCCCCGAGGTGCTGCTGCACCTGAGGGCGCGGGCCGTTCGCGAGCAGGGGCCCGCGCTCGAGAGGGCGGCGTTCGGCGCCGCGGCGTGGGCCTTCGGCTCGCCGCGGCGCTTCGCCGCCGCGCAGAAGATGGGGAGGGCCGCCGAGCTACCGCTCGAACGCGGCGGCCTGGTCCGCAGGCTGCCGCCGCCCCTGGCCGGCTGGACGCAGGGTCGCGACCTGCGCCCGGTCGCGCGTGAGACGTTCCGCGAGTGGTGGGCGCGCGAGCGCGGTCCGGCCGATGGCGCCGGGCCCGAGCGCACCGCCGCACCCGGAGAGGCCCGCGAGCGCGGGGAGGAGGCGCCGTGACGGGGGCCGTCGACCTCTTCGTCGAACGGCTCGGACTGCAGCACGTCGACGTGCGCCGCGTCGCCGCCGCAGATGTCGCGGCGGCCGTCGCCGGGGTCTGCGCCGAGCGCGGCGTGAGCCGGCTCGGCGTGCCTCCGGGGCTGCCGCACGACTGGCGCCCGGCCGGCGTGGATGTGGTCGAAGACCACGAGCTCGCGCCGGCGGAGCTCGACGCCCTCGACGCCGCGCTCACCGGCTGCACGCTCGCGATCGCGGAGACGGGCTCGCTCGTGCTCGCGGCCGGCCCTGTCGACGGGCGGCGAGCCCTCTCGCTTGTCCCCGACGTCTATCTCTGCGTGGTCTTCGGGGATCAGGTCGAGCCGGACCTGGCGGCGGCGATGCCGCGGATCGCCGGCCTCATCCGCGATGAAGGCCGGCCGGTGGTCTTCGTCTCCGGCCCCTCGGCGACCTCCGACATCGAGCTCCAGCGCGTCGAGGGCGTGCACGGCCCGCGGCGCCTGACAGTCCTCCTCGTCTCCTGACACCGGCGGTCCGGCGGAGCGATCTGCGCCGTCGCCGGCCCTGCCCCGCGCCTGCACGGGATCCTGCGTTTCGGTGCCGTGGCGGTCGCAAGCGGACCGTTTCGGTCCCAGATGCCCCGGGTACCGTCAGCCCGAGCAACGAAGACTCGGGCCGGCGACGAAGCGTCACCGGCCTTTCGACAAAGGAGCGACATGGCAGTTCAGGTAGGTCAGTCCGCACCCGATTTCGCCCTCAAGGGCGTGGCCGGCGGCGAGTTCATCGATGTGAAGCTCAGCGACTACCGTGGCAAGTGGGTGGTCCTCTTCTTCTATCCGCTCGACTTCACGTTCGTGTGCCCCACGGAGATCCAGGGCTTTGCCAAGCACAACGAGGAGTTCGAGAAGCTCGGGGCTCAGGTCCTCGGAGCGAGCGTGGACAGCGAGCACAGCCACAAGGCGTGGATCGAGCGGGACTTCGGTTCTCTCCCGTTCCCGCTCCTCAGCGACATCCGCCGCGAAGCGACGGACGCCTACGGAGTGCTCCTGCCGGACGGCATCGCGCTCCGTGGCACCTTCATCATCGACCCCGAGGGCACGCTCAAGTACGCAGCCGTGCACTCCAACAACGTCGGCCGCAACACCGACGAGACGCTTCGCGTGCTCCAGGCGCTCCAGACCGGCGAGCTCTGCCCGGTCGACTGGCGTCCCGGCCAGGCCACGCTGAGCTAGACTAATGTCTGATCGCGGAGGGCGCCGCGAGGCCGGGGACGGCAGCGCGGCGCCCTCCTCGTGCGACCCGCGGAAAGGAAGCGACATGGCCACGATCGACGACTGGTTCGACGAACGCACGCTCATGGAGCTCGTGCCCATCGACGTCTATGTGCGCGGCGCCTCGGCCGTCGAGAACGGCGCGGTGCGGGTCATCGAGCGCGACGGTACGAAACTCCTGACCTCCGTCGAGGCCGGCTCGGACGTCGTCGGGGCAGAGTGGAGCCTGGACGGCGAGCAGCTCACGTTCGCGTGCACCTGCGGCGCCGCGAACGAGCGCCCGTGCGAGCACCTCATCGCCTCCGCGCTCTCCACCTGGCCGGGCGAGGTGCCGAGCCAGGACGAGTAACCGGTGGCAGCGCGCGGCGGGTCGAGCCCGGTCGTCGTCACTCCCCAGGACCCAGTGTCAGTTCGGCGCCGAGGGCCCGGGTCAACGCCGTCAGGGTCGACAGCGTCGGATTGGCGCAACCGTTCTCGATCTCGCTGATCCGATGCTGGGGGATTCCCGAGCGGATCGCGAGTTCCCGCTGCGCCACTCCGGCGGCAAGTCGATGAGCCTGGAGGGCCGCACCAAGTCGATAACGGTCCTCCGCGTCTCCCAGCTCGGCAAGGGCTGCGGATCCCTGCCTCGCGGCCTCCGACCTGACCATGGTATGCACGTGCTCGAAGAGGACGAGCGCGCCGAGAGGGTCGTGAGTCTCGCGGAGTAGTCGTGCTCCTGGAGACTCGAGCTTGATGCCTTCAAGGGTATCAAGCCCGAGTCTGCAACGGAGCACACCACCGCGCTCCGCCTCGCGCAGCTCCCGCGCTCGACGCCGGGCGTCGCCGAGACCGGGTGTCTCGCGGAGGGCGGCGAGCCCGTTCGTCGCGATGGCGTGCCCGTTCAGGATGACCGGCGCCGCGCCGGCCCAGGCGAAGAAGACGCTCACCGCGATCTGTGGGTCTTGGGGGTGGCCGGACGCCTGAGCTCGTGGGCGTCCCGCCGGTCGCCGGACGGCGAAGCGCACCCGGTAGAGGCCGGGACCGTGGCGCCGGCAGCGGTTCGAGGCGGTCACGGCCGCCTCTTCTCGCGGCAGCAGGGCGACCAGCGCAGCCGTCACGGAACGGCGCGTCGCCGGGCGGAGCTTCCGGAAGAGCCAGAACTCGAACGACGCCCCGGCGCGCGGGGACCTGAAGATGAGGACGGGGGGCCGCGTGTCGACCATGTGCGGAGCTTGCCGCGCACGGGACTGCGACGACAGGGTGACGGACATGCGGGGCGGGTGACGGTCGGTCCGGGCGATGCCGTACAATCCAGGCATGCCCATCTACGAATTCCAGTGTGCCGCCTGCGGCGAGCGCTTCGAGATCCTGTGCAGCTTCGCAGACCGCGACGAGACGGCCGTCTGCCCGGCGTGCGGCGGGCGCGAGGTCTCGCAGGTCCTCGGCGGCTTCCAGGTCGGCATCTCGCGCACGAGGCTCAACCCCGGAGTGTTCGAACGCAAGAAGGGCAAGGCGCCGGAGTACAAGCCGCCCGCCGGCGGCTGAGGCTCCGCAAGCTCCCTCCTGGGCTCCGCAGGCGCCTCCCGGGCCGGCTT
>CAIYOD010000167.1 GCA_903927755.1 uncultured Thermoleophilia bacterium | reverse complement strand
TCGGAGGCGTCGTCGGGGGTCTTGTTGTTGTCGACGATGGTCGCCCTGACGCCCTCGGCGCCCTTCCACGACTGGAAGCGGTACTTGGTCATGGACTGTGACTTGGTGGGCGCGCGCAGCTCGAGCAGCCAGCCGTAGCGGACCGCACCGGCGGCTCCTCGCGCGTCGCTGCGCGCCAGCGCGGGGGCGGCCATCGCCAGCAGCAGCACCGCCGCGCCGACCATGACCAGGGCCAGTCTTGTCTTCATGTTCCTCTCCTCCCAAGGGTACCTTTCGCGCCGCTCCGAGGGAGGGAACAGGAGCACCGGGACGCCGAGGACGGAGAGGATGAGGACCGAGGGCGCGCCGCTTGCCCGGCGCCGCGCGCGGGGCACAGAAAAGGCCTTCCGCACGCGGAAAGGCCCGAAGGTCGCTTTCTCCTTTCCGCTCTGGGAGACACGGCGGTTTCCCGCTGTACCCTGCCGGCATCCGGCTCCATAGGCAGTGCCCGTAGGAGGCCGGTGCTCGGAGAAGCCACGCCAGTGTAAGGAATCCCTTAGCGTCTCCGCAAGCACGAGTGGGATGAAGAAGGGGCCGGGGGCGTGGACAGGTTGTCCTGTCCACGCCCCCGGCCCCGTCAGCCGGACTCCGTCGGGCGTTACTTGTCGATCATCACCTCGGTCGCCTTGATCACGACCCTCACCTCGTCGCCGGCCTGGAGGCCGAGCGACTCGACGGAGTGCCGGGTCACGGCCGCGGCCACTTCGTTGCCGGACACGTCCACGACGACCTCGGCCATGACGGCGCCGAGGACGACACTCTTGACCGTACCGGGGAGCTGGTTGCGCGCGCTGAGCGTCATTGCTGCCTCCACGTTCGCCTTGCGTCGGCCGCAGGTCGCGGCGACGTCCTGTCGTTCCACTACCCGGCCGTCTCCGCTAAGGAACACCATAGTAGGCGGAGATGAAAAAGAGGGCGGCGGGCCCGAAGACCCGCCGCCCCATGTGCTCGGCGCGGCGCGCTGGTGCACCGCATGCGGGCGTCTAGCGCGCCGCACCTCGTAAGTCAGTCAATGTCGCGTGCCTCCTTTCGCCGTGGCTCCCGGTCGTCCTGCGGCGAGCTGGCTTAGTCATCGCCGTCCCCGACCGCTTGCCCGTCCGAGCCCCCTTCGGCCTCACGGCCCGAGCGGCTCGCGCAGGCAGGCGTCGGCTGGAGGTCCGCCGGTCTGCCAGTCCATCTCGCGGATGGCCACCATCTTCAACTCCGTCATTTCCCGAATGGCGTATTTCAACCCTTCACGGCCAATGCCGGAGCCCTTGATGCCACCATACGGCATGTGGTCGACCCTGAACGTGGGGACCTCGTTGATCATCACGCCGCCGACCTCGAGCCGCCGCGCCGCGTACATCGCCTTGTTGAGGTCGTTGGTGAACACGCCGGCCTGCAGGCCCATCTCGCTGTCGTTGCTGATCTCGATCGCCTCGCACAGGTCACGGGCCTTCAGGATGCTGAGCACCGGCCCGAACACCTCGCCGGCGCAGACCTTCATCTCGCGCGTCACGTCGGTGAGCACCGTCGGCAACAGGCGACCGTCATCGCGCACGCCGCCCGTCGCCAGTGTGGCGCCCTGCTCGACGGCCTCCTCGATCCAGCTCCGGACGCGCGCGACCTCGGCGTCGTTGATCAGCGTCGCCACGTCGGTGGTCTCGTCGAGCGGATCGCCGACGACCAGTGCCTCGACCAGCGGGACCAGCATCTCCATGAAGCGGTCGTACACCGCCTGGTGGACGACGACGCGCTGCACCGAGATGCAGATCTGGCCGGAGTTGGCGAAGCCGCCGGCCACGACGCGCTGGACCGCGAGCTCCAGGTTCGCGTCATTGTCGACGATGGTCGCCGAGTTGTTCCCTAGCTCCAGCGTGATCATCTTCATGCCGGCGTCTCTGGCGATCTGGCGGCCGACCGGCGGACTGCCGGTGAAGCTCACCATGTTGGTGCGCGCGTCGGTGACCATCAGGTTGCCGATGGTGGCGCCGGAGCCGACGACGACCTGCAGGACGCCGTCGGGGAGGCCTGCCTCGGCCAGCAACTCCGCCAGGCGCAGCGCCGTGAGTGGCGTGTTGGAGGCCGGCTTGAGCACGACGGCGTTGCCGCCGGCCAGCGCCGGCGCGACCTTGTGCGCCACCAGATTGAGCGGGAAGTTGAACGGCGAGATGGCGGCGATCACGCCGCGGGGCTCGCGGATGGTCCAGCCGAAGCGGTGCTCGCCGCTCGGGTCGGCGTCCATCTGGATGAGGTCGCCGGCCGTGCGCTTGGCCTCTTCGCTCGCCCAGCGGAACGTGCTGGCGCCGCGCTTGGCCTCTCCTCGCGCATCCTTGAGCGGCTTGCCGCCCTCGGCCGCGATGATGCGGGCGATCTGCTCCGCGTTCTCCTCGATGAGGTGCGAAGCGCGCTCGAGGATCTGCGCGCGCTTCCAGGCCGGCGTCCAGCGGTAGGACTCTGCCGCCACCCTGGCCCGGTCCAACACCCGGTCCATGTCCTCGAGCGTCGCCGTCGGGATCCGCGCCAGCTCGGCGCCGTCCCACGGCGCCCGCAGCGTCATCTCTTCCCCGTTCCCGTACGGCCCCCTGATGACGAGCCCCGGTGCGACGATGTCGCTGACCCGGATCCCCGCCGCATCCGTCGCGCTAGCGCTCATGCAGATCCTCCCCCTCCTCCGGCTCGCGCCGGTGACTGCTCGCGTCTTCTGCCTCTGCCGGCGTGCATACCCGGACGGGCCGGCCGGCTCACGCGCCGCCGATGGCGGCGCGCCTCCGGCCGGCCGGCTCCGGCTTCAAAGGCGGGGCGGCGGCTCGTGCGCCGGCGGGGACCGACGGCGCCCTATCCGCGGCCGCCCCGCCCGGGTCTACGCTTCACGGCCTGCAGTTCTCGCAGAACTGGACCCAGGTCTCGTCTCTGGCCGTCTCGCCCTCACGGAAGGGCCGGCGGTCGCTGAGCGGCACGATCTTGCCGCGGCCGTTGCCCGACGGGCCGGTCTCGCCCGAGCCGGCGCTCTTCTTGCCGTGCGGGTACACGCCCATGGGCTGGTCCGTGAGGTCGATGTTGATCTGCTTGACCTCGGTGTACTCGTCGAGTCCGTAGCTGCCCAGCTCACGGCCGATGCCGCTCTGCTTGTAGCCGCCCCACGGGGCCTCGCTGTACGTCGGGTGATAGGTGTTGACCCAGGTGATGCCGGCGCGCAGGGCCTTGACGACGCGCATGGCGCGAGAGACGTCTCTGGTCCACACTGCCCCGGCAAGCCCGTAGATAGTGTCGTTGGCGAGGCGGATCGCCTCTTCCTCGCTGTCGAAGGGGATCACCACGAGCACCGGCCCGAAGATCTCCTCCTGGGCGATGCGCATGGAGTTGTCCACGTTCACGAAGATGGTGGGCTCGTAGTAGAAGCCGCTGCCGCTGAGCCGGTGACCGCCGGTCGCCAGCGTCGCGCCCTCTTCCTTGCCGATGGCCACGTACTTCTCGACCGTGTCCAGTTGCTGCCTGCTCACCAGCGGGCCCATCTCGCTCTCGGTGTCGAGCGGGTCGCCGACCCTGATCGCCATCGCGCGGCTCACGAGCTCGCCGACAAAGCGGTCGTGGATGGAGCGCTCGACGAGCAGCCGCGAGCCGGCCGAGCAGACCTCGCCGGCGCCGGCGAAGATCCCGACGAGGGCCCCGTCGATGGCCGCCTCGAAGTCCGCGTCGGCGAACACGATGTTCGGGCTCTTGCCGCCGAGCTCCAGGCCGATCTTCTTCACGTTCTCGGCCGCCCTGCGCATGATGTGCTTGCCGACATCGACCGAGCCCGTGAAGGCCACCATGTCGACGTCCCGGTGGCCGGCCAGATAGTCGCCGACCTCACCGCCCGGGCCCGTCACGACCTGGAAGACGCCCTTGGGAAGTCCGGCCTCCTCGAAGACCTTGGCGAGCTCGAGGTTGGTGAGCGGGCTCAGCGTGGCCGGCTTGAGGATCATCACGTTGCCGGCGGCGAGGGAGGGGCCGGCCTTCCACGCCGCCATGAGCATCGGGTAGTTCCACGGCGTGATGCCGACGGTGACGCCGACGGGCTCGCGTACCACCATGCTCATGGTCTCGCCGGGTACCTCGAGCGTCTCGCCGTGCTGGTCCTGGACCATGCCGGCGTACAGCTCGAACGTGTGCGCGGCGTCGACCATGTCCACCCGCGCCTCCTCGAGGAGCTTGCCCATCTGCCTGCTCTCGAGCCGGGCGAACTCCTCGGCGCGCTCGCGGAGAAGCGCCGCTGCCCTAGTGAGTATCTCGGCCCGCTCCATCGCCTTCATCTTCGGCCACGGGCCGTTGTCGAAGGCCTCGCGGGCCGCCCGCACCGCTCGCTCGGCGTCGGCTACGCCGCCCTTGGGCACTCGCGCAATCACTTCTTCGGACGCCGGATCGACGACGTCGTAGGTCTCGCCGCCGGCCGCGCCGGTCCAGCGGCCGTCGATGTACATCTCGTACTGCAAGACGTCGGTCTGGGGTACCACGGTGGCCATGCTTCTCACCTCACGGGCGCCCGGCGAGCCGCCGGACGCGGATGCTCTGGATGCTGAGGACGGTGGCGCTGTGCCTGCGCACGCGTGCGCCCTCCTGGAAACGTTCATACTTGAGCCTTTCCACCATTCCCAGAGGGATAACCGTGGACGGACGGGCCCGAGAGGCACGCGGAATCGGCGAAGGGGGACGTACGGGACCGCCGCGAGCGCAGGGCGCTCGCCTCAGCGGCGGTCGCTCAGAAGCAGCCGAGCTGGCACTGCATCACTTTGATGCCCAGCTCGTTGCAGGTGCGGCCGACGTCCGCGAGCGGGACGTCGAGGTCATGAGCGATCTTGAAGGCGTCGGCACAGGCGATGTGCTTGTCTTCGCCGGCCTGCGCCTTGAGCGTCTCGATGAGCCGTGGGATGTTGCCGGGGGTCATGGGCGGAGTCTACGCACCGTGGAGAGGAGCGGCAAGCGGCCGCGCCTTGCCCCGCTCCGCCGTCAGGACTGCTCGCGGCCGCCGGGCGGCTTGGTGAGCTTGGCGAAGATGTACACCGCCACGTAGATGAAGAGGAACAGCAGCGCGAACAGCAGCGTGAAGCCGAGCAGCCTCGGCTGGGACGCCGGGTCCGTGACCCGGCCGAGCAGCTCGTCGGCCAGCGGCCCCGGCCGCCTCACGATGTCCCAGCTGTTCCAGCGCAGGAACCGGCCGAGGTAGATACCGAAGCTCCCGAGGCCGGCGGCGACCACCACGAAGACCCAGCCGGCCGCCATCCCCAGGCCGCGGGCGACGATCTCCTGCATCAGATAGAGGGAGACGACGCCGAGCATGAGCCCGGTCCAGGCGAACCAGTAGAGCATGAGCACGTCGTACCAGCCCGGGATGATGTCCCCCATGCTGCCCAGGTGGAGGAAGTCGGTGAGGATGTACGGCGCGTTGGGGAAGAAGGCGAGCCACACCACGGCCGCCGCGACGATGAACACGTAGAGGACCGCCCGGCGCGCCGAGGCCAGGCGGTAAGCGATGGCCGCGAAGACGAACGGCACCCACGCCAGCACGAGGTTCCAGAGCAGGAACCAGTAGTGGTACGTGTGCGAGTACCACGAGCGCGCGGCGATGAGGCCGACGCAGACCAGAGACGCCGCGACCAGCAGCCCGATGATGGCGTAGGCGAAGCGGTGCCTCCCCGGCTCGCGGGACTGCTCGGCCCGGACCGAAGTTGGCGCGGACACGGCCGACGGCCGGACGTCCTCCGGGGTCTCGCGCGGCGGCTGCCCTTCCGGCGCCCGCCGCACCGCCCCGTCGAACGGGCCCGGATCGCCCGACCCCCCGACGCTCACCCGCCCCCCAGCGGGGGAAAGAGCGAGACCTCGTCGCCGGGTGCCAGGACTTGGCCATGTGAGGCGTGGACGCCGTTGACGAGGGTGAGGCCCGCGGCGCCAGGCTCGAGGCCGACGGCCTCGGTCACCGCCGCTATCGTAGCCGTCACAAGGGGGTCGAACTCGTAGGACGTGCGCGGCTCGCGGGCGCGCAGTTCGAGGCCCGCGAAGAGCTTCACGCTGATCTTTCCGGCCGCTTCGGTCATGCTTGGACGATACCACTCATCCCGCCCGCCCACTCTGCCGATACCGAGGGCGAGCGCGCCCGGCGAGGCGCCCGCGCGCGCGGACTGACATGACCATGACCGAACACGACATCCCAGCCGCTCCGCCCCTCCAGGGAGGCGATCGGGCGCCCGCGCCGCGCGGGCTCGACGACGCGGCGCCGGATGATCGCGCCGAAGTCGGCGGGCCGGCCGACGGCCGCGACGCAGCCCTGCGCGCCGTCCAGGTCGCGCTGATCAAGGAGATCGACGCGTCGATCAGCAAGCTCGAGCGTGCGCGCATCGGCGAGAGCACGCGCGAGCACCTCGAGATCCTGCGCAGCCTGCTCAAGGCGCAGGTCACGGCGTACCTCGAGCACTTCGTCGCGCGGCGCGCGACGCTCTTCTCACACACCTCGGTCATGTACGCCGGAGAGGTGGGCGCGCCCGGCGTGATCTCGACGACGTTCCGCGGCCTGCTCGAGGGCGGCACCCTCACCGGCGGCCAAGGCGCCAAGCTGGCACAGCTGCTCGGCGACAGACGCACGCTGATCATCTTCGGCGACCGGGCCACCGGGAAGTCGACGCTGCTCAACTCGCTCTTCGAGCTCGTGTCGGTGGACGACCGCTTCATCGCCATCGAGCGCGGGCCGGACCTGCCGGCGCTCAAGGAGCGGTCGTTCTGCGTCCGCCTGGGCGTGGACGCCACCACCGACATCCCCGCGCTCTTCGCCAAGGCCCGGCGCATGGACCCCGGACGCCTGGTGATCGGCGAGATGCACGCGGAGGAGGTGCGCGAGTTCTTCAGCTTCCTCGACGCCGACCCGCGCGTCGGCGGCCTGGCGACGCTGCGCGCAGAGACGGTCCACCGCGCCGTGGACACCATCGTCGCATCCTTCGGCGGCGATGCGGCCCTCGCCCGCGAGGTCCTCGCGCGCGTCAAGCCGGCATTCGTGCACATGCACAGCGACGAGAAGGGCTTGCCGCGCCTCGCGGCGATCTGGAGCGTCCAGGGCCTGAGCGAGGGGGAACTCCTGCTCCGCGAGGTGGAGACCGCCGCCCCGGCCGCCAGCGAGCTGGTCGCCGAGACCTGAGCCCGCGGGCCGCAACGTCACCGCCGCCCGGCCCGCGTCACCCTTTCTGCCGTCCGGCCTTCGCGCTACGGTTGCCGTCGCAAGGTCTGGGCTGCTATGGTGCCCGTTCACGACGCCGCAAGGCGACTGTTCACCCCTGCTCCAGCGCAACAGGCTGGGGCCGTACAGACCATAGGAGGTGATTGGGATAAACAGGTATGAGCTCATGCTCATCGTGAACCCGAACGCGGACGAGGATCGCCAGAAGGAGATCGTCGACCGGCTTCGCACCAACGTCGAGAAGGATGGCGGCGCCATCGCCGGCACCGACGAGTGGGGCAAGAAGAAGCTGGCCTACGACATCAAGAAGGAATCCGAAGGCGTCTACACCGTCATCACGTTCACGGCGACACCCCAGACTCTCAGCGAGATCGAACGCGTGCTGAGCATCACCGACGAGGTCCTGCGTTTCGGGACCAAGCGGCTGAAGTCCTAGCGGCACGACTGAGGGAAGGGAGTCCACCGTGGCCGGATCCGTCAACAGCGTCGTCATCGTCGGCAACCTCACTCGCGATCCCGAGTTGCGGGCGACCCCGAGCGGCACCAGCGTGTGCAGCCTGCGGGTCGCCGTCAACGACCGCGTCAAGGATCCGACGACCGGCGAGTGGGGCGACAAGCCCAACTATTTCGACGTCGACGTGTTCGGCGGCCAGGGCGAGCGCTGCGCGCAGTACCTCGCCAAGGGTCGCCAGGTCGCCGTCGCCGGCCGGTTGCGCTGGCGCGAGTGGGAGACGCAGGACGGCCAGAAGCGTCAGGCCGTGTCCATCGTCGCCGACAACGTGCAGTTCATCGGGCCGCGCGAAGGCGGGAGCGGAGCGGGCGGCGGAGGCGGCTACGGCCAGCAGCAGGGCGGCTATCAGCAGCCCGCCGGCCAGCGTCAGGGCCAGGGTCCCAAGTTCAACGAGCAGGACCTCGATGGCCCGCCGGCCGGCGACTTCGCCGAGCCCGGCGCCGACGACGACATCCCGTTCTGAGCACGAGAGACTACGCCTCCGGGCGCTGTAAGGAGAGAACACACGCATGCCCAGCTCCAAGCTCAAGCCGCGGCGTGAGAAAAAGGGTAAGGCCGGAGGCATCGGCCAGGCCCGCCGCCGCTATTGCCACTTCTGCAAAGAGAAGATCGAAGAGGTCGACTACAAGAACTTCACGACCCTTCGTCGCATGATGTCCGACAAGGGCAAGATTCGCTCGCGACGCATCACCGGCACCTGCCGCCGCCATCAGAACCAGCTGGCAGCGTCGGTCAAGTTCGCGCGCGAGATGGCCCTCGTGCCCTACGTCAACTGCTAAGGAGGACGCGATGGAGATCATCCTGCTCCAGGACGTCGAGAACCTGGGCGACAAGGGTCAGTTGGCGAACGTGGCTCGCGGCTACGCGCGCAACTACCTGATCCCCCGCAAGATGGCTGAACCGGCGACCCCGGGCAAGATCGTCGAGTTCCGCCGTCGTGAAGAAGAGCGCAAGGCGCGCGAGGCCCGCATGGCCGTCCAGGCCGAGGAGTTCACCGCCACGCTCAACAAGACCGTCATCACGCTTGCCGCCAAGGCCGGCGAGGGCGACCGCCTGTTCGGCAGCATCACGGCCGCCGATGTGGCCGACGCCATCAAGGACGCGCGCGGCATCACGATCGACAAGCGCAAGATCCTGCTGGAGGAGCCGATCAAGGAGATCGGCACCTTCATGGTCGACGTCGAGGTCGCCGAAGGCTTCGTCGCCACCGTCAAGACCATCGTCGCGCCCGCCTGACGGCGCGCTGCTGAAGACACAAGACCCGAAGCCCCGGGCGAGGCGCGACGAGCGCTTCCCCCGGGGCTTCGCGCATCCGCGGGTCCGTCATTCATCAGACCCGCGATCGACACCCTGGCCCGGCACTACCGGAAGGGCCGGTAGGCGCCCTCGTCGAGGAGTACCCTCGACTGTTCCTCCCTCTTCTCTCAGTGTCAAGTTGAGGTTGAGACTACGCCTGACAGAGCATGCCGCGCCCGTGGAACCCGTCCGCGCCAGCAAGTAGACTGCTGGTCCTACGTCACCGACCATCCCGGAGAGCCATGGCCGTCGAGCGCATCGAGCCGCCCGCAAGTCCGCATCTGCCGCCGCACAACCTCGAGGCGGAGCAGTCGGTGCTCGGCGCCATGCTGGTCAACCCCAACGCCATCACCGCGGTCGCCGAACTGCTCACCGCCGACGACTTCTACCGCGATACGCACCGCCTCATCTTCCGCGGCGTGCTCACACTGTTCGAGCGCGGCGAGGAGGTCGACGTCGTCACCATCAGCGCCCAGCTCGAGCGCGAGGGCATGCTCGAGCGCGCCGGGGGGCGCGACTTCGTCCACACACTGGCCGAGTTCGTGCCGGCCGCGGCCAACGCCGCGCACTACGCCAGCATCGTGCGCGAACAGAGCGTGCTGCGATCGCTCATCCGGGTCGGCAACGAGATCGCGGAGCTCGGCTACCAGCATCCGGGCGACCCCAGCGACCTGCTCGACCGCTGCGAGCAGAAGGTGTTCGCCATCCAGCAGCAGCGCAGCGTCGCCGAGTTCGAGCACATCAAGCAGGTGCTCGTGCGCAACTTCGAGCACCTCGCCACGCTCGACGGCGAGCGCGGCATCACCGGCGTCGCGACCGGGTTCGAGGGCATCGACAGGCTCACGGGCGGGTTCCAGAAGGCCAACCTCATCGTCCTCGCGGCGCGCCCCGGCGTCGGCAAGACGAGCCTCGCGCTCAACATCGCGCAGCACATCGCCACCGAGGGCGTCGCGCCCGGCGGCGGCAAGCGCGCGGTAGCCATCTTCAGCCTGGAGATGAGCGCCGATGAGCTGGGCGAACGCCTCATGTGCTCCTCGGCGCGCGTCAGCTCCCACAAGCTCCGCACCGGCAGCCTCTCGCCGGACGACCACGCCAAGCTCGTCCAGGCGGCCGGCCTGCTCGAGAAGGCCGACATCTTCATCGACGACACCGCCGGCCTCAACATGTTCGAGCTCCGCGCCAAGGCGCGGCGCCTGCAGTCCAAGACGCCGCTCAGTCTCGTCATCGTCGACTACCTGCAGCTCATGGCCGGCGACAGCCGCGCGGACAACCGCCAGCAGGAGGTCAGCAACATCTCCCGCGCCATGAAGCAGCTCGCGCGCGAGCTCTCCGTACCGGTCATCGCCGTCTCGCAGCTCAACCGCTCTCCCGAGGCGCGCGCCGACAAAGAACCACAGCTCGCGGACCTGCGCGAGTCGGGCGCCATCGAGCAGGACGCCGACATGGTGATGTTCATCTACGAGGACCCCAGCGACCCGGCCTCCAAGGGCGTGGTCAAGGTCAAGATCGCCAAGCACCGCAACGGCCCCACCGGCCTTGTACGCCTCGGCTTCGTGCGCGACTACACGCAGTTCCGTACCCTGCGCCAGACCGAGGACTACGGGTACGACGACGAATGATCGCCGCAGGCGAATCATCGAGCGGTGCGCCGTAGGCTCACCGCTCTGTAGACTGGGGCCCATGACCCCGGCCGTCACCCGTTTCCAGATCTCCGAGCTCGATCCGGTCGCGCTGCTGCGCGCGCTGGGGCTCGAGGACGAGGCCCCAGTCGTGCTGCTCGATTCTGCCGGCGGGTCCCTGCGACTCGCCCGCCGGCACTACCTCGCCTGGGACCCCGTCTTCCGGCTGCGGGCGCGAAACGGGGTCGTGAGCGTGACCGCGGGCGCCGGCGTACGCCGCGAGGGCGGGCCGCAGGCCCGCGCCCTCGCGGACCAGGCCGGCGCCCTCACCGCGCTCGCACCGTTCGAGGCGCTGCGCCGGGCCGCACGCCTGGCGGCGCTGCCCGGACTCGCGGGCGGAAACCCGGCGGCGGGCGGCGCAGCCGACCCCGCCGGCCCGGACGACGGGCTTCCCGAGGCGGAGGCGCTCGTCGGCCTGCTCAGCTATGACGCCGTGCGCTACCTCGAGCATCTGCCCGACGGCGTACGCGACGACCTCGGCATCCCCGACATCGACGTCTTCCTGCCGGGCAGGCTGCTGCGCTACGACATCGCCTCGGGCGAGGCGGTGCTGGTCGACCGCCTCGCCGCCGACGACGACGCGGCGGCGGCCTCGGCGGCGCGCGTGGGCGCGGCCCTCGAGGCCGCGCGCCGCCCCTCCCCCGCCGCGCTCCACGGCAACGACCTCCCCGTGTTCCGCAGCACCTTCACGCAGGCGGCGTATCAGGAGGTCGTACGCCGGACGCGCGAGTACGTCTTCGCCGGCGACATCTTCCAGGCCAACCTCAGCCAGCGACTCGACCTCTGCTACGCCCTGCCGAGCCTGCACCTCTACGACACGCTGCGCACCGTGAACCCCAGCCCGTTCGCCGGTTACCTCCACTTCGGCGACTACGAGCTGATCAGCTCTTCGCCCGAGCGTCTCGTCTCCCTCGACGCCGAGGGCTGGGCG
Source organism: uncultured Thermoleophilia bacterium (assembly GCA_903927755.1). GTDB lineage: Bacteria > Actinomycetota > Thermoleophilia > UBA2241 > UBA2241 > CAIXSE01. The sequence goes on along the minus strand of CAIYOD010000167.1, from coordinate 60,977 downwards.
GAGACCCGCCCCATCGCCGGCACCCGCCCGCGCGGCTCGCTCACCCCAGAGGACCTCACCGACGAGCTCAACCTCGACCCAAAGGACAGGGCGGAGCACATCATGCTGGTCGACCTGGAGCGCAACGACCTCGGCAAGGTCTGCGAGTACGGCACCGTGCGTGTGGACGAGCTCATGGTCAACGAGTTCTACAGCCACGTCATCCATATCGTGAGCAACGTCCGTGGCCATCTGCACCCGTCGCGCGACGCAGTGGACCTGGTCAAGGCGATGTTCCCCGGAGGGACGATCACCGGCTGCCCCAAGGTGCGCTGCATGGAGATCGTCGACGAGCTCGAGACGGTGCGGCGCGGACCGTACACCGGCTCGTTCGGCTGGATCGCGGCGCGGCAGTTGGACCTGAACATCATCATCAGGACCCTGGTGCGCAAGGGCGACCGGCTCTTCCTGCAGGCCGGAGGTGGCATCGTCGCCGACTCGGTGCCCGAGCGCGAGTACCGGGAGACGCTGCACAAGGCTGCGGGCATGCTCCGGGCCGTGAGCGCGAGCATCGCCGAACGGGCGGGATGAGCCGGCCCTGATGTGACGCCGCGGCGAACGCGGCGGAGACACGCCTGTCCTCCGGAGCGATAGAATCTCTTCGTGACCATGCTCATCCTCAACGGCGTACTCATGAGCGAAGCCGAGGCGACGCTCCCGGCCACCGACCGCGCGCTCACCCACGGCCTCGGCCTGTACGAGACCATCAAGCTCGCCGACGGCGTGCCCATCTTCTTCGAGGAGCACATCGCCCGTCTCGTGCAGGGCATCGCGGCGCTCGGGCTCGACAAGGACATCGACAGGCCCGAGCTGGCAGAGCAGGTCTGCCGCCTCAGCGAAGCCAACGGCGGCGGCCACAACTCATGCCGTCTTCTCGTCACGGCCGGGGCGCCGGACGGCAGCCCGTCTCTGCTCATCCAGACCGACCGGCGCGACTTCCCGCCGCGGCCGCTCCGCGTCATCTCCTACCGAGGGGTGCGCGTCAGCGCCCAGTACAAGGCCATGACCGTGATGCAGTCCACCTTCGCCCAGCGGGCGGCGCGAGCCGCCGGCGTGGACGACGCCATCCTCGTCGACGGCGAGGGCCGGATCTTCGAGGGCGCGACGTCGAACGTCTTCGTCGTGCGCGCCGGCGGCCTCATCACCCCGCCGGCCGAGGGCGACATCCTGCCGGGCGTGCTGCGCGCCAAGGTGGAGCAGCTGGCGACCGCCGCCGGCATCCCCGTCGTCGAGGCGTGGGCGCGCGTCGCCGACCTGCGCCCGGACGACGGCGTGCTGCTCACCAGCAGCGTCCGCGGCATCGTCCCCGTGGAGCGCGTCGACGAGGTGCGCCTCCTGGTGCACGAGCAGGTGCTCACGAAGGTGCGCGCGCTGGTCGAGGCGGCCGAGGCCGCGAGCGCGACCGCCTTCCGCGCGACCTACCTCTGACGCCTCACCCTCTGGCGCCTCGCCGCTCGCCGGCCGGCCGCACCGCCGTCTGACGACGGTGAGCGGCGCCGATTCGGCATTCCGAGGTTACGAGCGTGGCGACGCGCGGAATGACCAGACCATGCGAAGCTTCATCGTCATGATCGTGGGAGCGGCCGTGCTGGTCGGTCTCGGAGCGCTGGTCCTCCTCCAGGGTCCGAGCCCTACGACTGCGGCCTCGATCCCCATGCCGACCGCCGGCAGCAAGCCGGCCGGCGGCGAAACCCCCGGCGCGCCGGCCCGGGCCACGTCGACGGCGGCCGCCTCAGCCGTCACCAGACCGCCCGCAGTCTCACTGAAGCCCATGGGGACGTTCGACCAGCCCGTCTACCTCACATCGCCGCCCGGAGACACATCACGGCTGTTCGTCGTCGAGAAGATGGGGCGCATCCGCATCGTCAAGAACGGCTCCGAGCTGGCCACGCCCTTCCTCGACATCTCACGCCTGGTCTCCAGCGACGGCGAGCAGGGCCTGCTCTCCATGGCGTTCGACCCGCGCTTCGCGACCAACCGGCGCTTCTACGTGAACTACACGAACGTCGCCGGCGACACGCGAGTGGTCCGCTATCAGGCCTCGAGTGCGGATCCCGACATCGCCGCGCCGTCCAGCGCCAAGGTGCTGCTGCGCGTCGACCAGCCCTACGCCAATCACAACGGCGGCCAGCTGCAGTTCGGCCCCGGCGGGCTGCTGTTCGTGGGCATGGGTGACGGTGGCAGCGGCGGCGACCCCCAGCGGCGCGCCCAGGACCCGCGCAGCCGCCTCGGCAAGCTGCTGCGTCTCAACGTGAACGTCTCGCCGGTGAGGGTGACGACCTACGCCAAGGGGCTGCGCAACCCGTGGCGCTTCTCCTTCGACCGCTCGACCGGCGCGCTCTGGATCGGGGACGTCGGCCAGAACGCCTATGAGGAGATCGACTACCTGAGGGCCGGGAGGCCCGCCGGCGCCAATCTCGGCTGGAACGGGTACGAGGGCACGCACGTCTACGACGCGCAGGTGGCAGCAAAGCTGAACAAGGCGTCGCTGACGTGGCCGGTCGCGCAGTACGGACGCGAACTCGGATCCTCGGTGACCGGCGGCTACGTGTATCGCGGCTCCGCCATCCCCGCGCTGCGCGGGTTCTACCTGTTCGCGGACTTCGGGTCCGGGCACGTGTGGGCGAAGAAGGGGCCCGGCGGCGCGCGGCGCGCGCTCTCCGGGGCCGACGGTCAGGTCACGCTGGTCGCGTCGTTCGGGCAGGACGCCCGCGGCGAGTTGTACATCGTCTCGCTCGGCGGGCCGGTGTACAAGATCGTTGCTCCCTGACACTCCAAGCTCCCATTCAGACACCCGTGAACCCGTGCTACACTGGTCCTGTGGTAGCCTGAGAAGGAGGCTGGAGATGGCGAACCTGACGATCGCGATCGAGGACGACATCCTCAAGAACGCTCGTCTCAAGGCCGTCGAGGACGGGACCTCCGTCAACGCGGTCCTGCGCGAGTTCCTGCGCGAGTACACCGGCAACGCATCGGCGCGGCTGGAGTCGGCGAAGCGGCTCATCGCACTGGCGCACGAACACGCCACGGAGGTGGGGCCGATCACCTGGAAGCGAGAAGACCTCTACGACAGGCACCGGCGCTGATGGCCGCGACGCCCGTCTTCTTCGACACCAACGTCCTCGTCTATCTGTTCAGCGTGGATGACCCGGCAAAGCAGCAGGTCGCCGAGAGACTGTACGTCGACGCCTGTGCCGACGCTTCGGCGACGCTGAGCACGCAGGTCATGCAGGAGTTCTACGCGGTCACGACCCGCACCGTGATGCATCCCCTCGCAGCGAGCACTGCGCGGCTCGCCGCCCAGGAGTTCGCGGGTCAGAACCTGGTGCGCCTCGAGGCCCCCATGCTGCTCAAGGCGATGGACCGCACTACGAAAGACTCGATCTCGTTCTGGGACGCCCTCATCGTGGAGGCCGCGCTCACTGGGGGCTGCCGGACGCTGTACAGCGAGGACTTCCAGGACGGGCGCGCGTTCGGGCCGCTGCGCGTCGTCAACCCGTTCCGGGCGACGTAGCGCAGCGGCCCCTCAGTGCTCCGCGCCGGCGAGCCGCAGGCTCAGCGTCGGCGCCCCTCCAGGAACCAACTCGTGTGGTGGTGCGTCGCCGCGCCGGGATGCGGCTCGTCGTAGCTGCGCTCGTCCAGATCGAGGATCTCGAACCCGGAGAAGTCACGGGTGAGCTCCTCGGCCGTGCAGAAGTGCAGGTACACCCTGTCGACCCAGCTGCGCTCCTCGCCGGAGACCGGCTCGCCCTTGGCGTAGTGCTCCGGGTCGCGCGGCGACATGGTGCTCAGGAAGAGGAGGCCGCCGGGTCGGGTGACGGCGGCGAGCGCCGCCGCGAACTCCCGGCGGCCGATCGGCCCCAGCAGGTGGTAGACGTTGCAGGTGAAGACGATGTCGTAGCGACCGGCGTGCTCGGAATCGGCGGCCAGCGTGGCGACGTCGCTCACGAGATACTCGACGTCGAACTGCGCCTCCCGGGAGCGGCGCAGCGCCGAGGCGTGTTCCTTGCGCGCCGCCTCGATCGCCGCCGGCGAGCCGTCGATGCCGAGCGCGTGGCAGCGGAGCTCGGCCGCGAGATACCGCGCGTCGCGGCCGTAGCCGCAGCCGACGTCGAGGATCGAGAGCTCCGGCGAGGCGTACGGGCGCAGGCGGGCGACGGCGAGGCGAGCGAGCTCGCTGGGACCGTCGCCCCAGATGCGCTCGTCGCCCCCGTATCGCCTGTCCCAGTGCAGCGAGGCCTGCGGGATGTCGGGCTCGGGCGGGCCGAAGGGGCTGCCCGAGCCGCGGCTCCCGCCAGAGCCGCCGCTGCTGCTCACGACTTCGTCAGGCGGCGCCACGCCTCCAGATACTTCTCGGAGGTCTTCGCCGCCACCTCCGGCGGCAGCTCGGGACCGGGCGCCGTCTTGTCCCAGTCGAGCGTCTCGAGGTAGTCGCGCACGTATTGCTTGTCGTAGCTCGGCTGGCTCTTGCCGGCCTCGTAGCCGTCGGCCGGCCAGAAGCGCGACGAGTCCGGCGTCATGGCCTCGTCGATCAGGATCAGCTCACCGTCGAGGATGCCGAACTCGAACTTGGTGTCGGCGATGATGATGCCGCGCTCCAGCGCATACCCGGCGCCGAACCGGTACAGCTCCAGCGCCATGTCCCGCACCTTCTCCGCCAGCTCCGTGCCGATGAGGTCGACGGTCTTGTCGAACGAGACGTTCTCGTCGTGGTCGCCGATCGCGGCCTTGGTCGACGGCGTGTAGATGGGCTCGGGCAGCCGGCTCGCCTCGACGAGGCCCTCCGGCAGCTCGATGCCGCACACGGTGCCGGTCTTCTCGTAATCCTTACGTCCCGAGCCGGTGAGGTAGCCGCGGACGATGGCCTCCACCGGCAGCGCCTCGGCCTTGTGCACCACGATCGACCGGCCGGCGAGGTGCTTGCGCTCGGCGTCGGTGCTGAACGGATCCGGGTCGACGAGGTGGTTGGGGATGATGCTGTCGGTCTGCTGGAACCAGAAGTTGGCGATCTGCGTGAGCACGACGCCCTTGTCGGGGATCGGCGTGGGCAGAATGACGTCGAACGCGGAGAGGCGGTCGCTGGTGACGATCAGCATCTGGTTGGGGGCGTACTCGTAGACGTCACGCACCTTGCCGCGACTGAGAAGGTTCCAGGCGGTCTCGTTGGACTCGTACAGCGTCGTCATGATCGGCTCGCTCCTTTCGAGGCGATGAGGTCGAGAAGGGCGTCGGCGGCGGCGCGGGGGCCGGCGGACTCCTTGCCAGGCAGCCCCAGTTGCGTGCGCAGCTGCCCGACGAACACGCCGGCCCGGAACGCCGCCGCGAACGTCGAGGCGGCCAGCGCCTCGTGCTGCTCCCGGCGCTGCGCCGGACCGAACGGATTGGCGAAGTAGCTGTTGGTGATGCCGACCGCGGTGGTCGTGCCTTTGCTCATGGCGGCGCCCTCGCGGAACACGCCGAGCGCCGTCGCCTCGTCCGTGAGGTGGTCGACCACCGGATGCGCGGCGTCGACCGCCTCGTGGTTGTTGGCGTACAGCAGGATGTCTACCGGGTAGCCGTGCAGCACGTCCTCCAGGGTGGTCACCGGGAGGACGACGCGGGCGTTGACCTTGTTCGGGCTCATGATGATGGAGCGGTCGAGCTGGCCGAAGGCGTACCCCTGCTGCAGGTCGTCGAGACGCACGAACGCGCCGATCTCGGTGCCGAAGCCGAGCACCCGGCCGCCGGAGCCGACCTCCAGCGAACCCATGTCGTCGGCGATGATGCGCACGTCGCGGACGCGGCCCTCTCCCGCCACACGCAGCGCCTCGAGGGTCTCGCTCTTGCCGGTCGCGGTGTCGCCGATGAGGAGCACCGTCGCACGGCTGCCGTCGGTGAGGGTCAGCCGTGCGTAGGCGCCGTGGAAGGGCATGACGCCGCGGTCCATGGCGGCGACGTTGTGCAGCGTGAGCACCATCTTCTTGAGGTAGCCGAAGTAGCCGAAGCGGTCCTCCAGCGGGACCGCCGCCACCAGCAGGCGCCCTCGGCGGTCGTCGTGGAAGACGGTGGGCAGGTCGCCGAAGCGGGCGAGCGCCGCCGGGGGGACGCCGTAGAGGTACACGGCGTCGGGGCCGGCGGCGATCTCCTCGTCCGAGGCGACCTCGAACAGGTTCGCGAGACTCAGGCCGAGGCCCATGAAGCGGCGGTGGAAGTAGACGAAGACGACCGTCCGCCCCACCAGCGCCGGGTAGCAGAGCCAGTCCTCGCGCTCCAGCTTGAGCCCATCCAGCGGGTTCTGCTCGACCTCGGTGAACTGCCCCGTGCGCGTGTTCATCGGCGGGTCCAGCAGCAGCGGAGGATAGAGCAGCAGGTCGTGGACGAACGGGATGCCGGTGAGCAGCTCGCGATAGCGAGCCGGCACCGGCCACTTGTGGCGCACGGCGTAGACGCCGACCTCCGCGCCGGCCGCGACCTGGCGCAGCACGCGCGGCCTGGTGCCGGTGATGTTCTCGGCGACGTCGCGGTAGAGCGCCCGCACCAACCGGGCGAGCGACTCGACCGCCTCGGTGAAGCCGCGCAGCGGACGCTTGTCGCCGGGCGCCGGCGGCACGTCGGCGCGCACGACGAGGAACCTGTCCCAGCGGCGCCAGAAGTCGTAGAGGCCCTCGACGAACTCGTGCAGCTGCTCGCGCCGTGAGACCAGGTCGCCGGGCGCGACGGCCGTGAGAGACACGCGCTCGATCGGGTTGTTGGCCAGCAGGCGGATCAGGTCGAGGAGCGTCTCGCGATCCGCCAGGCCGAGCTCGGCGAGCGCCCGCGGGTCGCGCGCCTCGAGCCGGTCGAGGTAGAGGCCCAGCACGCGCGCGAACGTGCCGCTCTCGACGAGCTCCTGCGTGCTCGCGCACACGGAGCCCTCCGAGTACATGACGGCCTGGCGGTCGTCGACATCGAGTCGCTGCAGGGACATCCTGTCTCCGGGGGTCTTTCGGGCTCGCCGGCACTGCGCCGGGCGAGCCCGGAGAGTACCACAGGCGGGCGCGCTTGTCGGCTCGTGCCGACGCTCGCGCCCGCTTCAAGCCGACCCGGCGGCGCGACGTGTCAGACGGCCCCTGCGCCCGCCGCCGCGTCGTGCTGCTCGGAGCCGCACTGGGCGCACTTGCGCGCCTTGTGAGGGATCTCACTCAGGCACTCCGGGCACTCCTTGGTCTCCGGGTCCTGTCCGCGCTTGCGGCGCTCGGCGAGGTGGTTCATCGGCACGATGACGACGTAGTAGATGGCTGCTGCGATCAGCAGGAACGAGATCAGGGCGTTGATGAAGAGCCCGTACCTGAAGACGCTTCCGTTGATCGTGAACACCAGGTTCGAGAAGTCGGGCTGGCCGAACACGGCGGCGATGATCGGCGTGAGGATGTTGTCGACGAATGCTTTGACCACGGCCCCGAAGGCGGCGCCGATGACGACGGCGACGGCCAGATCGACGACGTTGCCACGCATGATGAACTCGCGGAATCCCTTGAACATCGAGCCTCCCCTTGTGGAGTCGCGCCGCGTCCGGCGCATCGTCCGCATGAGTCTACCCCCCGAGGCCCAACGGCCCGCGATTGGAACGAACCATTGCATGGCAGGCCGCGCTTGGGGTACACTCTCGCGGCTCACGACCACCACGACTCACGAGGAGGCGAACAGATGACAGCCAAGACCGCCAGCGGCACGACCGCATCGTTCCTCGTGAGGGCCCTGTCCTGAGCACTCGCTCTTTCTGAGCGGCGCTCCGGCCGGCTGCCCTCCGGGCGCCGGCTCCTCCTGATCCACTCCTTCGCCTTGGTGGGCCCTACGCCGGACGATGCCTTCGCGTGCGCCGGCGCGCACACCGTTCACCCACCGTCCCGAAAGGACACACCAGCGATGGATCACGTACACGTACGGCAACGGCTCCAGGCCTTCGCCGGCCGGCGACGAGAGCGTCTCGCTCGAGCGCGCCGCCGGGGCCCGCGGGGCTTCCGCCAGCCTGCGCGCCATGAACACGCTCGGCGCAGGCCGGCGATGAGCCCGCCGGCCGTCCGGCGCTCAGGCGACCTTGCGTCCTGAGCGTCGGACGGCCATACTTGGCAAGTAGTGTCCCACGAACCACGAGGAGGAATGTGATGACTGCCCCGTCCGTCAACGGCATCTTCGCGTCACCCCTCGTGAGGGCCCGCTCGTAGCATCCGGGATCGCCTGAACGCTGCGGTTTCCCCGGCCGCCCGCGAGGCGGTCGTCTTCGTTCTTCCTCCGTTGTGGGTGACGCCCCGGGCGCTCGCCGGCGTTGCTGCGCGCACCGCCGGCCCGGGAGCGACTGCGTGTCGCGCTCTCCCCGCGCCCGGTCGTGACGGACCTCACCGGAAGGACTCATCCAGCGATGGATAAGAAGCAACGCAGAAGACTCAAGACGATGCTCGCCGAGCTCGACAACGGCGAGCGACTCAGGCTCACGAAAAGGGCGACCAAGCTGCGCCAGGCGGCGCTGCGGACGCAGAAACCCGGCGCGCGCCGGCCGGAGCTCGACGAGTTCCTGTTCGAACTGGTCGCCCCGGAGCTCGGCGACGACGGACCGACTGACGCCGAGCTGCAGGCCGCCGCGGCGGCCGGCGCCGAACGAGGCATCGTGACCGGCATCGTCGCCGGCGCCTGTACCGTGCTGCTCGACGGCGGCGAAGTCGGGGCGACCCTCTCGACCGACCTCGCCGCACGGCAGCAGAGCGACCTGGCGACCGGCGACGACGTGCTCGTCGAGCGGCGGGGCGACAGCCGCCGCGTGATCGCGGTGCTGCCTCGCCGCAGCCTGCTCGTGCGCGCCGATCCGCATGTGGCGCAGCGGCGGCGGGCCATCGCCGCCAACGTCGACGTCGTCGTGGTCGTCGTCGCCGCGGAGGCGCCACCGCTGCATCCGCGGCTCATCGACCGCTACCTGATCGCCGTGGAGCACTCCGGCGCTCGGCCCGTGCTGGTCGTCAACAAGATCGACCTCGTCGACGACGACCGGCGGCACGACCTGCTGGCACGACTTCAGCCGTACCATGCGCTCGGCATGCCGGTACTGCCCTGCAGTGTCGAGCGCAACGAGGGGATCGAGGAGATCCGCGCGGCGCTCGCCGGCAACACCTGCGTGTTCGTCGGTCAGAGCGGCGTCGGCAAGTCGTCGCTGCTCAACGCGCTCGACGTAGACGCCGCCGCCCGGGTCGGCGAGGTGCGCAGCGGCGACGGCCGCGGCCGCCACACGACGACGGCGTCGGCGCTCTACGAGCTCCCCGGCGGCATCCGCGTGATCGACACGCCGGGCATCCGCAGGTTCAGCGTCGAGGACGACGACCCGGCGGCCATCGCCGCCGGGTTCACCGAGTTCGCGCCGCTCGCCGCCGGCTGCCGCTATCGCGACTGCACGCACGTGCACGAGCCCGGCTGCGCCGTGCGCCTCGCCGTCGAGGACGGCGCGATCCCGCGCAGCCGCTACGAGAGCTACGTCAAGCTGCTCGGCGGCGACGGCGACGCGCCCCGGTGGCTCGAGACCCCCGGCTTCGGGCCGATGTAGACGCGCGGGAGGCCGGGCGACTCCGCCACGCCGTCCGTACGCTGCAAGGGCCGGCGGATGCGCTTCGCATCCGCCGGCCCTTCGGGTCTCCGAACCCGCCCGGCGCCGTGCCCCGGGCCGGCGGGGTCCCTCCCGTCTGTCACTTGCTCGCCGTCACGGCGGCGTCGTCACTTGGCGTTCGCCAGGTTCGCGTTCACGAAGTCCCAGTTGACGAGCTTGTCGAAGAACGTCTGCACCCACACCGGACGCAGGTTCTGATAGTCGAGGTAGTAAGCGTGCTCCCACACGTCCACGACGAGCAGCGGCGTGACGCCCTGGGCCGCCGGCATCTCGGCGTTCGGCGTGCTCACGATCTTGAGCTCGCCGTTGTCCGCGACGAGCCATGCCCAGCCGGAGCCGAAGCGGCCCACAGCGGCGGCCTTGAAGTCCTCGACGAACTTCTCCCAGCCGCCCATGGCAGCGATCTTCTCCGCGACGGCGCCCGTCGGCGCGCCACCGCCACCCGGCTTCATGCCGTTCCAGAAGAAGGTGTGGTTCCACACCTGCGCCGCGTTGTTGAAGACCGGCTGCTTGTCCGGCTTGCCGGCGACGGCCATGATCACGTCCTCGAGGCTCTTGCCCTCGAGGTCGGTGCCGCCGACGAGCTTGTTGAGCGTGTCGACGTAGGTCTTGTGATGCTTTCCGTAGTGGAAGCTGATCGTGCGGGCCGAGTACTCAGGCTCCAGCGCGTCTTCCGCGTACGGGAGCGGCGGCAGTTCGAACGCCATCGTTCCTCCTGTGGTCGAATGAGATCTCTTACGGTGCTGCTACGGCCCCGCGGGGCCGGATGGTGGCATCGGTCACACGTCGACTTCGATGGCGCCGTCCCGCACGCGCACCTCGTACGTGTGCAGGTCGTGCACCCTCGTCTTCCATTGCAGGCGCTTCTCCAGCTTGAACCAGCGCTGTACAGGCTCGGGGATCTCCGCTTCGGGGCCCATGTCGTGGTCGATGGGCCAGCTGAGGTTCTTGCCGCTGCGGATGTCGAACTGCGCGTTGTGCAGCGGGCAGGTGACGATCCAGCCCTCGAGCGCGCCGTCGGCGAGCGGCGCGTTCTCGTGGCCGCAGCGGCGACTCACGGCATAGATGGAGCCGTCGTACTCACACAGACAGATCTCGCGGTCTTGCTCGCCGGCGCGCACGTACTTCATGCCGCCGGCGGCGATGTCGTCGAGCTTCGCTACTTCGTGCCACATGGTCAGACCTCGTCCGGCGGGAACTGGGGCAGGCTGTCCGGGTCGGTGACGTCCAGGTGGACGAAGAGGCCGCACCAGCAGCGCTTCATCGCGTCGAAGTGCTCGCGGTGGAAGGGGATGCACGGACAGCAGATCAGCATGTCCTCGGCGCGCACGCCGGTGCGCCCCTGACAGGGGCAGAACGGCGCGCCGAGGTCCTGCTCCAGCTTGACCTCCTGCTCGAGCAGGAAGTCGGCAAGCTCCTCGTCGGGCGTGAACTTGTAGCCGAGCGGCTGCACCACGCGGTCGAACAGGTAGCGGAGGGACTCTTTGCGCGCTTCGCTGCCCATGGTCACCCTCCCCAACCCTTGAGATGTTCCAGGAACTTGTCGGGACTGAAGCCGACGATCACCTCGCCGTTGATCACGACGACGGGGAACCGGCGACCGCCGCTGAGCTCGTAGGCCTTGTCGGCGACGGCGTCCTGCTCCTCGTCGGGCAGGGTGTCGACGTCGACCGCCTCGTAGGGGATCTTGCTGTCGTCGAACCACTGCTTGGTCTTGCGGCACCAGGGACAGGTGCTGAGCGCATAGACGGTCACCTCGTCCGGCATCGTCACGCCCCCCCTACTTCGACGTGGATCTTGCCGTCTTCCACCTTCACGGGATAGGTCGCCAGCGCCAGCTCGGGCGCGTCGAGGAACACGCCGGTGCGCAGGTCGAAACGCCAGTCGTGGCACGGACACGTCAGGACGGGGCCGTCGAGCTTGCCGCCTTCGAGCGGACAGCCCATGTGCGCGCACTTGTTGGCGACCGCGAAGAGGTCGCCGTCGATGCGCGCCAGCAGTACCCCGAGGCCCTTTGGGTAGACGGCGACGTACGCGCCGTCACGGACTCTTGCGTCGTCGATGGTCGGGACCCAGGAAGGTCCTGTCACGGCTCACCCCTTCGCTCCGTCGATGCCTTGCGGTAAACGACCCGTGGGGCGGGGCCTGTCTCGCCGGCGCCAGGCCGGAGGGCGGCGCCCGCCGCAGCACGGGTCGAGTGGCAAAGGTACCCGCGCTCAAGGCGACACAAACTGTCGACTCCGCGGCTGGAGGATCGGGGTGGAGGCGGGTTGGGGCGCAGGCCACCCGCCGTCACCAGCGCTCGAAGTGCACGCGGCCCTCGTCGTAGCGGTCGGAGGGCGCCTTGCGCTCCTGCGGCCAGCCGAACGGGACGATGGCGAACGGCACGACCGTCTCGGGGATGCCGAGCAGCCCGCGCAGCGCCTCCTCGCGCTCCGGCAGTGGGTGGATGCCGAGCCACACGGCCCCCAGGCCGAGCAGCTCGGCTTCGATGAGCATGTTCTCGACGCAGGCGGAGCAGTCCTGAGCCCACAGCACCGCCCACTTGGCCTCGCCCGCGTCGCCGCAGACGAGGACGGCAACGGGCGCCAACGGAAGCATCTTGGCGTAGGGGTGCCACTCCGTGATCTGCGTCAGCGTCGCGCGGTCGCGGATCACGACGAACCGCCACGGCTGCTGGTTGCCGGCGGACGGAGCCGCCATGCCGGCGCGGAGCAGCCGCTCCACGGTCGCGTCGTCGACCGGTTGGTCGGTGTACTTGCGGATGCTGCGCCGGCTCAGGACCGGGTCGTCCATGTTCACCTCGGGTCGTCGCGAAGAAGCGTCGATCCGGAGAGTATCGACCCGGCGGCCGGGCTGGCAAGGCTGCGCCGCAACCCGGCCCCAGCGGGGAACAGGCGGGCGGCCCTCGCAGGCCGCCCGCCCCGCCTTGTCCCCGCCCCCCTGCCGCTGCCACGCCGGCGCGCCCCCGCCCGGCACGGCGTCCCCGTGCGGCAGTGCTGCCGGCTCCTCCGCCGGGCAGCGACCTCGACTACTCGCTCCTGACCGTCACCGTCATGTCGGCGCCGGCGCCCGGCGCCGGCGTCTCCCAGCTCCGCGCGTACGTGCCCGTCAGGTCGGACTCGCCGGCCTTGGTCACCGTGAGCGTCACGACCTGGGTGCCGCCCTTGCCGGCCAGCTGGTCGGGATTCGGATCGGGCACGTACTCGCTCTTCTCGATCGTGAACGTGTCACCCGCGGTGAAGGTCCACTCGTACCCGGTCGTGACGTTCGCCTTGAACGACAGGATCACCGTGTCGCCGACCTTGGCGTCCACCGTCGTCCCGGTCTTCGCGGCCGGCGTGGCCCGGATGGTCGCCGGCGAGCTCGCCTCGGCCGACTCGCCGCTCCCGCAGCCGACAAGCGCCGCGGCCCCCAGCGCGGCCAGCGCCAGCACCGCCGCGCTCGTCGCGATCGCTCTGCGCACGCTTCTCTCCATGTCGTCCTCCGTCTCTGCGCCGGCCCGGATCCCGGTCCCTCTCCCGGTCTCTGAGACGCGTGACGTTTGTCAGGCGTTCGCGGCACCGCTATCCTCGGCAAGGGAACCATCACCCTTTCGTCGACCTCCCCCACCTGCCTGCCTATGGACACTGCGCGCTCTCACTACGATGTCATCGTCGTCGGCGCCGGCCCCGCCGGGATCTTCGCCGCACTCGAGCTCGTGCGCCGCAACGGCGCCAAAGTCCTCGTCGTCGAACGCGGTCCCGACATCAGCCGCCGCGCCTGCCCGGCGCGCAAGAGCGGCGTCTGCGCCGGTTGCGAACCCTGCGACATCACCTGCGGCTGGGGCGGCGCAGGAGCCTTCAGCGACGGCAAGCTCACGCTGACCCCGGACGTGGGCGGCTGGCTGGACCGGTTCGTCGGCCGGGAACGCCTCACCGAGCTCATCGGCTACGTGGACGGCGTCTGGCGAGAGTACGGCGCGCCCGACGAGGTCCACGGCGGCGGCAAGAAGTTCGAGAAGTTCCGCAAGGAGGCGCTCCTCCACGGCATGACACTCGTCGAGTCGCCGGTGCGCCACATGGGCACCGAGCGCTCCTACGACATCCTCACGCGCATGCGCGCGGAGCTCGAGACCCAGGTCGAGGTGCTCACCCGCAGCCGCGTCGACCGCATCCTCGCGGAGAAGCCCGCCGGCGAGAGCGACTTGCGCGCCACCGGCGTCGTGCTCGAGGACGGCACGCGGCTCACGGCCGACGCCGTCATCGCGTCGCCCGGCCGCGACGGCGCCGCCTGGCTCATGGAGGAGTGCAAGCGCCTGCACATCGCAATGCGCACCAACCCGGTGGACATAGGGGTGAGGGTCGAGGTCTCGGCGGCGGTCATGGAACCCCTCACGACCGCCCTCTACGAGAGCAAGCTCATCTACTACACGCCGCGCTTCGACGATCCGGTGCGCACCTTCTGCATGAACCCCTACGGCGCCGTCTCGCTGGAGAACTACGGCGACGTGGTCACCGTCAACGGCCACAGCTACGCCGACTTCAAGACGGATCGCACCAATTTCGCCCTGCTGGTCAGCACCGACTTCACCGAACCGTTCGACGACCCCATCGCCTACGGCAAGAGCATCGCCCGGCTGGCCAACGTGCTCGGCGAGGACATCATCGTCCAGCGCCTCGGCGACCTGCACCAGGGTCACCGCAGCACCATGGACCGCATCCGTCGGGGCACCGTGCAGCCGACGCTGCAGGGCGCCACCGCCGGCGACCTCGCCTTCGTGCTGCCCTATCGCCACCTCACCGACATCCTCGAGATGCTGGCGGCGATGGACAAGATCGCGCCGGGCGTGAACGGGCGCGACACGCTGCTCTACGGCGTGGAGGTCAAGTTCTACTCGGCGCGGCCGGAGCTCGACGACGGCCTGCAGACGCCGGTCAGGAACCTGTACGCCATCGGCGACGGCGCGGGGATCACCCGCGGCCTGATCCAGGCCTCTGCCGCGGGCGTGATCGCGGCGCGGAGCATCCTCGGGATCGAGGGCGACGGCGGGCCGGAGAAGAAGGCCGCGGCCGGCGAGGAGCCGGCCGGGCTGACGGTCTAGCCGGTCCCGGCCGGACGCCGAGCTAGAAGGTCGGCAGGACGTCGTCCAGCGGCCGGCCGAGCAGCGTCTCCACGTTCGCGAGCACTGCCTCCGCCTGCGCCTTGCGCCTGCGCACGGCCGCGAGGGCGTCCGGGTCGCCACGGTGGCGCACGAGGCGGACGGCGAACCGCTCCTGCAGCCCAACGCGGCGATCGCCCTGGACGAGCTTGTCGGCGAGGAACACGACCTGCGCCTCGTCCACGTCCTCCCCGGTTCCCCGGGGAAGCTCCATGTGCTGGCGCACCACGGCCGCCACGCGCGGGTAGCCCAGCCCCTCGAGCAGGTCCGCGCCTGCGTCGGGGTGACGCAGCTGCGAGCGGGCGACGTCGTGCACCAGTCCGCCCGCGAGCACGAGTGGCTCGCACAGGTGCTGCCCGCGCTCGTTGAGGGCGGCGGCGAGCGCCAGCGCCACCGCCGCCACGGCGCGCGAATGCGCCAGCCGCCGCTCGGACACCTGATTCTCCACGAGCAGGTCCAGACAGCGGGCCTCATCCGGGAGTCCTTCGCCCGCCGCGCGCGCCCGGAGCAGGACGAGATCCTCCGGCGTGTCCGCGTCGAGCAGCACGCCATGGTCGTCGACCTCGACGATCGTGGAGCGCGCGATGTGGCCCATGAGCAGAGCGCGCAGACCCCCGTCCTGGCCGGCCGAGCCGCACGCGAGAATCTCCGCGCGCAGCGAGGCGGCGAGAAGCGGCGGATGGCCGGTCACGCCGGCGACCGCCGGATACAGCACCTCCGGCGCCGTCGCCACGCCGCCGTCGCCGCCGATCTGACGCCTGCCGGCCCGTGCCAGCCTCCCGATCGTCTCCGGTCGCACAAGGGGCACGTCGGCCGGGAGCAGGAAGAACCGCTCGACGCCAGGGTCCAGAGCCTCCACCCCGGCGCGGACCGACGAGAACATGCCGTCGTCGAAGCCGGGATTGACGACCGCGACGGCGCCGGCCCGGGCCGCGACGGCCGCCACCTCGTCGCCGTGATGTCCCGTCACGACGACGATGTCATCCACACCGGCGCCGGAGAAGGCGCCGGCCGCCCACTCGAGCAGCGTGCGCCCCTCGACCTCAAGCAGCGGCTTGAGGTCGCCCATGCGCGAGGACCGGCCGGCCGCGAGGACGATCGCCGCAAGCCGCTCCACGTTCAGGCGTCCGCGCCGGAGCGCACCTGGACGATCTCGGCGGCGATGCACACGGCGAGCTCGGCCGGCGTCTCCGCGCCGATCGTCAGGCCGATCGGCGAATGGACTCTGTCGATGGTCTCCTGGTCGAAACCGGCCTCGCGCAACACTGCCTGCATGCGCGCCCGCTTGGAGCGGCTCGCCATGAGCCCGATGTAGCGGGCGCCAAGGCGCAGCGCCTGCTCGAGCACATCCATGTCGTGCACGTGGCCCCGGGTGACGATGACGACGAAGGCGCGCTCGTCCACTCCCACGGCCGCGAGTGCGTCCTCGAAGGGGCGTACCTCCACGCGCGCGTCCGGGAACCTTTCGGGCGCCGCGAACTCCTCGCGGTCGTCGACGACGACCACGCGGAATCCCAGCCGGGCCAGGAGCGGCGCGACCTCGGTCCCGACGTGCCCGGCGCCGCAGACCACCGCGAGCGCGGGCGGATCCACGCGCTCGATCACGGCGGAGCGACCGTCCGGCAGCCGGGCCGTGCCGTGGAGCTCGGCGGCGGCGGTCAGGTCCCGCAGCGCCGCCGCCTCGCACACCGCGGCGCCGGTCAGACGACCGTCCTCGTCAAGCAGGCAGTGCTCGACGGCTGCGTCGTCGTCGGCCTGAACGGTGACGAACCAGGCGCGGCGCCCTGCGTCGCGAGCTTTCCGCAGCGCCGTGCACACGGCCAGCAACTCGTCGTCGCCGGCCGGCACGAATGCGATCAGCACCTCCGCCGCGCCGCCGCAGACCATCTTCTCGGCGCTGTGCAGGTCCGCGCCGCTGAGGTCGGCGCTCACGCGCCGCGAGCGGCGCGCCGCGAGCGCCTCGGCGGCGGCCTGCATCATGGAGTGCTCGAGCAGACCGCCCCCGATCGTCCCCGCGATCGAGCCGTCGTCGCGCACCAGCATCTCCGCGCCGGCGGCGCGCGGTGTGGAGCCCCGGTCCGCGACCAGGGTGACCAGAGTGAACGGGCGCCCTGCAGTCAGCAGGCTCAACGCCGCATCGAGTATCTCGTACATCGCCACCTCCGCCCCGATTGTACAGGCGACCGTGGGCGCAGCGCCTCACCGGGGTGGCGATCGGGGCGGCGAAGGAATTGTCAAAGCGCGGCCGGCCTCCTATGATTTCGAAAAGGGACCATCCTTTTCTTCACCATCCCCCTCGGCCGCCGCCGGGCCGCGCTCGTCTCGAAGCGCGATCCTCAGGCGGCCGAAGCAGTCAAGCGAGACGGAGGGAGACACCGTGCCCGGCACCGTCGTAGTGGGCGCCCAGTGGGGCGACGAGGGCAAAGGCAAGATCACCGACCTGCTGGCCGAGAAGGCCGACGTGGTAGCGCGCTTCCAGGGCGGCAACAACGCCGGCCACACCATCGTGAGGGACGGTGAGGAGTTCAAATTCCACCTCATCCCCTCCGGCATCCTCTACGAGTCCAAGACCTGCATCATCGGCAACGGCGTCGTCATCGACCCGCATATCCTGTTCGGCGAGATCGAGGCCCTGCGCGGACGCGGCATCGGTTGCGACAACCTGCGCGTCAGCGGTAACGCCCACCTCATCATGCCGTACCACCTGCTGCTGGACGGCGCCAACGAGCAGCAGCTCGGCAAGTACAAGATCGGCACCACCGGCCGCGGCATCGGCCCGTGCTACGTGGACAAGTACACGCGCATCGGCATCCGCGTGCAGGACCTCCTCGACGCGAAGATCCTGCGGCGCAAGGTCAAGACGGCGCTGCAGGAGAAGAACTTCCTGCTGCAGCGCTACGACATCGGTGTCCTCGACCCGGACCAGGTGACGGACGAACTGCTCGGGTACAGCGAGCGCTTCGAGCCCTTCATCTGCGACGCCAGCCTGCTCGTGGGCACGGCCCTCGACCAGGACAAGCACGTCCTCTTCGAGGGCGCCCAGGGCGCCCTCCTCGACATCGACTTCGGCTCCTACCCGTTCGTCACGAGCAGCAACACGATCGCCGGCGCCGCCTGCACGGGAGCCGGCGTGGGCCCCACGCGTATCGACCATGTGATCGGTGTCACCAAGGCGTACACGACGCGGGTCGGCGAGGGGCCGTTCCCCACCGAGCTCTTCGACGAGGTCGGCACCGCGATGCGCGACATCGGCCACGAGTTCGGCACGACGACCGGGCGCGAACGGCGCTGCGGCTGGCTGGACCTGGTGGCGCTCAAGTACGCGGTGCGCCTCAGCGGCATCACCCACCTCGCGCTCACCAAGCTCGACGTACTCACCGGCATGCCCACGCTCAAGGTGTGCACCCGGTACAAGGCCGGGCGCCGGATGCTGGACGAGTTCCCGCTGCTGCAGACCGACTTCCACCACGCCAAGCCGGTGTACGAAGAACTGCCCGGCTGGAGCGAGGACCTCCGCGAGTGCGAGACGTGGCAGGACCTGCCGCAGACGGCCCGCGACTACGTCCAGTACATCGCGGAGTTCACCAAGACGCGCGTGAAGTTCATCGCCGTCGGCCCCGGACGCGACGAGACGATCATCCTGCCGCGGAGCATCGGCCGCGGCGGCGCCGTCTGACGGACGGCAGTGCGAAGGCCGCGGCGGTCCCCTGACGGGAGCCGCCGCGGCCTTCGGCGTTTCCACGCTCACCTCAGTACGTCGCGACGGTGACCTGGCTGGCGCCGCCGGTGAAGCGGATCTCGTAGCGATCGGCGGCGTCGGCGAACCCGCCGGAGGCCAGGACCGTGCGGCCGCCGACCGCGCCGAGGCGCTGGTCGTCGAAGGCGAGCTGGCTCGCGCCGCCGGAGACCTCCGCGCGAGCCTCCGATCCGCGGGGGCGGAGCAGCGTGACCGTGCTGGCGCCACCGCTCACCCGCACCGGCACCGTGCCCACGGGCGCGGGCAGCCGGATCTCGATGTCGCTGGCGCCGCCGGTCACCTCCAGACCCGTGACGCGCAGCGCGCTGAGGTCGGCGGCGAGCTTCCACATGCCGCCGCGCAGTGAGATGTCCCAGGGAACGGCGGTCGAGAGCGTGAAGTCGGCGGACTGGGCGCGCCAGTCGAACGGCCGGAAGCGGCGGCGCTGCTGCACGACGACCGTATTGCCGTTGACGGTGATCTCGGGCACCGGGCCGACGAAGCTGGCCTGATACAGGTCGGTCAGCGCCGGGTCACCCTTGAGGGACACCTTCGCGGCGCCTTTGGTGAACTCGAGGCGGCCCGCGGAGGCGCTGCCCAGAGGAGCGGAGCTCTGCGCCGGTCCGTCCTTGCCGCCGATCTCGAGCGCCAGTTCGACCTTGACGCCGCCCTCGCGCGGCGGCGCGCCCGGGGCGCCCTCCGCGGTGAGCGCGGCGATCTGCGCCTCGTACACGCCGCGCGTGCCGCGCAGGAAGTCACGGATGCACGTGAGCTCGGCCGCCTCTCGGCCCTCGAGGAGCCGCCGGCAGGCGAGCTCCACCTCGCCCTGGATGCGCGCCCCGATCTCGCGCGTCGCGACGGTGGAGACCACCAGCACGCGACGCCTGTCCGCGGGGTCGGGCACGCGGTTGGCGTACCCGCCCCGCTCCAGCCGGTCGAGCACCGTGGTGATCGCTCCCGGCGTGAGGCCGCTCTCTTCGGCGAGCTCGCCGGCGGTCACGCGGCCGCGCCGGTACAGGATGCCGAGGCAGCGGAGGTCGGTGCGGTTGAGGCCGAACTGGAGCGCGACGGCCTCGTCCAGCTGGTCGCCGGCGCGGCGCAGTTCGTCGAGCTCGACGCCGACCTCGTCGACGAGGGCAGCGCTGTCTGTCTGATCGTCGTTCATCACTACCTCCCGGCAGGACGGGACCACTCTGGCAAGGACCCGCGCGCCCCGTACAGAGCAGGGCCGGCAGGCAGCGGTCGTTCGCTGTGATGATGATACCACAACCTAATCATTTGACAATCTAATTATCAGCGCTACACTCACTCCCGTTGAACGGCAAGTGAACCGGCGCCCCCAGATGGGACGGCGTCGAGCGGGAGGAAGGACGGAACCGATGGACAACGCGATCGAGGCCCGCGGGCTGGTGAAGACGTACCGCGGCGACGTGCGCGCTCTGGACGGCGTGAGCCTCGCCGCCGAGACAGGGTCGGTGTTCGGTCTGCTGGGGCCGAACGGCGCCGGCAAGTCGACCGCTGTCAAGATCCTGACGACGCTGTCGCGGCCGGACGCCGGAGAGGCCTTCGTGGCCGGCCACGACGTGTTGAGGCACCCGGCTAGGGTGCGGCTGGCCATCGGCTGCGTCGCGCAGAAGTCCGGGCTCGACCTGCAGGCGACCGGGCGCGAGAACCTCCTGCTGCAGGGCCGCGTGTACGGCATGCGCGGCGGCGTGCTGCGCTCGCGGGCGCAGGAGCTCATCGAGCGCTTCGGCCTCTCCGACGCCGCCGACCGCGTCGTCAAGGGCTATTCCGGCGGCATGCAGCGCAAGCTGGACGTCGCCGTCGGCCTCATGCACCGGCCGCAGGTCCTCTTTCTCGACGAGCCGACCACGGGCCTGGACCCGGAGGCGCGCGTGGACATGTGGTCCGAGATCGCGCGCCTCGCCGGTGACGAAGGGCTGACGATCCTCATGACCACGCACTATCTGGAAGAGGCCGACAGCCTCGCCCGCCGCCTCGCCATCGTCGACCGGGGGAAGGTGGTCGCCGAGGGCACTCCGGACGAGCTCAAGGGAGAGCTGCGCGGCGACGCGATCGTCGTGGAACTCGAGGAGCAGGTGCTCGACGGCGAGGTCCGCCGCGCGCTCGACACGGTGCCCGAGCTGTACGACGTCGCCGTGGAGGCCCGCACGCTGCGCGCGCGGGCCGACAGCGGCGCGCGCTCCGTGCCCGCCGTGCTCGCCGCCCTCGAGGCGGAGGGCGTCAGGGTCGCCTCGGTGACCGTCTCGCGCCCGTCATTGGACGACGTGTACCTGCAGTACGCCGGCCGAGCCTTCAGCGAGGCCGACCAGGAGGCAAAGCGGCCATGACCCACGTGCTCACCGACACCCTGTTCATGACGCAGCGGCACTTCCGCAACCTCCTTCGGCAGCCCGCCTGGATCCTCATCTCGCTGGTGCAGCCGGTGGTGTGGCTGCTGCTCTACGGCGCCCTCTTCCGCAAGATCGTCGAGATCCCCGGGTTCGGCGCCGGCAGCTACATCGACTTCCTGACGCCGGGCATCGTCGTCATGACCTGCCTGTTCAGCGCCGGCTGGAGCGGCATGGACCTCATCGAGGACATCGACCGCGGCGTGATCGACAGGTTCCTGGTGAGCCCGGCGAGCAGGAGCTCGCTCATCGCCGGGCGCCTCGTCCAGGGCGCCATCGTCGGCATCATCCAGTCGGTGATCATCGTCGTGCTCGGCCTCATCGTCGGCGCCGAGTACCCGGGCGGGGTCGCCGGGATCGCGGCGCTCACGATCTGCGCCGTGCTGCTCGGCACCGGCGTCGGCGCGCTGAGCAACGCCATCGGCGTGCTCTCCCGGCGGGTCGAGACGATGGTCGCCGTGAGCAACTTCGTGCTGCTGCCGCTCACGTTCCTCAGCTCGGTGTTCATGGCCCGGGCGCTCATGCCCGGGTGGATGCAGTCCGTGGCCACCTACAACCCGGTGGAGTGGGCGGTCAACGCCGGCCGGGAGGGCCTGGCGTCGAGTCCCGACTGGGGCGTCGTGCTCAGCCGGATGGGCTGGCTCGCGCTCTTCACCCTCGTCTGCACCTGGCTGGCGACGCGCGCGTTCCGCGTGTACCAGAAGTCGATCTGACGGCGGCGCCGACTACCGGCGGATGACGGCGACGCCGTCGCCCGCGAGGAAGGCGAGCGTGAGCCGGCCATCCCGCGGGAGCACCCGGCGCGTCCGGCCGTTGACCACGACGCGTACGGCGGCATCGTCACTCCACGGCAGGCTGAGGCGCAGGTAGGACGGCGTGCTCACGGTGATCGTGTCCCCGGCCACACCGACCCGCCACCAGCGGGTCCCCGTCGCGCCGGGCACCGCCAGCCGCCAACCCCACACGTCGACGGACTGCTGCCAGCCCGCGTACGCCCAGGTCTCCGGCGCCTTCTCTTGTCGCGTGCGCCAGACGCCGCCGGGAGCCAGGAAGTCGACGAGGGCCATAGGGCCGTCGCGCAGCGCCCGACCGTGCGGGAGCGCGGTGACCACCTCGGTGAGCGGCATCGCCGGCGCAAGCGCGCGGAGGCGCCGGCACAAGCGGCCGAACTGGGTGACGGCGCTTCGCGTCACGACCTGGTCCTCGGTGCTCCACACGACGCACAGCGGCACGCCGCACGTCGCCAGCGTCTGGCAGAACGACGACGGGCTGCGCTGCCCGTACTCGAACGGCCGCCGCGCAGGCACGCCCTGAAGCTCGCGTCGCAGCTTGGCCTGGTCCTTGGACTGGCCGGCGGCGCCCATGTCCTTGTAGCGCGCCGCGAGATCCGCGGCGCCATCGTAGGCGGCGACGGCGGCGAAGCGGTCGGGCGCGCGCGCCAGGCCGACCAGGGACTCCTGCCCCCCCATGCTCGAGCCGACCAGGTAGAGGCGTCGGCGGTCGAACCTGACCCACGGCACGGCGGCTTCGACGGTGTCCGGCATGGCGACGATGTCGTCGATCTGGCCGGGGAAGGCCCAGGAGTTCGCGGAGCCGTCCCGTGCGGCCGCATCCGGGCAGATGACGGCGAACCCGTAGCGTGTCGGCAGGTCGCCCCACACGGTCGCCGCGTACTGCGGCCGCGAGCCGCGCCCGTGGGGCTGGACGATGCACGGGAGCGCTGTCGCGTTCTCGGCCGAATAGCCGAGCGGCAACACGAGCGTGGCGGTGAGCGAGGCGCCGTTCCACGCCGTGTAGGGGACCGCGATCGTCTGCACGACCGGCGTCGGCGGCGGTGACGGGCTTACGGAGGGGGACGGAGACGGTAAGGCCGCGAGGAGGTTGCCGGCCGACGCAGCCGCAGAGGCCGGCCCACCCCACAGCGACGCTGCGCCGAGCAACGCCGCGAACACGACGATGGCGAGCACACCGAGGATGCCGCGCCCATGTTGTCTGCTGCGCACGCTGCCCCCCTGGCTCGTTCCCGGCGCGGCCGTGCGAAGCCGGATCGCCTCCGCCCGAGTATACTGCACGGCATGGCGAAGCCCAGACTCTCCAGGGCGCCGCGCGGGGCCGCGCTCCTCTTGCTCGTGGTGCTCGCCGCGCTCCTCGCAGGCGCGGTCGCGCCGTCGTCAGACGCGGCGAAGCGCCGCATCAACCTCACGAAGCCCCGAGCGCACCAGATCGTGCAGCGCGGCGACGACGGCACCGGCGCCTTCGCGCTCACCGGGTCGGTGAGCGGACGGGGCGCCGTGCAGGCGCGCTGGAACGGCGGGCGCTGGACGACCATCGACCCACGCCCGCGCGGCGGTCGCTTCTCGGGCGTCCTCTCTGGGCTGATCCCGGGCCAGGGGACGTTGTCCGTGCGGCTCGAGGCGCACCCCGCCGTGCAGGACTCCCACCGGTACGTCGGTGTGGGCGACATCTTCGTGATCGCCGGACAGAGCAACGCCTGTGGCAGAGCGCCGGTCATGCAAGTCTGGCAGAGCAGGACCTTCACGCCCAGCATGTTCGGCAACGACTGCCGCTGGAAGGTCCTCAAGGACCCCGTGGACAGCCCCTCCGGGCAACTGGACAGCATCAGCCGCGACGACCCGACGCGGGCCAGCGGCAGCGTCTGGCCCCTGCTGGCGACGCGGATCATGCGAAGCGCTCGCGTCCCGGTCGCCTTCATCCCCGTGCCCTACTCCGGCTCCAGCCTCGCCGACTGGCTGTGCGACGAGACCTGGCCGGACGATCCGGACACGCTCTACGGCAACATGCTGCGCCGCGTGACGCAGGCCGGCGGCGCCGTCCGGGCGGTGCTGCTGTGGCAGGGAGAGTGGGACGCGGGCTCCGGCCAGGTCGACGCGGCGACCTACAAATCGCAGCTGCAGGCGCTCGCCGAGGCGACGCAGCGCGACCTCGGCGTACGCCTCGTCGTCTGTCAGATCGGCGAGATCCGCTGGCGGCAGAGCACCCCGCCGGCGGCGCCGTTCCTGGACGGGATCCGCACGGCCCAGCTGGACTCCTGGGAGTGGAGCGACGTGGTCGCGCCCGGCCCGGCGCTGTACGACATCCTCTTGCACACCGCCACCGATGACCGCGTGCACTACCGCACCCCGGAGCAGCTGGCCACGGTCTCCGGCCGCTGGTGGTGCGCCCTGGCGGCCGGCTGCTACGGAAAGGGAGACGGCCGCGGCCCGCGGCTCGCCGGCGCGACCTATGACCCCGCCGGTCCGTCGATCACGCTGCGCTTCGCCGACGACGCCCTGCCGCTCAGCCTTCCCGCGGGCGACGTTGCGCCGGCGTTCACGGTGCGCGACGACGACGACGGCGCCATCGTCGTGACGCAGGTCCGCGCGGCAGGCCCGTCCGAACTGCGGCTGCAGCTCGCCCGGGAGGCGGTCGGAGCCCTGCGCGTGTCGCTCGGCGAGGGCCACCTCGGAGCCGTGAACCCGGTGCCGCACGACTCGGGCCCGTGGCGCCTGCCGGCCGAGCTCTTCGTGGACTACCCGGTCGCCGTCCCCTGACCGGGTCTCAAGGGTCGACGAGCACCGTCGACTTGCCGGCCGGGACGGAGATCGAAAGGGCGCCGTCGACGGGAGCTACCGTCGTCGCCACGCCGTTGAGCACCACGTTCGCCGGCCCCGCGCCGGCGTACGGCACGGAGACCGTGAGGAGCGCCGGCGTGTCGACGGTGAGCAGGTCCCCCTCGACGACGAGCCGATAGAACCGGGTCAGTCCCCGCGGCGCCGTGACGGTGTAGCCCCACACGTGCGTGAGCGGCCGTGACTCCTTGAACGTCCATTTCGCCGGCGGATCGTCCGCCCGCGTCCGCCAGATGCCCGCCGGACAGAGGTAGTCCACGACGGCGCCGGGATCGGTCAGCAGCATGGTGCTGTGGCGTCCGGACCCGATGCGCTGGACGACCGGGGATTCCGGCGCCAGAGCGCGGATGCGGTCGTACAGCTTCCCCGTCTGGGTGGTCGCCTGGTTGATCACCAGCGTGTCGTCGACGCTCCACCAGATCGCCAGCGGCACCCCGCACAGGGCGAGCGTGGCGGCGTAGCTGCTGGGGCTCCGCGTCGCGTACTTGAAGGGGACCCGGCCTGGCGTGCCGCCGATCTCCGCACGCATGAGGAGGCGATCGTCCAGACGGTCGACGAGGCCGAATTCGCGATAGCGGGCGGCGAGGTCCGCCACGCCATCCACGCAGAGGGCGGCGGCGAAGACGTCCGGATGCAGCGCGAGCGCCATGAGCGTCTCGGTGCCACCCATGCTGGGGCCGGCGACGTAGAGCCGCCGTCTGTCGATCTTCACCCAGGGGATGCTGGCCTCGATGACGGCGGGCAACTCGGCGAGATCGTCGATCTGGCCGGCGACGCTCCAGGAGTTCTGTGGGTCGCGGCGTCCGGCGCTGTCCGCGCAGATGACGATGAACCCTCGCGTGGTCGGCAGGTCCCGCCAGTGCCGCGCGTGGGAGGCCGCCGCGTAGTTGCGGCCGCGCGCCTCGACGATGCAGGGCAGCGCCTCGTCGGCGGCTCCGGGGACGTAGCCGCGGGGAAGCACGACGACCGCGGTCCGCGGCTTGCCGTTCCAGGCGAAGTACGGCACCGCATAGGTCTGATTTGTGCCGACAGGAAGCGCCCGCAGCGGAGCGGCGGCCTCGGCCGCCACGGCCGGTCCCGCCGGCGCAAGGCCCAGGAGCGCCGTCGCGAGCACGGCAAGCGCCGCCGGAGCGACCGCGCGCCGGAGCGACCCAATGACTGTGGACATGATGGCCCCCTCTCCCAGGGCGTGACGCCCCCGCCTACGCCTGCAGCGCCCAGAGTATACGTCCGCGCCTCGGGCCGGTCGCGCCCGCGGCCCTTCCCCGGCGTGCCCGGCCCGAGTAGACTTGCGGGCGTCGGGCCGGGCCGGCGCCAGCGCCGCCCGGCGCCAGCGTGAACACCAGTCGGAGGCCTCATGCGCGTGCTCGTGGTGGGCGGCGGCGGCAGAGAGCACGCCCTCGTCCATTCCTTCGCCCAGTCCCCGCTCGCAGACCGCATCTTCTGCGCCCCGGGAAACACCGGCACCGCCGCCGAGGCCGACAACGTGCCGATCTCCGCCGACGACCTCCCCACGCTGCTCGATTTCGCCAGCCGCGAGGAGGTCGACCTCACCGTCATCGGACCGGAGGCCCCGCTCGTCGCGGGCCTGACCGACCTGTTCGAGGAGCACGGCCTCGCGGTCTTCGGACCCAACAAGGAAGCGTCGCAGCTCGAGGGCAGCAAGGTCTTCGCCAAAGAGGTGATGGCCGACGGCGGCGTCGCCACCGGCGCGTACCGCCGGCACGAACGGCTGGAGTCCGCCCTGCTGGACGTGGAGGGTCGCGAGGACTACCCGCTGGTCGTCAAGGCCGACGGCCTGGCCGCCGGCAAGGGCGTGCTCATCTGCAAGGACAAGGCTGAGGCGCGCGAGGCGGTGCACGCCTGTTTCGTGGCGCGCGAGTTCGGCGGCGCCGGCGACGTCCTCATCACCGAGGAGTACCTCACCGGCTCCGAGGTTTCACTGCTCGTCCTCTGCGACGGCGGGACGGCGGTCCCGCTCGCGCCGGCGCAGGACTACAAGCGAATCTTCGCCGGCGACCAGGGGCCCAACACCGGCGGCATGGGCAGTTACTGCCCGGTGCCGGGGTTCGAGCAGAAGGCCATCGACGCCGCGATGGAGCACGTGGTCGACCCGGTCGTCGCGGCGCTCCGCAAACGCGGCGTCTCCTACCGCGGCGTGCTGTACGCCGGCCTGATCGTGACCGACGCCGGCGTCAAGGTGCTCGAGTTCAACGTCCGCTTCGGCGACCCCGAGACGCAGGCGGTGCTGCCGCGGCTGGACTCCGACCTGCTCGAGCACTGCGCCGCCGCCGCCAACGGCGAGCTCGGCGGCTCGAAGGTGCTCTGGAAGCCGCAGGACTGCGTGACCGTCGTGCTCGCCTCGGCCGGCTACCCGGCGAGCAGCCACAAGGGAGACGTCATCACCGGCCTGGACGACGCGGCCGCCCTGGACGGCGTCACCGTCTACCACGCCGGCACGGCGCTGCAGGACGGCCAGGTCGTCACGGCCGGTGGCCGCGTCCTGGCGGTCAGCGCGCTCGGAGACGGATTCGCCGCCGCCCGCGAGCGCGCCTACGAGGCCGTCGGCAAGATCGCCTTCGACGGCATGCAGGTGCGTCCCGACATCGCCGAGCGGGCCGTCAAGGCACGCGCCGGCGAGCTCGACCTGTTCCCGGCCGGCTTTGCCGGCTGAGCCGCGCGACGCCAGCGGGCCGCGCCGCCATCAAAGGAGAACTGACGTGGAAGAGACCAGGACCGAGGTCGAGACGATCCTGCAGGGCATCCAGATGGAGCCTGTGCTCGTCGGCATCGTCATGGGCAGCGAGAGCGACCGCGAGGTCATGCAGAAGGCCGCCGGCGAGCTCGACGAGCGCAAGATCAAGTACGAGATCAACGTCCTCTCGGCGCACCGCGACCCCGACAAGGTGGCGCACTACGCCAAGACCGCCCAGAGCCGCGGCATCAAGATCCTGATCGCCGGCGCCGGCAAGGCGGCGGCCCTCCCCGGCGTCATGGCCGCCTACACCAACCTCCCCGTGATCGGTGTGCCGATCAAGACGAGCGACCTGGGCGGCCTCGATTCGCTGCTCAGCATCGTGCAGATGCCGCCCGGCGTGCCGGTAGCCTGTGTCGCCATCAACGGCGCCCGCAACGCGGCGATCCTGGCGGCCAAGATCCTGGATCTCTGAGCCCGCCGGCGGGGAACACTCCCCGCATGAGCAGACACGCGATCAGATCGGCCATGGCGCCGAGCCCGCTCGGCGCCGCTTCTCCCGGCATCTCCTCGGGTCACTTCGTCTTCATCTCGGGGCAACTGCCGCTCGACGCGCACGGCGAACCGGTGGGCGCGACAGCCGCCGAACAGGCCGAGAGGGCACTCGAGAACCTCGGTCACCAGCTGCGCTCCACCGGACTGTCGCTCGACGACGTCGTGAGCCTCCAGATCCATCTCGTGGACCAGGCCGACAGGGCGGCCGTCGATGCGGCGCTCGAGGCGGGGTTCTCCCCGCCGTACCCCGCCGTCACGCTCGCCGGTGTACCATGGTTGCCCGGCGGTGCGCGGCTCCAGGTCGCCGCCATCGCGCAACGCTACTG
Organism: uncultured Thermoleophilia bacterium; assembly: GCA_903927755.1. GTDB lineage: Bacteria > Actinomycetota > Thermoleophilia > UBA2241 > UBA2241 > CAIXSE01. The sequence goes on along the minus strand of CAIYOD010000167.1, from coordinate 32,839 downwards.
AGAGACGCATGCCGAGAAACGACCAGCCGCCCAGCCCTCGGACCATCTCGGGCTTCCTCTACATCGTGGTGCTCGTCATCGCCGTCGCCCTCGCCTACGTCGCCGTGCGCGCGCTGTTCGCCTGACGCCGGCCCCACAAGAAAGGACACCCCTATGGAGAAGCAGGTCTTCGCATCCCCGGACGGCGCACCGGCCGTCGGGCCGTACTCGCCCGCCGTCGGCGCCGGCGACTTCGTCTTCGTCTCCGGCCACATCCCGCTCGACAAGGACGGCAAGATCGTCGGCTACACGCCCAAGGACCAGGCGCGCAAGGCGCTCGAGAACCTGCGCGGCACGCTGGAAGCCGCAGGCCTCACGCTCGGCCACGTGATCAAGACGACCATCTTCCTCAAGGACATGGACGAGTTCGCCGCCGTCAACGAGGTGTACGGCGAGTTCTTCGACGAGCCGTACCCGGCGCGCTCCACCGTCGAGGTGGCGCGCCTCCCCAAGGACCTTCACGTCGAGATCGAGGCGGTCGCGTACCGTGGCTGACGCGCGCCGGATCCGGGTCCGCCGGCGGCGCGCGCCACTGGTGCTGCTGGGCGTCCTGGTCGCCGCGCTGCTCGCGGCGACCATCGCCGCCTGCGGCGACTCCGCCTCCACGTCTTCCGCCGATCCCCTCGTCGGGTTCTGGGTCGGCGGCGGCGGGGCTCAGATGACGCTGGTGCAGATCCAGAAGGACGGCGAGACCTACACGGTGCTCGCCAACCCGGACGTGCCGGCGGGAGACGCGGTGAAGGAGGGCGACAGCCTGATCGTCGACTCGCACGCCGTGACCATGAAGTTCACGCCGCAGCCCGACGACAAGCTCCTCATGGAGTTCTCGGGTGAGATGTTCAAGACGCCGGTCTCGTCCTCGCTGTCGCGCACCGACGAGACCGGATATGCCGACGCCGCCACCGCCTACGGGCTGATCGCCATCAGGCGCGGCCTCGCCATGTGGAAGGCCGGCGGCGGCAAGACGTATCCGCCGCCCAAGGAGGTCACGTCCTCCGGCATGCTGGCTCAGATGATCCGCTGGCCGGTCAACCTGTTCACCGGCCAGCCGATGCAGCCCGGCGAGAACAAGGGCGACTACACGTACAGCCTGCTGGACGGGGGCAAGAAGTACTCGCTCGTCGCGTACCTCTCCGACGGCAGCACCATGGGCAAGTGACCGCGGCGGCGCGGCCGGGGACGCCCCTCAGCCGCGCCGCTGCCGCTCGATCTCCCGCTGGATCTCGTCCTCGCCGATCGCGCGACTGCCCCGGCCGTAGGCCTCCCAGGCGTTGAAGGCGAGGCCGATGCCCCATCCCGCCAGCACCCAGCCCGGCCAGAAGTACCCCGCGCCGTTCCAGTACCAGATGACGACGAGGAAGATGTTGATGATGCAGTAGGCGATGACGTGGTTCCAGAAGTCGCGCTTCTTCTTGATCGCCTTGATCGCGTGCTTGCGCAGTTCCTCGTCCGTCGTCATCTCGCCACCGTCCCTGTGTCGTCCTTCCGTAGCAGCCGACGCTGCACTTCGGATTCTGCACCGGGTGACGCCCTCGCGCCAGAGGGGGGCGCCGGGCCGGCACGGCCCCGCCGGCGCCCTCCGGCACACTCCTCCCGTCCCGTCCGCGGCCGGTGGTGTGAGAGAATCGCGGCGACGACAGACGGACCGCCGGCACACGCAGGCGGGCCGTGACGCGGCGGCGGCGGAGGACACACCGATGATCGAGCGCTACACGCTCCCCGAGATGGGCGCGATCTGGACCGACGAGGCCAGGATGCAGGCCTGGCTCGACGTGGAGATCGCCGCCGTGAAGGCCTGGAACAAGCTCGGCAGGATCCCCGACGACGCCGTCGCCGAGATCGAGGCCAAGGCCGCGTTCGACGTCGCCCGCGTCAACGAGATCGAAGCGACGACCAACCACGACGTCATCGCCTTCCTCACCAACGTGGCCGAGTACGTCGGCGACGCCAGCAAGTACGTGCACTACGGGATGACGAGCAGCGACATGCTGGACACCGCACTGGCGCTGCAGATCAAGCGCGCCGGCCTGCTCCTCGAGCGCGACCTCGTCGCGCTGGGCGAGGTGCTGCAGCGGCGCGCCTTCGAGTTCCGGGACGCCGTGGAGGTCGGGCGCACGCACGGCATCCATGCCGAGCCGATCACCTTCGGCATGAAGCTCGGCATCTGGGCCTTCGAGGTCAGCCGCCACCTCAAGCGCATGCGCATGGTCACCATCAATGCCGGGGTCGGCAAGATGAGCGGCGCCGTCGGCGCCTACAACAACATCGACCCGCGCGTCGAGGACCTCGTCTGCGAAGAGCTCGGGCTGGGCCGGGAGCCCATCAGCAACCAGGTCGTCCAGCGCGACCGGCACGCAGCCTTCCTCGCCTGCATCGCCATCGTCGGCTCGAGCATCGAGAAGTTCGCCACCGAGGTGCGGCACCTGCAGCGCACCGAGGTCCGCGAGGCCGAGGAGGCCTTCGGCAAGGGCCAGAAGGGCTCGTCGGCGATGCCGCACAAGCGCAATCCCATCCTGAGCGAGCGCATGGCAGGCTGCGCGCGCGTGCTCCGCGGCAACGCGATGGTCGGCATGGAGAACGTCGCGCTGTGGCACGAACGCGACATCAGCCACAGCTCCGCCGAGCGCATCGTCCTCCCCGACAGCACCATCCTGCTCGACTACATGCTGCAGAAGTTCACGAAGCTCGTGGACAACCTCGTCGTCGACGAGGAGCGCATGCTGGCGAACCTGAACCAGAGCTACCGTCTGGTCTTCAGCGGATCGGTCCTGCTCGCCCTGGTCGACAAGGGCATGCTGCGCGAGGACGCCTACCGCGTCGTGCAGGACTCCGCCATGCACGCGTGGCGCGAGGGCGTCGACTTCGGGATGCTCATCAAGCAGAACGACGAAGCCATGGCCGTGATGTCGCCGGAGGAGCTCGACGCGGCCATGGACCCGGACCAGTACCGGGCCGGTCGCGACGTGATCTTCGCCCGGCTGGAGAAGCTCGAGTTCTAGGAGGGACCATGGCCGAGTGCCCGAGCTGCAACGCTCCACTCAAAGAAGGCGACTGGACCTGCGGCGCGTGCGGCGCGCCGGTCGCGGGCGCCGGCATGGCCGCGCCCGGCGCCGGCGACCCCCACGCCGCCTACGGCGGCAGCTCGGGAGCGCCCGCCGACGCGTACGGCGCACCCTCGGGCTGGAGCGGCGACTACGGGGCGCAGCCGGCAGCAGCAGCCGCTGCGGCGAGCAGCGACTCCTCCGGCCTGCTCAAGCTCGTCGTCATCATCGCCGCCGTCGCGGTGCTCGCCATCGTCCTCGTGTGGTTCTTCGTCCTGCGAGGGCCGGCTACGACCGGTGAGGAGTTCCTCGGTACGTGGACCGCGACGACCCAGACGGGCATCGCCACTGCCACGATCGCGAAGAAGGACGACGCCTTCGCCGTCACGATCAGCGGATCGCAGCAGGGCCAGAAGGTGACCGTGCCGGCGCACCTCGACGGCGAAGACCTCGTGATCACCCTGGACGACTTCTCGCAGATGGCCGGAGAGACGAGCGCCGACCAGTTCAAGGCGATGCTCGAGGCGCTCGCCGGAGATTTCCGGATGATCTTCAGCAGCGTTGATGCGGAGAATCTCAACCTCCAGATCATCGGGAGCTCGCCATCGGGGGAGGACTACGACCAGACCTACCCCATGGCCAAGGTCGCAGCCGCCGGTACGTGAACGCCCCCAGTCGTATCAGGCCCGCGACGAGGGGCGACGCTCCGGAGATCGTCGACCTCCTGAGCGCCTGCGACGTCGCGGACGTGGGCGAGCCCGACAGCACGCTCGAGGACCTCGAGAACGACTGGTCGATGGAGGGCTTCGACCTCGGGCGCGACGCCTGGGTCGCGGAGGGCGCATCAGGACTGGTGGGCTACGCCTACGCCGGCGACCAGTTCCGCACCGGCGAGCTCGAGGCCGACCTCTGGGTGCACCCGGAGCACCACGAGCCCGAGCTCGGCGGTCGGCTGCTCGGGCTCGCCGAGCGGCGCGCGGCACAGCTGGCGGTGGAGCGCGGTTACACGGATGCGCGCCTGGACGTCTTCTGCGTCGCGGGCAACCGCGGCAAGCGGGACCTGCTGCGCCGGCACGGCTACGCACTGAAGCGCACCGTCTACCGCATGACCGCGGACCTCGCCGACGGCACGCCCCCGGTCGTTGCGCCGGAGGGCCTCGAGCTCCGGCCGTTCCGGCTCGAGGCCGACGAGCGCACCATGCACGACACCATGACCGAGGCCTTCGCGGACCACTTCCGCCAGAGCGACGAGCCCTTCGCGGCCTGGCGGACCCGGCTGCTCGGGCATGCGAACTTCGACCCGGACCTCTGGTGGCTCGCCTGGGATGGCGATGAAGCGGCCGGCGGCCTCATCGCCTACGACCACGGCGACCTCGGCTGGGTCCAGGGGCTCGGGGTGCGCCGTCCGTGGCGGCGCCGCGGCCTCGGCGCCGCGCTGCTGGCGCAGGCCCTCGCCGCGTTCGCGGCGCGCGGACAGCTTCGCGTCGACCTGGGTGTGGACGCCGAGGGCGAGACCAGGCCCTTGCGGCTCTACGAGCGCGCCGGCATGCAGGCGAGCTCCGCCTACGAGCTGTACGCCAGGCGACTGAGCGGCTGACCGACCGGAGGGCCGGCTGCCGGCGCGGTCCGGCCCATCACGGTTGTCGCCACCACCGCCGGGGAATCACGTCCCCATCCGACGCCCCACGAAAGGAGCCCGCATGGGACGCTCGATCCTGGCCCTGACGCTGGCTGTACTGCTGGCGACCGTCGTCATCGCCTGTGGCGATCCATCCTCCGACGCGAGCAGCACGGCGCCTGCGCCGGTCGCGACGCAGGAGACGCCGGCCGAGACCGCGACGCCGGGGGGAGCTTCCAGCGGCGAGGCCGCGACGCTCTACGCCGACACCTGCTCCGGCTGTCACGGCGCGGACGGCGGCGGCGGGAGCGCCCCGCCGATCGACGGCGAGGACGACGCCGCCGGCATCAAGGCGCAGATCGAGAGCGGCGGCGGCGGGATGCCGGCCTTCTCAGGGCAGCTGACGCCCGCCCAGATCGACGCCCTGGCGCAGTACGTGGCGGGCGGCCTGCAGTAGGCCCTGCGATATCATGCGGGCGATGACCGCCGTCCGCGCCAGCACCCCCCGCGCCATCCGGCCCGCAAGGCCCGGCCTCGACGTGCGCGTACGCGTGCCGGGCTCGAAGAGCGTGACCAATCGCGCGCTGCTCCTGGCCGGCCTCGCGACCGGCCGGTCGGTGCTGCACGGCGCGCTGGACGCCGGTGACGCCAACGCGTTCGCCGGCGGACTGAGCAGCCTCGGCGTCGCCGTCGAGCGGCAGGGCGACGACGTGGTCGTCGACGGCGCCGGCGGCCGCTTCCCAGCGGCCGAGGCCGACGTCTTCTGCGCCGAGGCGGGGACCGCGGCGCGGTTCCTCCTTGCCGCGGCCGCGGCCGGCGAGGGCGTCTACCGCTTCGACGCAGCGCCGCAGTTGCGGCGCCGGCCCCTCGGCCTCCTGCTCCAGGCGCTGCGCGCGCAGGGCGCGCGCATGGAGCCCGATGGCGCCACCGGTCTGCCGCTGACGCTGCTGGCTCGCGGCCTCGCCGGGGGCAGCCTGCGCCTGCCCGGCGACACCTCGAGCCAGTTCATCTCGGCGCTGCTTCTGGCGGCGCCGCTCGGCCGCGGGCCTCTCGACCTGCGCGTCGACGGCCTGGTGAGCCGGCCCTACGTCGCCATGACCCTGCGCATGATGGAGCAGTTCGGCGCGGGGGCGCTTTCGGCAACGGACGATCACTACGTACTCGCGCCCGGCGCCTACGCCGGCCGCGAGTACGACGTCGAGCCCGACGCCTCCACGGCGTCCTACTTCTTCGCCGCCGCGGCCACCGGCGGGACCGTCCAGGTGCTCGGCCTGCACCGAGCCCATGCCCTACAGGGCGACGTCGCGTTCCTCGACGTGCTGGAGGCGATGGGCTGCACGGTGGACGACGCGCCCGAGGGCGTGCGCGTGACCGGCCCTGCTGCGCCGGCCGGCCTCACCGTCGACATGGCCGACATCTCCGACACGTTCATGACGCTCGCCGCCATCGCGCCGCTGGCGACATCACCGGTGACGATCACCGGCATCGGCAACGTCCGCCTCAAGGAGTCGGACCGCATCGCCGCGATGGAGCAGAACCTGCTGCGGACCGGTGTCAAGACCGAGTCCGGCCCCGACTGGCTGCGCGTGTTCCCCTGCACTCCGCGCGGCGCCGTGATCGATCCGCACGGCGACCACCGCATCGCCATGGCGTTCTCCGTCCTCGGGCTGCGCGTCCCGGGCATCGTGATCGAGGACCCCGGCTGCGTGGCCAAGACCTGCCCCACCTTCTTCGATCTCTGGGCCGCTCTGGAACAGGGAACCGGCTGAATGGGGCAAAGTAGTAGAGTCGAACCACTGACCGCAGACAAGCTTCACCCGGCTTGGGAGGGCGAGGATGGACGACGAGACCACCGGCAGGCTGCCGGACGATGACACCGAGCTGACCCGGGTGACTCCTCCCGACGACGCGACGCGCGTGATGCCGGCGGCGGGCGAAGGCGAGACGCAGGTCATGCCCGGCGCCGACACCGGCGCCACGCGGGTGATGCCGACGGCGGGCACGGGCGAGCCGCCGCCGCCCAACCAGCCCACGCTCCTCATGTCGCGCGGCCGCAGCTCTGACGATAGCGGCGGCGTGCCCTGGTGGGTCTGGCTGATCGTCGTGCTGGCGATCGTCGCCGCCGCGGCCGCGCTGTGGTACTTCTACCTCCGGCCGCAGGACTCCACGTCCACGGCCGGCGAGGTCTTCATCGGCAACTGGGCGCCGGAGGCAGGTACGGGCGGCGGCCTGGTCATCAAGCAGTCGGGCGACCAGTTCAAGATCACCCAATACGACCCGCAGATGCAGCAGGCCGGATCGACCAACGCCGACCTCGTGGACGACGAACTGCAGGTGTCGGTCAAGGCGTCCGCGCTGGGCCTCACCGGCGTCACCGGCAGTGTCGACGGGACCCTCACGCACGACAGTGCGAACGACTCCTTGACGCTGCAGTTCTCCGCGGGCAGCCTCGAGCTCGCCCCTGTCGCCTTCGTGCGCGTCGACGTCCTCCTGCCGGCGACCCCGAGCGCCACGCCTTCCCCGACCGAGTCGCCGTCCCCGACCGTATCTCCGTCACCGACGACGACGGCCACTCCCAGCCCCAGCACGTCCGCATCGCCGACGGCGGATCAGCAGGCCCAGGCCAACATCGCCAAGCTGCAGGTGGGCATCGTGGCCTGGGCGGCGGACAACAACAACCTGTACCCGCCGCCGCAGGACGTCGTGGAGGGCGGCGGCATCTCGCAGTACGTGAGCCCCTGGCCGACCAACCCCTACACCAGTCAGCCGATGTCGCCGGGCACCTCGCCGGGCAGCTACGTGTACGAGCAGATGAGCGGCGGCCAGTCGTACAAGCTCACCGGCTACCTCAGCAACGGCCTCACCTACTCGGTGCCGTGACGCCGGCGGCCGCCCGCCGAAGGTGAGGCGGCACGCAAAGCGCAGGTCAGCGGGCCGCCCGCCATCCGGCGGGCGGCCCGCTCGCTGCGGCTGTAGAATCGGCGAGCGCGCCGGACGCCGCGACGGCGATGACGACGGATCCTCGCCGCCGCGCCGTCTAATCTCGAGAGCAGGCCCACAGCCGACGGCGAGGGGCCAGGATGCGAGCCCGTGACCTACGACCCGGCAGAACGCGAGATCGACGAGCAGACCGTGTCTGCCGCTCGCCGCGGCGACGGTGAGGCGTTCGTACGCATGCTCAAGCACTACGACAGCCGCCTGCGCGCCCTCGCGTTCCGCATGCTCCGCGACCCCGTGCTCATGGACGACGCCCTCCAGGACGCCTCCATCAAGGCCTACCAGTCGCTGCGCGGCTTCCGCGGCGACAGCGAGGTCGGCACGTGGCTCTACCGGATCACTTACACCACGTGCCTCGACTACCTGCGGCGGGAGCGCCGCTTCCAGCTGCTGACCAACGAGGATTCGCTGGCGCAGGCCACCTGTGACGACGACCCTTGCGACATCGTGACGCGCTGGGCGGAGCTCGAGGACGCGCTCGACCGGCTCCCGGTGGAGCAGCGCGTCCTCGTCATCCTCGTGCATCAGTACGGGTACGACTACCGCACCGCGGCGGAAGTCGTGGGCGTCCCCGAGGGGACGGTGTCGTCGCGCCTGGCCGCGGCGAGGGCACGGCTGCGCACGCTGCTCTGCGAGCCCGCCTACGTCAGGGAGCAGACCTCGTGAGCGGCCGCCGCAGCTGGGACGACGACCTCGGGCGCGAACTGCGCGAAGCGCCGGTCCCGGCGCACGCCCCGGACCACTTCGAACGCGTGCGCGAGCGCATGCGCAAGCTCGCCGGCTCGGACGGGCGCCCGCCGGCGCCGCACAGCCGCTTCCGGGCGCGGCGGGTGCCTCCGGCGCCGCCGCCGCGCCGTCGCGGCATCCGCCTTGCAGCCGTAGCCGCCGTGGCGGCGGCGATCGCCGCCGCCGTGGCGGTCACCTGGGCGGGCGTGCCCGGCGTCCGGCAGTCCACGCCGCCGCCCGCCACGGCCCACGCCGTGCTGGCGCAAGTCCAGCACGCGCTTGCCAGCCTGAACAGCATCAGCGGCGACGTCGTCGAGTACGGCTCGGCGCGGGGCCGGCCGTACTCCCATCGCGTAGGGTCGTTCATCTTCACCTCACGTGGCGACTACCGCATCGAGCAGAGCGACGAGGACGTCACGTACACCTACGACGCGGTCAAGCGCGTGGCCCGCCGCTACGTCTTCCGCGACGGAGAGGCGCTGTACTCCGAAGTGGCTCGCGACCTGCCGGACCCGGGGCCGTTCTTCAGCCCCTGGATGGGCGCCTCGCAGGTGCTCGACAGAAGCGTGGCCGCCTACGCCCGCGCCGTGATCGCCGAGCTCGACCCCGACGTGCCCGTGACCCCGGTGACGTGGGAGGGCCGCAGGGCCTGGTCCGTCACCGTACCCGAGCCGCTCACGGGCGGCGGCAGCGACGGCAGCGCCCGCATCGTCGTCGACACGGAGTCCGGCTATCCGCTGGCTGTGGAACACTGGACCAGCGACGGCGACGTGAGCGGCACGCGCATCGAGAACGTGCGCGTCGGCGGAGACGTCCCGCGCAGCCGCTTCACACTCGCCGCGGACGTCCAGGACAAGTTGCTGCCGATGAGCGAGCGCTTCCGCCGCATCACCCTGCCGCAGGCCGCCGCCCTCGGCCGCCGGGCGGCCACGAGCTTCACTCCTTACGCAACGACGTGGGTCCCTCGCGGCTACCGGCTCAGCGGCGTCACCGGCGCCGTCAACGGCGCCTTCCTGGGGGCGTATCGTCCAGTCCGTGCCGGAGAGGTCGGCTCGCTCACCGTCGTCCTGACCTACCGGCGCGGCTTCGACCGCATCTGCATCGTCAGTCGCTGGCGCGCCGACAATCCGCCCGGCTCCGACGACCCGTTCGACGAGGACTCCGTGGCGCTCAGCGAGTCCACCCGGATCCGATTGACCTCGGGCAGCCTGCGCGGCGAGACGGCCAGTCTCGTCCTCGGTCTGCCGGATTGGCCGCACGTCTACGTCAGCACCGGCGCCGACCGGCGCGTCTCGGTGAGCGTGGCCGGCGACCTCACCCAGGACGAGCTGGCGCGCATCGCCGGCTCCCTGGTACCCATAGGAGACTGAGCCATGCGCGCCGTCCGCGTCCACGAGTTCGGTGATCCCGATGTCCTCCTGCTGGAAGAGCTACCGAAACCGGAGCCCGTTGAGGGCGAGGTGCTGGTCCGCGTCCAGGCGGCGGGAGTCAATCCCGCGGAGACCTATGTCAGGGCGGGCGCCTACAGCGAGCTGCCCACCCTCCCCTACACCCCGGGCGCCGACGGCGCCGGCGTGCGCATGGACACCGGCGAGCGCGTCTACGTCACGGGGTCGCTCGGCGGCACGTACGCGGAGTACGCCCTGTGCCGCGAGGAGGACGTCCGGCCGCTGCCGGACGGCCTCTCCTACGCGCAGGGCGCGGCTCTGGGCATCCCGTACACGACCGCCTACCGCGCGCTGTTCCAGCGCGCCCTCGCCGTCGCCGGCGAGCGTGTGCTGATCCACGGCGCGTCCGGCGGCGTCGGCCTGCCCACGATGCAGCTGGCGCTGGCCGCCGGCCTCGAGGTCACCGGTACGGCTGGCAGCGAGGCCGGCCGCGAGCTGGTCGCGGCGCAGGGCGACGTGCGCGTGCTCGACCACCGCGACCCGTCGCACCTCGAGGCGGCGATCGAGCACACCGGCGGACGCGGGTTCGACCTCATCGTCGAGTTCCTCGCCAACGCCAACCTCGGCGCCGACCTCAAGGCGCTCGCGCCGCGCGGGCGGGTGATGGTGGTGGGCAGTCGCGGGCCGGTGGAGATCGACGCCCGCGACCTCATGAACGCCGAGGGCGCGATCCTCGGCATGCGCCTGCCCAACGCGCGGCCGCACGAGGTGGAGGCCGCCCGCGCCGCCGTGGACGCCGGCCTGAACAGCGGCGTCCTGAGGCCCGTGGTGGGCCGCGAGCTCCCCCTCGCGGAGGCTCCACGGGCACACCGTCTGCTCATGGAGCGGCCGGCCCTCGGCCGGCTGGTGCTCGTCCCCTAGCCCTCCGCCACGGCCGCCCACGATCGCGGCGCGGCTACCCGTTCGATGCTCGCCAGCCAGGCCTTGCGGCCTCCGCCGAGGTTCGTCGCCATCTCCGCCGTCTCGATGTCGACCACACGGAAGGGCGGTGCGTCGAACGCCTGGCGCAACTCGGCCTGCGTCACGCGCCGCGGACCACCGTCCCCGAGCTCGCGCTCGCTGAAGCAGAGGACGAACACGCGAGCACGGAGGGCTGTGGCGGCGGCGAGCGAAGCGACGTACAAGGGCCGCTCGCCGTCATCGAAGGTGTGGAAGAGGCCGGAGTCCACGACCGTCCCGAAGCGCCGCCCGAGCTCACCGAGGGCGAGGGCGTCGTGCACCAGGAACTCCGCCGTCACGCCGCGCGCCGCAGCCTTGGCGCGCGCGGCGGTCACCGCCGCCTCCACGGCGTCCACGCCGACCGCCTGGAAGCCGCGGGAGGCGAAGAACAGTGCGTTCTCCCCAGTGCCACAGCCCGCGTCCAGCACCGGCCCCGAAACCAGCCCGGCGCCGACGACTCGCTCGAACGCCGGCTGTGCCCTGCCGATGTCCCAGGGCGGCGTTCCCTCGTAGGCTTCCTCGAACCTGCTCGCGCTCATCCTGCTCACCTCCCGGGCGAGTCCTCGTCGCACCCTTTGTTCCACCAGGCAAACCCGGCCGCTGCCGCGCCCCCGACGCATTTGCTAGCATCGGCTCACCCTCCAAGGAGCCAGACATGACCGACTACCGCGCCCGCAGCATGTGGCTCGACGGCGTTCCCGGCGAGCTCGCCCCGCGCCCCTCCCTCCCCGGTCCCATCGACGTCGACGTCGCCATCGTGGGCGCCGGCTTCACCGGCCTGTGGACCGCCTACTACCTCAAGCTGGCGGACCCGCACCTTCGGATCGCGGTGCTGGAGCGCGAGATCGCCGGGTTCGGCGCCTCCGGGCGCAACGGCGGCTGGTGCCACACCACCTTCCCAGGCTCCCGGGAGCTCGCCGCCAGGACGCACGGCCGGCAGGCGGTCGTCGACCAGCAGCGCGCTCTCCACCACACGGTGTACGAGATCGCGCGCGTCGTGGACGACGAGGGCATCGACGCGCGCTTCCACCTCGGCGGTCAGCTGGACCTCGCACTGACGCCGGTGCAACTCCTGCGGATGCACGAGGCGGTCGAGTACGAACGCGAGTGGGGCTTCGGGGAGGAGGACTACCGGGTACTCGGCGCCGCCGACCTGCGCGAGCGCGTCCGAGTGGCCGGGTGCCTCGGCGCCGGCTACACGCCGCACGGCGCCGCCGTCGACCCGGCCCGCCTCGCCCGCGGGCTCGCCGACGTCGTCGAGAAGCTGGGGGTGTCCATCTACGAGCACACCCCGGTCACCCGCATCGAGCCGCACGTCGCGTCTACGGTGTTCGGTGACGTGCGCGCCGACGTCGTCGTGCGGGCCACGGAGGCGTTCACCCCCGAGTTGCCCGGCTACGAGCGCACGCTCGTCCCCATCTACTCGCTGATGATCGGCACCGAGCCGCTCCCCGACTCCTTCTGGAAGGAGATCGGGTGGACCGGCCAGGAGGTCTTCGGCGACTTCCGCTTCCTCATCTTCTACGCGATGCACACCGACGACGGCCGCATCGCCATCGGCGGGCGCGGCGCGCCCTACCACTTCGGTTCGCGCCTCAGCGAGCAGTTCGAGCGCGACCCGGCCGTTCGCGACCACCTGCACGCACTGCTCGGCGAGCTCTTCCCGGCCATCGGCGACGCCAAGGTCACGCACCACTGGGGAGGGGCGATCGCCGCGCCCCGCGACTGGTACACGTCGGTCGGCCTGGACCGGGACTCAGGTATGGCCTGGGCCGGCGCCTACGTCGGCGACGGGGTGTCGACGACGAACCTCGCCGGGCGCACGCTGCGAGACCTCATCCTGGGGCAGCAGACGGAGCTCACGGTGCTGCCATGGGTCAACCATCACTCCAAGGCGTGGGAGCCGGAGCCGCTGCGCTGGATCGGCGTGAACGCGGCGCTGAAGGCCATGGGGAGCGCCGACGACGTGGAGGTGCGGACGGGCCGCCCGAGCAAGCGGGCGACCTACGTGAAGAAGCTGATCGGCGCCTGAGCCCGCGGCCGGGCGCCCCGCCCTGAGCGGCGGCCCGGGCGTTCCGCGCCCGGGGCCCCCCTCAACTCACTCGAGGAAGTCCGCGGGCGCGCTCGTGTCCTCGGGCACCGGAGTGTACTCCGGGGCCGGCACGAGCGCCGGCACGGCGCTGGTGCTCGGGCTCGGACTCGGCGACGGGCTCGGCGTCGGCGCCGGCGGCTTCGGCAGCTTGAAGCAGCCCGGCGCGTGCGCGATGCAGTACCGGATGAGCCTGCGCGAGTTGTCCGCCGTGAGGTGCGCGCCGTCGTAGAACCCCCCCGACGTGCCCCCGAAGGTGCTGATGTGCAGGCAGTTGAGCACCTTGAAGTCCAGGTGCTTCGACAACCTGGAGAGGTAGCCGTTCAGCCACCGCTGCTTGGCGCCCCATCCCACCGAGAGGAACGCGTTCAGCGCACGGGGATGGTACGGCATGATGACGATCAGCGGCTTGATGTGGTTCTTGTTGAGCAGGCGGATCGTCTGCACGAAGTAGGCCATGGCGCGGGTGTTGTGCGGGATCTTGCCGTTGCCCGCCTTGGCGAGCATGTCGGCGTCGAGGTAGCCGTCCAGGGACTGCTGCAGCGTGAGCCCCGCCTGGCGCTTCGTGTCGTAGCCGTTCCACCACAGCATCCCGTCGTGGCCGAAGCGGCGGCCGGAGAGGATGTTGCGCTTGTGCTGCTTCATGGCCCAGGCCGTCTTGGCCGCGACGAGCGACTCGGGGAACGCCTGCGAGAGCCGCTCGTCGACGATGAGGCCCGGGTTCATGGGCACGTCCGCGAGAGTGGTCGCCTGCAGGCACCAGATGACGGTCGGCGGCTTGTCGGGATGGCTGTCGATCACCCAGTCGGTGATCGCCCAGGCGTCCTCCGGACGGCCGTTGTGAAAGGCGAAGTTGAAGGCGGTGAGGCCCGTCTTCTTCTTGATGGCGGCCGGGTCCATGCGCAGGCCGCGCGAACCGCCGAAGACCAGCACGCGCGGCACGCGCGCCATCTCCTCGTAGACATCGGCTTTGAAGCTGCGGTCGACGCCGCGACTGTAGTAGCTCTTGAGCTGCCACGTCGGGGTGGAGTCTCCGCCGAGGGCGATGGGGAGGGAGACGGCGAGCAGGCACGCGACGCCCAGCGCCACGAACACGAGTTTCACGCGCCAGCCACTCCCAGAGAATCCCACCACGACGACCCCTTTCGACGCCCTACAGTAGCAAGAGCCGGCGGGGGTCTCAAATCACGGTGCGGTGTAGGTGCTTCCGTCGGAGAGGTTCACCGCCAGGGTGTACGAAGTGCCGGCGCCGGACGTGTAGACGTAGTCTCCCACGCCCGTGCCGGGCTTCATCGGCTGGTTGGAGAAGGGGTTCACGGGCCAGGGATCCACGAAGTTGCCCAGCGTCGCCTGCGACGCCTCAGCCGGCGCGATGCTGCTCGTGGCCGCGTATGCCTGGATGCCCGTGTTGATCATCATCAGCTGCGCCTTGACGGCGGCGTCCTTGGCCACGTCGATCTTGCCGCTGGTGTTCTCCACCGCCTGGTCCTGCAGTCCGCAGCCGGCGAGCGCCGCGGCCAGGCCAAGCGCCAGCAGCACGACGAGCGCCGCACTCGTGATCCGTTTCATGTCGCGTGCCTCCAGGGTCGATGCCACCTCTATCGGCACCCTTCGACGCGACCTCAAGCGCTCCTCGGCAGGTTCAAGATGGCGGCCGGATGGGCGATACTGGACCCATGAAGCGACCCAGCCGTCTCAAGCAGCCCCGCCTGATGCGCCGTGACTGGATCGGCGACGCCGTCCTGATCATGGTCGCCGGCGCCGTGCTCGTCGCGGGGGTCTTCCTGCCCTGGGTCAACGAGGACGCCCCGGGCTGGGTCAACTTCAGCTTCAGCGGAGGTGAGGAACTCAACGGCGTGCTGCAGACACGCTGGGGATGGCCGGCGCTCGGCCTGGCCGTCGCCGTGCTGATCGTGGGCGCCATCATGCTGCGCATGCGCCCGCGCCGCGTCTCGATCTACCTGGGCGCGCTCGTGGCGGCGCTCGGGGTCGCCGTGTTCGCCGTCGCCCAGGATGCCGCCTCCCAGCTCGGGTTCCTGGATCCGGGCGTCGGCATGTACCTCACGACGCTGGTCGGCGTGCTGCTCGTGCCCATCGGGATCGCGGCGGCGCTGGTGGCGTGGATCCTGACTACAGCCCCGCCAGCTCCCGAAAGCGCTCCACCGACCTGATCGGCACGCCGAGCAGTTCGGCGATGCGGAACTTGGCCATCATCGCGTTCGGCTCGCCCGGGTGCAGGTTGGAGTGGTCGAGGATCCGCCCGAGGCCCTTCTCGCCGCGGATCTGCTCCATCGCGTAGCTGTCACTGAGATCGCGGACCGTGCAGCCGAGCTTGCCGGCGACGTACCGCTTCGCCGGCTCGAGGCGCATCCCGCGGGCCATCTGCATGCGCGCGACCAGGTCTCCGGCCGTACGCATCCCGCCCATGCCCGCGGCGAGCGCGTGGGTGACATCCATGCCTCTGGAGTCACCCGAGCCCACCTACAACCCGTCGCACCGGAGGATGTCGACGTGAGCCTTGGCCGCCCGGGACGCCGCGTCCTCGGGCGGGTACCCGTTCACCGGCACGCCGCCGACGCCCTCGCCCACGTTGGGGTGCACGGGGATGCGGGCGACGTCCATCGCCGGCTTGCACACCGTGATCGAGTACGCCGCGTTCCAGGCGCAGCTCTTGCCGGTGCGGATGTTCACCGCCGGCCCGAAGATGGTGGCGCCGGCGTCCTGACACACCTCGAGCTGCTCCTTCGGCCACAACCCGGCGAGCCGCCGGCCCTCCCACTCGAGCTCGCCGTGCACGCCGATCACGAACTCGCCGGCCATGCCGACCTCGATGCCGGCGTCCGGGTACTTCGCGCGGAGGTGCTTCACCGCCCGCAGGGTGCTGAAGAAGTCGGCGTCGCCGGCGCCTCCCGTGGTGTCGAAGTCCATGCCGTCGGCGCCGGCGTCCAGCATGCCCTCGCCCACGTAGATGAAGTCCTTGGTGGCGTGGTCCATGGCCTCGGCGATCGCCGCGCGGGCGCCGGCGATGTCCCCGCGCGGCAGCAGCTCGAACCAGTTGTCCGCCGGCCCGTCGGGCTTGCTGTAGAAGGCCAGATTGGGCTGGGCGCCGTACTGCACCGGGGCCGTCATCATCAACTGGCAGTTCTGCATCACCTGCTGCTGGAACGGCAGAATCGTCTTGATCGCCTTGTAGCTGTACTCGATGTGCCAGAGCTCGAGGATGTCCTGGCCCAGCCGCTGCTCGCTCTCGAGCAGGTCGAGGAGGTCGGTGCCGGTCATCTTGCTGCCGCCACCGTCGCAGCTGAGGACCACCTGGTCGCCGATGTCGACGGAGGTGAAGGCCGCGCGCGAGGCGTAGATGTCGAGGAGGTGGTCGAGCTCCTCCTGGGCGAGTGGCGGGACCTTGGCCTTGCCCGCCGCCGCCTGCGTCGCATCCTCGAGATCGGCGCGCAGCTCGCTGCGCGTCATCTCGACCATGTAGCCGTCCCCCATGCGGGTCGGGACCTTCGCTTCCACCGCCAGCTCCTCGCCTCGAAAGTCGTGCGCCGGCCGCAGGCCCTGCGGCGCTCGGGGCGAATCGTATCAGCAGGCGCCGGGCCGCGAACGCACAGCCCGGTTGACCCGTCTCGTACACGCAGCGACACTTGAGAGGACGAAGGGGCCCGACCACATGATCCGACGCACTCTCATCCTCTGCGCCGTGCTGCTCACGGCGGCCTGTCTGGGCGCGGGCGCTGCCGCGCCGGCCCGCGCCGCCTCCCCCACTACGCAGATGCGCGACGCCCTCATGGCCATCCGCGGGCTCATCGACCGTGAGGGCGCGGCCAGGTACTTCTCCTATCCCGTCGCCACCAAGGTCCGCGCCGGCCACCTCGGCAGCTCCTCCTGGTGGCCCTCTGACCCATGGACCGGTGCACGCATGACCCCCGGCGTCGGCCGGGGCCACTATCGCTACCGCGTCAGCGCCGACCGCCGCCGCTACCGGCTGGTGGGCTACCTGGACGGCGGCGTCGTCGTCCTCACGGGCGGCATGCCCAAGAGCATCATGCTCGCCTACGACCACCGCAGCGAAGAGGGCATCAACCTCATCCGTCAGTACGTAGAGGACTATGCCGCCGGCCACGAAGGGGTCTATCCCCTGCCTGCCGACGTGGACTCCGACGGCGCCGTGGGCCTGGAGCCCCAGCATCGCTACTGGCCGAGCAATCCGTGGGATCACGCGAACATGACCCAGCGAGCCGACCACGGCTCCTTCTCCTACGAGGTCGCGGCCGACCGGCAGTCGTTCACGCTGCGTCTGCACCGCGCCCTCAAGAACGACTACGTGCTCACCGGGACGACCGTCACCAGCCCGTGGCAGCAGCTGCTGACCAGCCTGGAGGACGAGATCCTGCGCCGCAGCGGCAAGATCCTCGCCGCCTACGTGGGCCAGTACTCCCTGCAACACGCCGGGACGCTGCCGACCATCGCGGAGATGGCGCCGGCCGCCGCGGTCGGAGAGGCGCACGCGGATTGGCCGCAGGACCCGACCAGCGGCGCCAAGATGCAGCCCGGCACCGGCCCGGGCGCCTACACGTACTCACCCGGCGCCGCCGGCGCCTACACGCTCACCGTCCATCTCCACTCCGGCGACTTCCAGGCCGGCGGCCTCGCGCCGTCGCCGGCGGCGCCGGCGCGCAGCTCCGGCACGCCGGAGCCGTGACCACCAAGGGAGGCCTCCTCATGATCAAACGCATGCTCGCCGTCGTCCTGGCGACGACCGCACTCGCCCTCCTCCTCGCCGCGGCCGCGCCACGGCCGGCGGAGGCGGTCGGCTTCGTCGACAAGCAGGTGCAGGCCGGCGGCCTGCTGATCCAGAACTACATCAACGCCTACGGCATGAAGCACGGCTTCACGTTCCCCGACAAGGCCGCAGTGAAGAAGGGCGGCGGGCTCGAGGACAAGACGCGCATCTGGCCGTCGAATCCATGGACCGGCAAGCTCATGGGGCCGGGCACCTCGCGCGGCACCTACACCTACACGCTCCGCAACAGCGGCACCGCCTACACCTTGACCATGCACCTCTCAAGCGGCAAGTACGCCTTCAGCGGGACCCTGCCGCCTTGGCTGAAGACGGAGCGGAACACGGCCTCCATGCAGGACTTGCTCCTGCTGCAGCGGTACGTCGAGGCGTATGCGGCCGCGCACGGCGGCACGTATCCGGCGGCGGCCGACGTGACGCCGACCGCCGCATTCAGCGGCTACACGTGGCCGAAGAACCCGTGGACAGGCGCCGACATGGCCGCCGGCGACACGCCCGGCTGCTTCCGCTACACGGTCGGCGGCGCCTCCTACTCCCTCAGGGTGATGCTCACGACCGGGTGGAGTCCTACTCCCCTCACGCCACTACTCATCAGCAGGCTCACCGCGACGCCGGGCTGATCCGGAGTCGAGCGGCGGGGGCGCAGCCCCGGGCTGACCGCGGGGACGGGGACGGGGCGGGTGGCCGGAAGGGCCACCCGCCCCGTCTTCGTTGGCGCATGAGACCGGCGGAGGCAGAGCCTCGACCGCCGGCCGTGTCCGTCACTGCGAGCGCGCCCGCCGTCAGTTCGCGGCGCGCTCCCGGTCCGCCTTGTCGACGATGCTCCGCACCTGCTTCAGCACGTCGTCCGGCAACGGCTCGGGCCGGTGTGTCTCGAGGAGGCCACGCGCTTTCTCCATCGCGCGCTGGTACATGTCGCTGGAGCCGCGTGCCTCCCAGTCCTCGCGCACGCGACGGTCGATGAGCTCCGGCTGTGACGTGTCGCGCATGTGGCGCATCGTCGCATCCAGGCTGAGGAAGTCGCCGAACGAGCCGACGGAGGCGATGTCGTCCACCGCCAGAGACTCGTCGTCGACGCGCACGCCGCCGACGACGTGCTTGACCATGCGCGCGATCTCGTTGTCGATGACCAGCTGCGCGTAATCGAACGTGACGCCTGACTCGATCATTCCCAGGCCGTAGATCAGGTTGGTCCCTGCCAACGCTGCCATGAGGGCCGTGAGGGTCTTCTCGTGACCGGTCTGCACGTCACTGAGCTTGCTGTCCCCCTACGCACCGGCGATGTAGCTCGGCAGGCGGTACTGCCTGGCGAGCTGCGCCGCGCCGGCGCTGATCAGCGCGCACTCGGGCGTGCCGACCGAGGCGGCGACGAGCCGCAGGTCCATGGCCGTCGTCGACGAGCCGTAGAGCTGCTTGCTGCCACGCACCGTGAGCTGGCCGAGCGTGATCCCGGCGAGCACCTCGGCATTGTGGGTGACCAGCGTGCCGGCGAGGGTGACGGGGCTCGAGCCGCCGGCCATCGCCATGCTGAGCACGCAGCTCGGCAGGCCGACGCGCGCCGACTGGATGACGATCTCGCAGAAGTCCTTGACGAGCTTCAGCGGGCTCACGGGACAGGTGCCCATGACCATCATGGGACGCTCGCGCACGGCATCCTTGCCGCCCTGGACGGCGGCGAGCATGTCCACCGTGCGGTGGACGGCGTCGCCGTCCTGGGCGCCGCCCGAGATCGGCTTCGTCTGATTGACGATGGCCGCCTCGTGGTTGTGCAGCGAGAACGACTCCGGCGGCTGGTCGCTGGAGACGACGGCCATCTCGAACACGTCGACCTCGTCCAGCGCGTCCACGAGCCGGGCGATCTCCCCGAGGTCCTTCTTCGTCGAGGCCCTCAGCTCGCCGGTGCGCGGGTCGATCACCTTGATGCCCTCGCCGAAGTTGCTGAAGCCGACACGCCCGGGCTCGAGGCAGATGTCGTTCTTCGGGTCGCGGCCGCAGAGCACCACGGTCGGCGGCGCGCTGGCGATGGCGTCCTCGACGATGTGCGGCGGGATGCGCACGATGTGCGACTCCCGGTCGACGACGCAGCCGCCGTCGCTGTAGATGTCGAGCGCCTCGTCGAGCTCCACCCACACGCCCGTGCGCTCGAGCACCTCGAGCGTGGACAGATGGATGTCCTGGATCTCGTCTTCGGTGAAGACGTCTAACTTGAGGCCGCCGCTTCGGCGACGGCCGGCGAACAGGTTCCGCTTCAAAGTCGGTCTCCCGCGGTCGTTTTGGCTGCCGTGCCCTGCAGGATGTAGTCCTCGCTGAGGGCCTGATGAAGGTTCAGGGTGAACGTCTTGCCGTCTGTGGAGCGCGCGTAGGCGAAGGAGCCTGGATCGTCGCGCTGCATCATCGGTCTGTGATCCCACGGGTTGCTCGGCCAGAGGAGGTCGCCGCCCTGCCGGCCCACCGCGCCGTCGCGTGACACCATCGCCGCCGTGGGGAGCCGCCCATCGTGGGCCCGCGACCACGTCTTCACGTACTGGAAGATGAGGTTCAGCCCCTCCTCGCCGCGGTGGTCGTAGGCCAGCGTCGGTGTGTGCGCCATGCGGCCCTTGACGACAAACGTCCGTCCGCCGCTGAGGTAGCCGATGAGCTCGTAGCTGCGGTAGTCGTGGGCGCGGACGTACCTGTAGTGACCCTGCGTGGCGCCCGGCATGAGACGTCTGCCGGTCCACGGATCGCGCGGCCAGAAGGCGATGGCGAGGCCGCCCGACGGAGAGACCGACTTGGGATGAGCGTAGACGAACATGCGAGCGGCAGCGTCCTTCTCGATGGCGCCCTGCAGGGCGACCAGGCTCGTCTTCATGAGCTCGTCGCGCGTGGTGGCGCCGGCGGTCGGGGGACACACCGCCGCGCCGGCGCCGAGCGCGACGAGCAGGACGAGAAGGGCGGCG
Organism: uncultured Thermoleophilia bacterium; assembly: GCA_903927755.1. GTDB lineage: Bacteria > Actinomycetota > Thermoleophilia > UBA2241 > UBA2241 > CAIXSE01. The sequence goes on along the minus strand of CAIYOD010000167.1, from coordinate 12,202 downwards.
AGCGCCCGGGGTGATGGCATGGCTTCCTCCAGGACTGGACCATGATGCCGGGCTCCATTGTCCGTGCGGGCGGAGGCGAGGGCAAGACGGGCGTCGGCCGGTCGACGATGCGCTTGCGCCTCAGACACGCGGCGGGCAGGCTAGACGTATGTCTTCTCGCACCTGGACGCTCCTGCTCGTCGCCCTGCTGATCGCGGCGCTGACGTTCTTCGTCTCGCGCCGCCTCTTCGGCGTCGGCATCCTGCTGCTGCCCCTCTTCTTCCTGTGGGGCGACGGATCGAAGAAGGAATGACCCTCCCGAGCGAGCGCACCAGCCGCGAGATCCGCGCGGGGCGCGTCACCCGCCGGCCGCCGAGCTTCGCCGTCATGCTGGTGGCGCTTGCCATCGTCTTCGCCCTCGCGTGGATGTTCTTCCTGCGCTCGGGCCCGGCCGCGACGGCGCCCGTCGTGCGCGGGATCCAGGGGACGTACACCTGGCGGGCGCCCGGCACGTCCGTCGGGCAGACCGGCACGTTCAGCGCAGTGGCCGGCGGCAACGCCGGCGGCGAGGCGAAGTCCACCGCCGTCGTTCTCGGAGGGGGCCCGCCGGCAGCGGCCTACGACGCAGCGGCCCGGACTGAGACGATGCGCGTGAGCCACGGACCGGTCGTCACCGAAGTGCGCACCGTCGGCGCCTGGCCCCCGGTCTGGAGGGTGGCCACCCGCAGCCCCCTCGACTACCAGGGTCTGGCCGCCGTCGCGCGCTCGGCCGTCGAAGACGGCGACGAAACAGTCGGCATCAAGCCGCTAAAGGATGGCGACCGCACCGTCTGGCGGGCCGCCATGACGGTCGACGGCAAGCAGATCGACGTCGTCGTCGACCAGGAGACCGGCATCGTGACCTGGTGCAGCGACGGGAAGTCCACGTTCACCGCCGAGGTGGACTGGGATTCGCCGCCGCCGGCCGGCGCGAGCTACAGCGTGGAGGTGCCAGCGGGCACGAAGGTGAAGACGACCGACGACGACACCCACTCCTACGCGCCGTCGGCAGCGGCAGCCGGGGCCGCGGCCGGCTACGACGCGCTCGTCTCGGACCTGGCGCCTGACGGCTACAGACTCAAGGCCGTCGCGACCACTCGCGACGATCTGCGTCCCCTCAGTTGGTTCTCCGACACGGTGATCAGCGTGCCGGTCGCCTCGACCGGGACGGCGGTCCTGGAACTGTACACTCGCGGCCTCTCGCAGGTCACGGTCGAACAGGTCGGACCGGCGACGATGGGTCTCTGGGCGAAGGTGTCAGGCGAAGAGGGCGAGCCGGCGCCGGACAAGCTGTCGTATCAGGAGAGCACGCTGCAGTACGGAGCACTCAAGGGAGCGACGGCCTCCACCTGGTACCAGGAGTCGGGGCCGTCGCTCTACGTGAGCGACGCGCGCCGAGCGGTGTTCATCACCGGCGCGCTCACCCGCCAGGAGCTGATCGCGTTCGCCGAGGGATTGAAGCCAGTCCCGGCGAGCGCGAGCCGGTAAGGCCGGAATCCGTCAGCCCTCGAAGACCTCGAACTCGTCCTTCTCCACGCCGCACTCGGGGCAGACCCAGTCATCCGGCAGGTCCTCGAACGCCGTGCCCGGCGCGATGCCGTTGTCGGGGTCGCCGACCTCGGGATCGTAGATGTAGTCGCACACGCTGCAGATGTACTTGGTCATCCTCGGCCTCCTCACGGGGCGAATATCGGGAGCGCAGACGAGTCGGCGCGGGCTCCAGTGTAACGCGCCGGGCGGCCTCTCTCTGACCGCCCGCGGAGGAATCGTGCCCACCGGCCGTCCTTTGCCAAACCCGGGCCGACGTGCGTGCGGTTCAAGGAACGGCTCGCCGCCTGACGAAACTGGTCGCGGTGCTCGTCAAAGCGTTGGAGTGACTCATCCGGACGGGAAGGAGCGCCGGCAGATGAACGATGAGAAGCCGATTGAAGGCACAGTCGACGGCAGACCCTTCGACAGCGGCCTCGGCCCCACGGCTCAGGCGACCGAAGGCGTGCCGATCGGGAGGCCGCAGCTGAGCGCCGGGCAGATCCGGGGCGACAACTCCACGCCCAGCTGGAAGGCGCCGCGCGAGCGCCGAGCACGCTGGAGCGCTCAGCGCATCATCGTGCTGGTGATCCTGCTGCTGGTCCTCGGCCTGGTGATCTACCTCAAGGTGACCGGTATCTTCTGAGACACGGGCGCCCGTGGCCGCGCGGGCGCGCCCGCCGCGCGGTCAGGCGCGTGCCGGTGAGCCTCCGCGTACACTGCTCGTGACGGGGGCGTCCTCGGGGTACCCGTTGCCTTCCCAGTAGCCGGTCTTGATCTTGTCGCTGAGCTCGATGCGCTCGACCCACTTCACGCTCTTGTAGCCGAGCTGCTTCGGCACGACCAGCCGCAGCGGCCCGCCGTGCTTGGGCGGCAACGGCGCTCCGCTGAGTGAGTCCGCGAGCATAGACTCGGCATCGCGGACCAGGTCGAGCGGAAGCGTGCTCAGGTAGTCGCCCCCATAAGCGTAGAAGACCGCGTACTTCGCCTCCTGTTTGACGCCGGCCTGATCGAGGAGCACGGACGGCGCCACGCCGCCCCAGCGCACGTCGTCCACGCCCCAGCCCTCCACGCAGTGGAAGTCCACGGTCTCGTCCATCCGCTGGAGGCTCGTCCACGCGGTACGGTCGATGGTCAGCGGTGTGTCCACGAGCCCGTCGACCTTGACGACCCAGTCCTCCGCCGCGACGTCGGGCACAGACTCGATGCTGCGCACGGGGAAGGAGCCGAACTGGTCGCTGAGCGCGCCGCCGACCTTGTCGGTGGCCGACCCGCCGAAGGCCTTGAGGCCGGCGATGACGGCGGCGACCCCCGCGGCGAAGGCGCCGCCGAGGATGAGCATACGGCGGCGCGTGTAGCGCACGGGGCCGTGCGCCGGGCCTGCCTCGGGCGCCGGCTCGGCCTCGGGCGGCGGGCCCGCCTCGAGCCCAGGCGACCGGCCCGCGGCCGGCGGGCCAGTGGGACCGTGCCCGGCGGCCGTCGGCTCGTCTTCCGTCACGTCGTGCACTTCATCGGGCATGGTGGACCTCGCACTCCGGTTGCGTCGTCAATCAGGAGTATTCCCATCCTGAAACGGGTCCGGAGGCAGTGCGGAGCCCTGCGTCACCAGGCCTGCACAGGCGCGTCGGGATAGCGCTGCTCCGGCCGCCGCCCCCGTACGCGACGGCGGCGGCCTTGCCGGCCGCCGCCCCCGCACCTCCGTCCCACCGCCCCGACGGGCGGCTTGCCGCTGGTCAGAACTCAGAGAGTGTGGCCCCCTTTCTCTCGTCGTCGGTTGCAGCCATCTCGCTGACGCCGCCGGGCAGGACCTTGCCGGCCTCACCGGCCGCCATGGCTTCCATCGCGCCGGCTTCGGCCGACGACTCGTCGATCTCGTGGATGGTCGCGCTGAGGTCGACGCCGCGGGCCTTCTGGATCACGTAGATGATGGCGCCGCCGATGACCACGACGACCAGCGAGACGATGACGAGGTAGTTGTCGTACCACACGGCGTCGGGCGTCCGCGGCCATACCAGATTGATGATCATGAAGACGCCGTAGACGAGGGCGAGGATGTTGACGGGCCAGCCCCACTTGCCCAGGTTGAAGTAGGCCTTGTCCTTCGGCCAACCCCTGCCCCGTGCGATGAGGCCGCCGAACACCACCATCTGGTAGGCGATGTAGGTGCCGGCCGTGGCCCAGGCGGTGACGCGGTAGATAGCGAAGAACGGGTCGCTGCCGCCGAGGTTCACGTACAGGAGCACCACGATCGCCGCCACGGCGACGAAGACCGCTGAGGTCATCGGCGTCCTCGTGCTCGGGTGCACGTAGGCGAAGAACTTCGAGGCCGGGATCATCTTGTCGCGGCCGTAGGCGTAGAGCAGCCGCGTCGTCGCGGCCTGGATCGCCAGGCAGCAGACGAAGATGGCAACGCACACGGAGACCAGGAAGACGTCCGTGACCCAGGTCGGGAAGTGCGCGTCGAAGATGTACGCGATCGCCCCCGTGCCCTGCGCCTGCGTCTCGGCGACGTCCGGGATGGCGAGAACCATCGCCACCAGCCAGAACGCACTGATGATCGCGGTGATGCCGATCGCGAACAGCATGGCGCGCGGCACCTCACGGGTAGGATTGACCGTCTCCTCGGCAAGGCCGCCGGCCGAGTCGAAGCCGTACAGCACCCAGGCGCCGGTGAGCATCGAGGCGAGGAAGATGCTGCCGTAGCCGAAGAGAGCGCCCTCTCCGGCGCCCGGCGTCGTGTCGAAGAACACGCCGAGCGACTGGTGGTCCGCCTTGCCGAAGATCACGGCCGCGTACAGCGCGATCGCGATCACGACCAGCCCGATGATCTCGGTGACGGTCCCGATGTTGTTGAAGAAGGCCGTGACCTTGACGCTGAGGACGTTCAAGATCATCGGCCCCACGGCGTAGCAGATGGCGATGATGAGCAGCGTCGTCGTGTTGCTCGCATCCCAGCCCATGAGAGCGCAGACGATGGGCGCCACGCCGAAGGCGACGGCTGCGACCGTGACCACGAGCGCGGTGGCGAACACCCAGGCGACCCACCAGCCGTAGTCGCCACCCATGAACCGCTTGGCCCACTGGTACACGCCGCCGGCCAGCGGGTAGTGCGAGGCCGCCTCGGCGAACACCAGCGCGACCATGAACTGGCCGAAGACGATGATCGGCCACTGCCAGATGAGGCCGGCAGGGCCACCGACATCGAGACCGTAGTAGAAAAGCGCGTAGAAGCCGTTGGTCGCCGAGATGAAGCTGAAGGCGATGGCGAAGGTGGAGAAGAAGCCGAGTGAGCGCTTGAGCTCCTGGCTGTAGCCGAATTTCGCCAGCTGCTCCGTGTCGCGCTTGTGCTGCGCGTCCACCTCGTCGTGGAACAGGTGGTGGGCGTGGTGCTCCTGAGGCGGTGGTTCCGTCACTGTGCACCCCCCTGATGAGTGAAGTCACAGAACGAACGAAGCCGGCGCGGCGGGAAGATCACCGGCCGGCCGGCACAGAGGTCATCGCTGTGGCGCCCCCTTCCATCCACACGACGAAGGCAGGGTCTTGCTGCCGCGATTGTACAACCGCCTCGGTCAAAGAAACGGGGGCGGGGCGCCTGCCGGCGCCCCGCCCCCTCGTCGATCTCGTCGCCGGCGACTGCGCCGCCGGCTGAGCCCGTTACTGGTTGTCGAGCAGCTCGTCCTCGTTGACGTCGCGCACGACGCGCGCCGGGCAGCCCATGAGGACCTTGCCGGCCGGCGCGTCCTTGGTCACCACGGCTCCGGCGGCGATGAAGGCTTCTTCGCCGATCTCGATGGCTGGACACAGCACCACACCGCCGCCGATACGGGCGCCGCGGCGGATGGTCGCGCCCTTGATGAGCTTGTGGCGCTTCTCGGTGCGGCCCATGAAGTTGTCGTTGGTGGTTTGCACGCACGGGGCGATGAAGCACCGCTCCTCGATCGTCATGTACGCGGTGATGTACACGTTGGTCTGGATCTTGGTGAAGTCGCCGATCACCGTGTCGTTCTCGACGACGCTGCTGCGCCCGACCACGACCTTCTCGCCCAGGGTGCAGCGCTCGCGCACGCCGGCGTAGTCGCCGAGGATGCAGCCGGGGCCGAGCGTGGTGCCGCGGTAAGCCACGGCGCCGGTGCTGACCACGCAGCCGGGGCCGAGCGTGAGCGGCGGCAGCTCGCCGCGCCTGGCGGTACTGGTCGGCGAGAGGCTGGGCACCTTGCCGAGCACGGCGCCGTCCTGGATGAAGCAGCCGGCGCCGATGACGGTATCTTCGTACACGACGACGTTGGCGCCGAACACCACGTCCGCGCCGACGACGACGCCGTCGCCGAGGAGCAGGTTGTGGCCCAAGTCGCTGGCGCGCAGGGCCACGGTCACAGCTCCGTGGTCTTCACGGGGCGGCCGCCCTCGCGCAAGCTGATCTCCATGGCGTCGAGCACCTTGACCACGTTGAGCGCGTCGCGGCCGTCGCTGCGCGGCGTCTCGTCGTTGTTGATGCAGTCGACGAAGTGCTGGGTCTCGAGGCGCAGCGGCTCGTCGTTGCCGATCTTGGGGATGTGGATGTCGCCGAAGTGCAGGGTGACGAACTCGCCGTAGGTCTCGAACTTGGTGCGCGTGGTGGTGGCGCCCTTGTCATAGACGGTGATCTTGCGCTCCGACTCCATGTCGTCGAAGACGACCATCTTCTTCTCGCCGACCACGGTGATCTTGCGGCTCTTGTGCGGGTCGAGCCAGCTCACGTGCAGGTGGCCGACGACGCCGCTCTTGTACTTGATGTAGCCGAAGACGACATCCTCGACGTCGTCTTGCAGGTAGCACTCGCCGCGGGCGCTGACCTCCACCGGCTCGTCGCCGGTGAGGTAGTTGAGCACCGAGATGTCGTGAGGACCGAAGCTCCAGAGAGCGTTCTCGTCGGTCCGCACCTTGCCCAGGTTCAGGCGATTGGCGTAGGCGTAGAAGACCTTGCCGAGCTCGCCGCTGTCGATGAGCTCTTTCATCTTGGCCACGGCCGGGTGGTACTCGAGCAGGTGGCCGACCATGAGCTTGACCCCGTACTCGTCGGCCGTGTCCAGGAGGTCCTGGGCATCGGCGGCCTTGAGGGCGATCGGCTTCTCGATGAACGTATGCTTGCCGGCCTCGAGGGACTTCTTGCCGAGCGCGTAGTGCGTCGGCACCGAGGTAGCGACGACGATCGCGTCGAGCGCGTCGTCGGCGAGCAGTTGCGTGTAGTCGTCGGTGACGATCGTGGTGGGATAGAGGCCGCGAGCCTTGGCCAGATTGGCCTCGTCGAGGTCGCAGCAGTAGGCGAGTTCGGCGCCTGGCAAGCGGTCGAAGTTGCGGGCGAGATTGGGGCCCCAATAGCCGAGCCCGACCACGCCGACGCGGACCTTGTCAGCAGTCACGGGTGTTTCTCCCTGTCAGAGTTTCCAGACGTTGCCGGCGCTGGGGATGCCGGCTGTGGCGTTGCGGAAGTCGACCACAAGGTCGGCCTCGTGGACGATCGTGCGGTAGTCGAGCGCGGAGTGCGCCGTGACGATGACGACGGCGTCGTAGCCGGCGACGCGCCGGTACTCCTCGAGGTCGATCGACTCGAGGTTGAATTCCGGCAACTTGGCGCAGTACGGATCGTGGTAGTCGACGTCGGCGCCATGCTCGCGCAGCAGGCGGATCACCTTGAGCGCCGGCGACTCGCGCAGGTCGTCGATGTCGGCCTTGTAGGCGACGCCCAGCACCAGCAGCTTGGCGCCGTTGAGGCTCTTGCCGCGCGTGTTGAGAGCGCGGTGGAGCTTCTCGACGCAGAAGTACGGCATGTTCTCGTTGACCTTGCCGGCCAGCTCGATGAACTCCGTCCAGAAGTCGAACTCGCGGGCCTTCCAGCTCAGGTAGAACGGATCGATCGGGATGCAGTGGCCGCCGAGACCCGGACCCGGCTGGAACTTCATGAAGCCGAACGGCTTGGTGGCGGCCGCGTCGATGACCTCCCACACGTCGATCTTCATGCGATCGCAGAGCATGGCGAGCTCGTTCATCAGGGCGATGTTGACGCTGCGGAAGATGTTCTCCAGCAGCTTGGTCATCTCGGCGACCTCTGGGGTGCTGACGGGGACGACGTTGTCGAGCGCGGGTCCGTAGACCTCGAGCGCCCGCGCCGTGCACGCCGGCGTGAGCCCGCCGACCACCTTGGGCGTGGACTTCGTCGTGTAGTCGGTGCGTCCGGGATCCACGCGCTCGGGCGAGAAGGCGAGGTGGAAGTCGACGCCGGCGGTCAGGCCGGAGCCGGCCTCCAGAAGGGGCGCCAGCTCGTCGCGCGTGGTGCCCGGGTAGGTCGTGCTCTCCAGAGTGACGAGCTGGCCGCGCCGCAGGTGCCCTGCCAGCTTCACGGTCGCGTCCTTCACCAGGGTGAGGTCCGGCTCGCGGTTGGCGTTGAGCGGCGTCGGCAGGCAGATGATGTCGGCGTCGCAGTCCTCGGTGGCGGCATAGTCGGTGGTGGCATGGATGAGCCCCTTGTCGACCATCGCCTTGAGCGCGTCGCTCTGGACGTCCTGGATGTAGCTGCGGCCGGCGTTGACCTCGTCGCAGCGCGCGGCCACGGCATCGATGCCGACGACCTCGATGCCGGCCTCGGCGAACACCATCGCCAGCGGCAGGCCGACGTAGCCCAGCCCGATGACTGCGATCTTCACTGGAGCTCCTGTCCGTCGCGGGATGCGCGGTCCTTGCGGCCGCTCGTCGAGTACGGGATTCTATCGTACTGACCCCGGGCCCTTCGAACGCCGGGCGGGCGGGACTCCATTCGGAGCGTGCGGCTGCCGATGAAGGAAGGGATGGGTAGAATCGAGACATGGGCCTGATGGAGCGACCGGACGTCGAGAACATCCCTGGAGACCTGGATCGGTTCCTGGGCAACTTCTTCAGCAGCAGCGGGTGGCGCAGCGAGATCAAGTACGACCCCGCTGAGGACCGCCTCTACCTCGACGTCCGCCTCGCGAACCCCAAGCTCTCGGCCGATGACCGCTTCTTCTCCCTCGTCGAGTACTTCGCCCGCGCGCAGGACAGCGTGCTGCGCCAGCGTGCGGGCATGCCGCTCCAGTGCCGCGTGTACTCGAAAGACGGCAGTGACCTGACCGGCACGCTGCACTCGAGGGGCTCGAGCTACCTGGACGACAACGCGCGCGGCAGCGGGATGCGGCGCCGGCTGCTGTTCCTCAGCTTCCGGCGGCGGTTCATCGCCCGGGTGCTGCCGGGAGCGCTGCTGTGGGCCTTCGTCTTCGTCTTCCTCGTCGGGGTGGTCGGCGTGCGCCTCGACGTCGTGCTCATCGCCGCCGTCGTCGCACTGGCAGTCCAGACGCTGCTGATCTGGTCGACGGCGGGCCGGCGACGATGACCTCGACCGCCTCGCCCAACGACGACCCTCTCGCCGTGCTCGCCGACGTCGCCGAGCGCCTGCAGCGTCGCCTGCTGCCGGCCGTGCCGCCGGAGCTCCCCGGCCTGGACATCGCCTTCAGCTACCGCTCGGCGAGCGCGGGCGTCCTCAGCGGAGGGGACTTCCTGGACTACTACGTGCGACCACCTTCAGGGGGCCTTGCCTTCGCCATCGGCGACGTCGCCGGCAAGGGCGTGGACGCCATGGCCACGACGTTCGTCACGAAATTCATGCTGCGCGCCGCCGTGCACGGCGGCCAGCTGTCCTGGCCCACCCGCCCCGGCGAGGCCCTGCAGGAGTTGCGCAACGGGCTGCTAGAGCAGCCCGACTTCGACCCCGACAACGACCGCTTCGTCACGGTGCTGTTCGGCCAGCTCACCCCGCGCACCGGACTGCTCCAGCTGGCCACCGCCGGACACCCGACGCCGTTCCTTGTGCGCGCAGCCGGCGTCGAGCGCCCGCTGCTGATGGTCGAGCCGGCCATCGGCGTCGAGCTCGACGCGGCCCTCGAGCCGTACCCCACCGAGATCCTGCAACTCGCCGAAGGCGACCTCATCGTCGTGTTCACCGACGGCATCACCGAGTTGCGCGACGAGGAGGGCCACTTCTTCGAAGGAAGGATGGGCGCGGAGCTGGCCGACTGCCACGATCGGCCGCCCGCCGACGTCGTCGCGAAGCTCGTGGACGCGGGCGAGCGGTTCTCGGCGCGCGCCCCGGCCGACGACCTCGCCGTCCTCTGCATCCGCCTCACGGGTCCGGTGGAGTAAACTGTTTGCGCATCCCGCCGATACCGGGGGGTAACAGAGCACCCGGCGCATCAGGGAGGACTCGTGTCGCAGCGCGCACGCCTGCGTGACCAGGACGGCTTCATCCGTGAAGTCGTGTGGATCGCCGTCATCCTCGCCGTCATCGCGGTCGTCATCCTCGACGGCATGGCGATCTTCGCCGCCTACCAATCCGCCGACGACGCGACCAAGGCCGCCGACGAGGCGCTCACCGAGTACGCCCAGACCCTCAACGTCCCTGCGGCCAAGCTCGCCGCCGAACAGTACATGGTCAAGGCGGGCCTGGAGATGGTCGACTTCAAGGCCGTGCAGACCGACGGCGGCACGGTGCGATTCACCGTCACCGCCAAGGCGAGCGCCGACACCTACGCGTTCAGATTCCTCGGAGCGATCCCGCCGCTCAAGGATTGGGTCGAGCGGACCACGCACCCGGTACGCACGGGAAGCGCCGAGTAGAAGCGGGAGCGGCGCTCAGCGCGCCATCTTGAGCCGGGCGAGCCGCTCGTGGCGCTCGAGCCCCAGCCGCACGATCTTCTCGATGAGCGCCGCGCCGTCGATGCCGGACGCCGCCCACAGCCGCGGGAACCCGCTCATGGCGGTCATGCCCGGGATCGTGTTGATCTCGTTGAGGATGACCCGGTCCGTGGCCGTCTCCAGGAAGAAGTCACAGCGGGAGAACCCGCTCGCGTCGATGGCCTCGAAGGCCGCCACCGCGAGCTCCTGGACCGTCCGCAGATGCGCGTCCGAGACGTCCGCGGGGATCTTGAAGGCCATCTTGCCCTCGGTGTACTTGGACTCGAAGTCGTAGAACTCGTTGGCCGGGATGACCTCGCCCGGGATCGACGCGCGCGGCTGGTCGTTGCCGAGCAGGCTGCACTCGAGCTCCCGGCCGTCGCAGGTCGCCTCGACGATCGTCTTGCGGTCGTAGACGGCAGCCAGCTCGAGCGCCGGACCGAGCTCGGCACGATCGTGGGCCTTGGTCATGCCCACGCTCGAGCCGAGGTTCGCCGGCTTGACGAACACGGGATAGTCGAGGCGCGCCTCCACCGCGGCGACCGCGTCCGGCCCCACGGCCGCGCCGTCGCGCAGCGCCAGGTAGTCCATCTGGGGCAGGCCGGCGTTCGCGAAGACCGCCTTCATGAGCTCCTTGTCCATCCCGACGGAGCTGCCCAGGACGCCGGATCCGGCGTAGGCGACGCCGGCCATCTCGAGCAGGCCCTGGATGGTGCCGTCCTCGGCAAAGGTGCCGTGCATGATCGGGAAGGCGAAGTCGAGGGCGCTGAACGATCCGTCGGCAAGCTCCAGGCCGGGACGGGTCGGGTCGGAGACGAGGTGCGCGGCCTGCGACTCGACGGCGTCGAGGCCGGCGGTGGTGGCGGCGTCGAAGTCCGCCGGCACGACCCAGCGGCCTGCCGGCGTGATGCCGACCGGGATGACGTCGTACTTGTCCCGGTCGAGCATGGAGTGGACGAAACGGGCCGAAGCGAGGGAGATCTCGTGCTCGGCGGATCGTCCGCCGAAGATGAGCGCCAAGCGCAGCATGCAGAGAAGCCTAGTGGCGGCTCTGCGGAGGCGCAACCCGGTCCGCCCGCGGCCGCCGGGCTGCGACGCCGGGACGGCTCAGCGGACGCCGGCGGACGCCGGATCGGCCCCGAGGACCGCCACGACCAGCCTGTCGATGAAGACGTTGGCGGCCTTGACCTGCTCGAGGGTCTCGGCGAACGAGGGCAGCTCCCCGAGCACCAGCGCGTCGAGGAGCACATCGACGATCGCCCCCCGCAGCGCCTGCAAAGCCATCGCGAGGTCGAGCGCCGTGAAACCCAGGGACAGGCGATACGCGGCGTCGGCGGCGACGCGGTCGCACGACTGGCGAAGCTGCGCGGGCGCCTCGTACTCCTCCGCCTCGCTCCAGGCGATGAGGTCGTCGACGAAAGCGCGCACGAACCGCTCCCCTACCGGGCTGCTCATGATCTCCTGATAGTCGGTGGCGACGTCCTCGCCGAGCGACTCGGCCCAGCGACGCCAGAACTGCTCGCGGTGGTCGCGCAGAACGAAAGGGACGTCGCTCATCCCGAGGCGCCGCGGGCGATGAGGGCAGCTGTGGCGCCGGCGCCGACACCGTTGTCGATGTTCACGACGGCGAGGCCGGGGCTGCAGCTCTGCAGCATCCCCATGAGCGCCGCTTCGCCGCGGCCGCCGAAGCCGTACCCGTTGGAGGTCGGCAGGCCGATCACCGGGACCGAGGCGAGACCGGCCACGACGGAGGGCAGAGCGCCCTCCATGCCGGCCGCGACGACGAGCGCTCCCACGCCGGCGGCGCGCATCTCCTCGAGCGGCGCCGACAGCCGGTGCAGGCCGGCGACGCCCACGTCGAAGGCGGTCAGGGCGTCGACGCCCATGGCGCGGATCATCGCGACCGCTTCGCCGGCGACGGCCACGTCGCTGGTGCCGG
>CAIYOD010000166.1 GCA_903927755.1 uncultured Thermoleophilia bacterium | reverse complement strand
GGCGCGATGCGCCCCGGCCCCGGCCGGAAACCTCACAAGGACGGCCCGCTGGCGCGGGCCGGAATGACTCTTACTTGCTCTTGCCGATCTTGAACATCTTGGTGCCGCACTCCGGGCACACGCCCTGCGTCGCAGGCTTGCCGTTCTTCATCGTGACGGCCTTCTCGTCCTTCATCGTGCGCTTGGTACGACACTTCACGCAATAAGCCTCAGTCGCCATGCGGTCTCCTTTCGGGACACATCGCGGGCCCCACGCCCGCCCCCCTGATTTCGCCGGGAGCATACTCCCTCGACCTCACGCATGCAACGAGTGCTTGTTGAGCCTGCGTTACGCTCGCGTCACGCTCGATACACCAGACGGTGACTCCGGTGCCGCGGAGCGGGTCAGGCCGCCCGTAGGGCGGACCCGGACGAAGCGCGTCGCGAGAGCATCCGGCTCGGCCAGGAGCCCGGCGGCGGACTCGCTGCCGGTGAGGGCGGCGTGGTCGGCGAGAAGCGCCGTCAGCTCGGCGACCGCAGCCGCGTCCATGCCGGCGTCGGCGACGGTCTCGTGGCCGTCGAGCCAGGCCGGAGGCGCATCGGCGAGGAAGTAGGCGGTGCCGCCGGTCATGCCGGCGCAGGCGTTGCGGCCGATGGACCCGAGCACGGCGACGACCCCGCCCGTCATGTACTCGCAGCAGTGGTCGCCGACGCCCTCGACGACGGCGGCGGCGGCCGAGTTGCGCACGGCGAAGCGCTCGCCGGCGCGGCCGGCGGCGAAGAACCGGCCGCCGGTGGCCCCGTACAGGCAGGTGTTGCCGGCGATGACGTTGGCGGAGCCGCCGAGGCGAGGCTCCGTGGGCCGGAGCACGAGCTCGCCGCCGGCCATGCCCTTGCCCACGTAGTCGTTGGCCTCACCGGTGAGCTCGATCGTGAGGCCGTCGATGAGGAACGCGCCGAGGCTCTGGCCGGCGGAGCCGGTCAGCTCGAGGCGCAGCCCGCCACCGAAGCCGTGATCGCCGTGCCTCGCCGCGACCTCGCCGGCGAGGCGCGCGCCCACGGCGCGGTCGCGCGTGACCACCACCTCGCGACGCGTGACCCGGTCGTGGCCGGCGATCGCGGCCGCGACCTCGGGGTCGGCGAGCAGACGGTCGTCGAGCGTGTCGCAGGGGCGGCCCGGCGAGACCGGAGGCGCGCAGCCGCGCGCGCCCCCGACGGCCAGGGCCGGCTGCGGCCGCCGCCGCGCGGCGGCCCTCTCCGGCGCCTCCGCCGGTCCTTGGAACCAGTAGCGGTCCAGCCCATCGGTCTTGAGGTCGGCCGCCTCGGCCAGCTCGAGCAGGTCGGCGCGCCCGACGAGCTCGCCCAGCGAGCACAGGCCGAGGCCGGCGAGCAGCCCGCGCACCTCTTCCGCCACGAAGGTGAAGTAGTTGACGATGTGCTCCGGCCGGCCACCGAACTTCTTGCGCAGCTCCGGGTCCTGCGTGGCCACTCCGACGGGGCACCTGTTCTGGTGGCACACGCGAGCCATGACGCAGCCCTCCGCGAGCAGCACGGCCGTGCCGAACGCGAACTCGTCCGCGCCCAGCGCCGCCGCCACGACGACGTCGTGGCCGGTGCGCAGGTCGCCGTCCACCCGTAAGGTCACGTGCTCTCGAAAGCCCGCCCCGACGAGAGCGCGGTGGACCTCGGCAAGGCCGAGCTCCCACGGCATGCCGGCGTGCTTGATCGAGTTCAGCGAGGCGGCGGCGGTGCCGCCGCCGTGCCCGGAGACGTGGATCACGTCGGCGCCGGCCTTGGCCACGCCGGCGGCGATGGTCCCGATGCCGGTCCCCGCCACGAGTTTCACCGAGATGCCGGCGCGCGGGTTGACCATGCGCAGGTCGTAGATGAGCTCCGCCAGATCCTCGATCGAGTAGATGTCGTGGTGCGGCGGCGGCGAGATGAGCGTGACGCCGGGGGCGGCGCGGCGCAGGCCGGCGATGTACGCCGTGACCTTGTCGCCGGGCAGCTCGCCGCCCTCACCCGGCTTGGCGCCCTGGGCGATCTTGATCTCGAGCTGATCGGCGCCGACCAGGTAGGCCGTCGTGACGCCGAAGCGTCCGGAGGCGACCTGGCGGATCTGCGAGGCGGCCCGGTCGCCGTTCTGGAGCCCCTGCAGGTGCGGGAAGCTCGCCGAGACTCCATCCGGACCGACGTCGTCGATGGTGACGTCGCGCGCCGTATCCTCCCCACCCTCTCCAGAGTTGGCGCGGCCGTGGATGCGCGCCATGGCGACGGCGATGGTCTCGTGAGCCTCGCGCGACAGTGCGCCGAGCGACATGCCGCCCGTGCAGAAGCGCGGCAGGATCGCGGCGACCGGCTCGACGCCGTCCGCGAGCGCGGCGTCCGCGCTCACCCCGCCGTCCGGCGCTCCGTCCACTCCGTCGCCGACCAGCCGCAGCAGGTCGCGCAGCACCGTGGGGGGCCGCTGCGCGAGCTTCTCGCTGTAGCTGCGGTACAGGTCCGGCAGGCCCTCGACGCAGGCGCGGCGCAGCGTCTTGGCCGCCTCGGGGTTGTTGAGGTGATACTCGCCGCGCGGCCGATAGCGGACGAAGCCGTAGTTCTGGAGCTTCTCGACGCTGAGCTCCGGGAACGCCTGCTGGTGGATCCACACCGTCTCCTGCGCGAGCTCCTCCACACTGAGCCCGCCGATGCGCGACGGCGTGCCGAGGAACCCCATCTCGATGAGATCCGCGCCCAGGCCGACGGCCTCGAACAGCTGCGCGCCGTGGTAGCTGGCCAGCAGCGAGATGCCCATCTTGGAGAGGATCTTGAGCAGGCCCCGCTCGGCGGAGATGCGGTAGTGACGCAGGGCCTCCTCGAGGTCGGCGGGACCGGTGGAGGCGCCGTCACCGGCCGCGGTGGCGGCGCCGACCGGCGCAGCGTCCCCGACTCCTTCGCCCGCGGCCGGCGCTCCGTCGCCCAGCCGGCCACGCTCCCAGAGGTCGCGCACCGTCTCGAAGGCCAGGTACGGGTGCACCGCAGAGGCGCCGTAGCCGATGAGGCAGGCGAAGTGGTGGACGCTCCAGCACTGCGCCGTCTCCGAGACGAGCGAGGCGCGGCTGCGCAGGCCTCGCCGGATCAAGTCGTGGTGCACGGCGCCCACCGCGAGCAACGGAGGCACGTGGCTCGCGCCGGGCGTCACCGCGGAGACCCGGTCGCTGAGCACGATCACCTCAGCGCCGTCGCGCACCGCGGCGGCCGCCTCGCGGCAGACGCGCTCGACGGCCTCCCGCAGGCCCCACGGCCCGCTGGCGACCTCGTAGGAGGTCGAGACCCGGGCCGTCGTCAGCCCGAGGTCCTGCAGCGCCGCCATCTCCGCCTTGTTCACGATGGGCGACGGCAGCTCGACCTGTCGGGCGTGCTCCGGCTCCGCCGTGAGCAGATCGCCGCGCGGTCCCAGCTTGACGGAGAGCGACATGACCAGCCGCTCGCGCAGCGGGTCGATGGCAGGGTTGGTCACCTGCGCGAAGCGCTCGGTGAAGTAGTCGTAGAGGACGTGCGGCTTGCCCGAGAGGATCGGCAGCGGCGCGTCGTTGCCCATGGAGAACCGCGGCTCCTTGGCCTGACGGGCCATGGGCCGCACGATGAGCTCGACGTCCTCGGCGTTGAAGCCGGCCGCCGCCTGGCGGCGGAGGAGGTCGCCGGGATCACAGGGGCCGGCGGCCTCCCCGTCCACGTCGAACCGCTGTGACGCCAGGCTGCGGCGCTGCGCGAGCAGCCAGGCGCCGTAGGGGCGTCGGGACGCGACGGAGGTCTTCACGACGTCGTCGCGCAGCAGCCGCCCGTGCTCGAGGTCGACGGCGATCATCTGGCCGGGGCCGAGCCGGCCCTTCTCGATGATGTCCTCGCCCGGCAGGTCGATGGCGCCGGCCTCGGAGGCGAGCGCGAGCAGGCCGGAGCGGGTGCGCGCGTAGCGTGCCGGGCGCAGGCCGTTGCGGTCGACGCAGGCGCCGAGGTGCCGGCCGTCGGCGAAGGCGACCAGCGCCGGCCCGTCCCACGCCTCCTGCACGCCGGCGTAGTAGTCGTAGAAGTCGGTGACCCGCGGATCGGCCGAGCCTCCCACACCCCCGTCCCCGCCCGTGGGACCCGCCTCCGCCGCCGCGTGCTCGTAGACCGCCGGCATGGTCATCATCAGCGCCTCGAGCGGCGTGCGGCCGCTGCGCACGAGCAGCTCCACCAGCTTGTCGAGCGCACCGGAGTCGCTGCTGTCGCCGTGCACCGCCGGCAGCAGCTCGGCGATGCGCGCGCCCCACACCGGAGCAGCCAGCTCCGGCTCCCGCGCGCGCATCCACGCGAGGTTGCCGAGCAGCGTGTTGATCTCGCCGTTATGCGCCAGCAGCCGCATAGGCTGCGCGAGGCTCCACTTGGGTGCCGTGTTGGTGCTGAAACGGCGGTGCAGCACGGCGAAGGGGCTCACGAACGCCGGGTCCAGCAGGTCCGGATAGAACTCGGGCAGCACCTGCGACGTGACCATGCCCTTGTAGACGATGGTGCGGGACGAGAGGGAGCAGATGTAGAGGTCGTCCAGACGGCGGATGATGGGCTGGCGGATGAGCGCCTTGCCGACCGCCCTGCGGGCCAGCAGCAAGGCGCGCTCCAGCTCGTCGCCGGCCAGGACCGGTGACTGCGCCACCACTTGCTCCACGTGCGGGTGGCGCTCGCGCACGCTCGGCGGGAGCGCCTCCGGCCGCAGCGGCACGGGACGCCAGCCGACCACCACGAGGCCCTCCTCGCGGAGCGCCTTCGCGACCAGTTCCTTGGCGAGGTTCCGCTTGCCCTGCTCCCGAGGCAGGAAGACCATGCCGACCGCGGTCGAGAACGGCCGCGGCTCGGCGATGCGCTGGTTGGCGAGCCACGGCTCGAGCACCCGCCAGGGGATCGCCGTGAGGACGCCGGCGCCGTCCGAGGCTTCGCCGTCGGCGCCGACCCCGCCGCGATGCTCCATCGCGGCCAGGGCGCCGAGGGCGAGCTCCACCACTTCGTGGCTCGGCTCGCCCGAGATGCGCGCGACAAGGCCGACGCCACACGCGCTGTGGTCGCGCCCGGCCCCGGGCCACGGCGCGGCCACGTCCGCAGAGGCGCGCTCCGACTCGTCCGCAGCGGAGCGCGCCTGGGCGCCCCAGGTGGCGCGTGGGAGGTGAGCGCGACGGGCCCCGTTGACCGCCGCACCCGGGAGGTTCATCGCATAGGGCTTATACAAGTGGTCCTACCGGGAAGGGATGCGTAGGACATGATAGCCCATGGTCAGCTTGCCGGCCACTGCCTCTGCACATCCCCCCGACGGCACTGGCACGGGGCAGTGACACGGGGCCCGCGCCGCATGGGGTTCGCGTGACCAAGGACCGCGAGCGACACCGGATTCGGCACCACAGTTCCGTTGGAGGTGCCGCGGCCAAACGCCAGCGCCGCGGCGCGCGGGCAGGACTCGCCTCCGGATGCAGATCCGCCTGCGGGACCGAGGATCCGCCGGCGACCCCGCCCGCGGCACCGACACGAAAACACACTGCCAGCCCCGGTCGCGCCCTCCGCCGCCACGCGGCGCCGGCTCCCGCCGCCGACCCGTCTTGTCATGACGCCCTGGACCAGTCAGAATCTACGGCGTCCATACGGCGCAACCCGCCGCCATAAACCCGATTGGCCTGAAAGGATGACTATGACTGATCAGCGCCAGGCCGCAATCGAGAAGCTCGTCAAAGACGAGAACGTGAAACACATCCAACTGTGGTTCACGGACATCCTGGGGAACCTCAAGATGGTCGAGGTCCCCGACCGGCAGCTCCCCAACGTGATCGAGAGCGGCGCTGCCTTCGACGGCTCTTCCATCAGCGGCTACGCTGAGATCGAGGAGAGCGACATCGTCGCGATGCCCGACTGGGACACCTTCACGGTCCTCCCGTGGGCCCAGGGCAGCGAGCGCACCGCGTTCGTCTTCTGCAACGTGGTCGACCGCAACTACGAGCCCTTCGAGGGCGACCCGCGCTGGGTGCTCCGCCGCCAGCTCGACCGCGCCAAGGCGATGGGCCTCGACTTCTACGTGGGCCCCGAGCTCGAGTACTTCTACTTCAAGGACTCAGTATCCCCCGTGCTCACCGACGACGGCGGCTACTTCGACGTGCTGCCCGCCGACCTCGGCAACGACCTGCGCAAGCAGACCATGCGCACGCTCGACAAGCTCGGCATTCCGATGGAGGCCAGTCACCACGAGGTCGCCCCGTCGCAGCACGAGATCGACCCGCACTACGACAAGGCGCTCCTGATGGCCGACCGCGTGATGATCACGCGCCTCATCGTCAAGGAAGTCGCGGCCCACAACGGCGTGCACGCGACCTTCATGCCCAAGCCCATGCACGGCCAGAACGGCAGCGGCATGCACGTGCATCAGAGCCTCTTCCGCGGCAAGACCAACGCGATGTTCAGTGAGTCCGACCCGGACCACCTCAGCGACATCGCCAAGGGCTTCATCGCCGGGCAGCTCAAGCACATGCGCGAGTTCACCTCGATCCTCAACCAATACGTGAACAGCTACAAGCGCCTGGTCCCCGGCTACGAGGCTCCCGTGTACATCAGCTGGGCGCACCGCAACCGCACCGCCCTCATCCGCGTGCCGCTGTACGTCCAGGGCAAGGAGAGCACCGTGCGCGCCGAGATCCGCAACCCCGACCCGGCGGCCAACCCGTACCTCGCGTTCGCCGTCATGCTCGCCGCCGGCCTGGAGGGCATCGAGAAGGGCTACGAGCTGCCGCCGAGCGTCGAGCCCAACATCTACAAGATGACCGCCGACGAGCGCGAGACGCACGGTCTCGGCGACCTGCCGAACAACCTCTACGAGGCGATCAAGGACACGCAGGAGAGCGAACTGGTCCGCCGCGTCCTCGGCGACCACGTGTTCGAGCGCTTCGTAACCAACAAGCTCAACGAGTGGTACGAGTACCGCGAGCAGGTCACGGACTGGGAAGTCCGCAAGTACTTCTCCAAGATCTGAGCGGCGCTCGCGACGCGAGCGGATCCCGGACGGGGCCGGAGCCTGCGGGCTCCGGCCCCGTCCGTCCTTCTGGGACCCCTCAACTCGAAACGGTTCTGGCCGATACGATGAGTACAGTCTTCGCTGAGGAGCGCGCATGAACCGAAGGACACTTCGCCGGCCGTCGCGGCCGCAGCCGCCAAGAGCACGCACCGCTGCCGCCCCGTGGCCGCGCCGCCTCATCGTGGCCGGCCTGGCGGTCATCACCGTCACCGCCGCCCTGCTGCTCGTGTGGGCGGCGGCGGCGCAGGCATCCGTCTGGGTGATCCCGGCCATGTCGCGCGCCTACCCGACCACCCAGCCGGGCGCGCGCCAGAGCATCTCCATCGACGCCGCCGGCAACGAGTACCAGGGCGTCCAGCTGTGCCTGCGCGGCGCGGACCGCAAGGTCCGGATCAGCTGGAGCACGGACAGCGATCCGCTCATCACCGGCAACGCCCAGCTCTCCCGCGTCTTCTACGTCAAGGTGAGGACGCCGACCACGAAGCTCGGCTCGCGCGCCGGCTGGTACCCGGACCCCCTGGTGCCCCGCGCGTTCGGCGAGGCCATGACCGTCCCCGGCTCGACCAACCCCGGGCCCACCACGCCCTTCTACATCCTGGTACACGTGCCGCTGGGCACCCCGCCGGGCATCTACTCCGCCAAGCTGGAGGTCGAGGACGGCGACAAGGCAGTCGAGGTCCCGTTCTCGCTGCGCGTCTGGGACTTCGGCTGGAGCGAGATCAGCACCCGCTCCGCCTTCGCGGTGAGCCAGGACAACCTCAAGCGCAGCCTGCCCAAGAACCGCAAGTTCAACGGCGAGTACAAGGCCGAGGTGCTGCGCAACTTCTACACGGTCATGAAGCAGCACGGCATCTCCCCCACGGTCGTGCACTACCTGCCCCGGGTGACCAACTCGGGCGCCGTGGCCGAGGGCGACTGGTCGAAGATGGTGGCGCCGTACCTCGACGAGAGCGACGGCGCCGTGGGCCTCCACGACAACCAGTTGCCGTTCCTGCGCTGGTTCCCCTGGAGCCGCAGCCAGAGCCCGGGCTCCGGCGCGATCCTCACCTATCTCAAGCAGATGACGGCCCTCTACAAGGCGCGCGGCTGGGACAGGAAGTCGTATGTCTACATCCTGGACGAGACCACCAAGCGCTCCGAGGAGAAGCAGGCGGAGCGCTACGCCGAGCTGCTGCACAAGGCCAACAACGCCACCGGCGCGCGGGTGAAGTTCCTGCTCACCGACGACCCGCGGCCGCACTCGCTCGGCGGCACCAAGACGGCCAACGCGTTCCTCTACAACGACGTCGACATCTGGACGCTGCGGTACTACTACTTCTTCGGGCGCATCCCCGCGGTGCGCGAGCGCCAGAAGGCCGGCAAGGAGATCTGGTGGTACTCGTACACCAACGACTCCGTGAAACGGAACCCGTCCTTCGTCATCGACAAGCCGCACATCGACTCCCGTATCTGGGGCTGGATGATGGAGGAGTGGAACGTCGACGGTCTCCTCAACTGGGGCTTCAACCGCTGGGGCAAAGCGACGACCGGCGAGGGCTGGCGCGATCCCTACAGCGACCCGCTCTCGCTGATCAAGGGGCACCTGCGCAGCAACGGCGACACCTGCCTCGTCTACCCGGGCTACTACCCCCGCTACGGGCTCGACCGGGTGACGGCCGGTCCGGTGGCGTCGCTGCGCCTCGAGGCGCTGCGCGACGGCCTGGAGGAGCGCGAGTACCTCAAGATCGCCAAGACGTTCTCCGGCGGACCGGCGCTGGTCGAGGACGCGCTCGGCAGGATCACCCGCTTCCCCTACAAGATCGTGCAGGCCAACGTCTTCAACTTCCCGACGTACACGGACAGCGGCGTCACGTTCGACGCCCAGCGCGAACGGATCGCCGCGTTCATCGAGGCGCAGCAGCAGTGACTCACTGACGCCCGGAGGGGCGGAGGAGCGGGCCGGCGGACTTGAGCACCCCCGGCCCGCTCCCGCGTACGGTAGACTGCCTTCCGGAAACGACGTATGGAACGACTCGCAGAACATCTGACCGACTGGATCGCCGCCGAGGTGGCTGCCGCAGGCGGCTCCGGCGCCGTGTTCGGCCTCTCCGGCGGCATCGACTCGGCCGTCGTCGCGGCACTTGCCAAGCGCGCCTTCCCGCACCACACCCTGGGCGTCATCATGCCCTGCCACAGCGACCCCCAGGACGCCGAGGACGCCGCCATCGTCGCGCATCACTTCGACGTGCCGGCCTGTACGGTCGACCTCGCGCCCGTCTACGACCTGCTCCTCGAGCAGCTCGCCGTCACCAGCACCGACCTGCCGGACAGCCGGCTGGCCACGGCCAACCTCAAGCCGCGACTGCGCATGACCACCCTGTACGCCTACGCCAACCAGCTGGACTACCGCGTGCTCGGCACCGGCAACCGCAGCGAGCTGGCCGTCGGCTACTTCACCAAGTACGGCGACGGCGGCGCGGACTTCCTGCCGCTGGGCAGCCTGGTCAAGGGCGAGGTCCGCGACCTCGCCCGCGAGCTCGGCGTGCCCGAGCGGGTCGTCACCAAGCCGCCGTCGGCCGGCCTGTGGGCCGACCAGACAGACGAGGCCGAGATGGGCCTCACCTACGAGGAGCTCGATGCCTACTTGCTGACGTCCGAGGCGTCGCCCGCCGTCAAGGCGAAGGTCGACGCCATGCACGCCGCCAGCGAGCACAAGCGCGCGCTCCCCCGTATCGCCCCCAAGCCCGGCGCCTGAGGAGGCGGCCGCCCCGTGGGGCGGCGCGACGCGCCGCCCGGGCGCGGTCTGGTAAACTCATACGCCGTCTTTTTCGGAGGTCAACCTTGTCTGTCGTCGTCCAGAAGTATGGTGGCACCTCGGTCGCCGACGCCGCCCGCATCGGCAACGTGGCGCGCCGCATCGTCGCCACGTTCGAGCAGGGCAACAGCGTCTGCGCGGTCGTGAGCGCCCGAGGCGACACCACCGACGAGCTCCTCGAGCTCGCCCGCGAGATCACCCCCAACCCGCCCGAGCGCGAGATGGACATGCTCCTCTCCGCCGGCGAACGCATCAGCTGCGCCCTGCTCGCCATGGCGATCCACCGCCTCGGCTACGACGCCGTGAGCTACACGGGATCGCAGGCCGGCATCGTCACCGACACGGTGCACATGAAGGCGCGCATCCTCGACATCCACCCCATGCGCGTCCAGGAAGCCATGAAGGACGGTCAGATCGTCCTCGTCGCCGGCTTCCAGGGCGTCAGCACGGCCAAGGACGTCACCACCCTCGGCCGCGGCGGCTCGGACACCACAGCCGTAGCGCTCGCCCACGCGCTCGAAGCCGCAGTGTGCGAGATCTACACGGACGTGGATGGCGTCTACACTGCCAACCCGAGCCTGGTGGCGAAGGCCAGCAAGCTGGACCACATCTCTTATGACGAGATGCTCGAGATGGCGGCCAGTGGCGCGCAGGTGCTCGCCCTCCGCTCGGTCGAGTACGCGCGCAAGTACGACATCCCCATCCACGTGCGCTCCAGCTTCACGGACGCGGAGGGCACCTGGGTCACCGACGGAGGCCACGGCATGGACATCGAGCAGCAGCTGGAACAGCCGATCATCAGGGCCGTCAGCTACACCACGGACGAGGCCAAGGTCACGTTGCGCGGCGTTCCCGACAGGCCGGGCGTCGCGGCGCGCGTGTTCACCGCGCTGGCCGTCGCCCACGTCAACGTCGACACCATCATCCAGAACACCAGCGAGAGCGGCCACAGCGACATCTCGTGCACCATCCCGGTCGAGGACATCCCCGCCGCCGACAAGGCGCTCAAGGAGATCGTCAAGGAGATCGGGGCGCGCGAGTACGACACCGACGCCGATATCGCCAAGATCAGCCTGATCGGCGCCGGCATGCGCAGCCACCCCGGCGTCGCCGCCAAGATGTTCCAGACGCTGGCCGATCTCGGCATCAACCTCGACATGATCGGCACGTCGCCCATCAAGATCTCGTGCGTCATCGCCAAGGAGCACGTCGACGAGGCCGTGCGCGAGCTGCACACCGTGTTCGACCTCGACGAGGACGCCGTCAGCCACGAGCCCTCAGACAGGGGGAGCTGCTGATGGCCGCCCGCGAGTACACCGTCGCCATCGCCGGCGCGACCGGCGTGGTGGGCGGCACCGTGCGCGCGATCCTCGAGGAGCGCGGCTTCCCCGTCGGGGACCTCCGGCTCCTCGCCAGCGCGCGCTCGGCCGGCCGCAAGCTCGAGTTCAACGGCGCCGAAGTCGAGGTGCAGGAGCTCGGCCCCGGCTCGTTCGACGGCGTCGACCTGGTCTTCTTCGCCGCCGGCGGCTCCGTGAGCAAGGAGTTCGTGCCGCAGGCCGTCGCGG
The DNA here is from genome assembly GCA_903927755.1 of uncultured Thermoleophilia bacterium. Lineage (GTDB taxonomy): Bacteria > Actinomycetota > Thermoleophilia > UBA2241 > UBA2241 > CAIXSE01. The sequence continues at coordinate 25,100 of CAIYOD010000166.1, read as the reverse complement.
CCGGCGCCACCGTGATCGACAAGTCCAGCATGTTCCGCCAGGACCCGGGCGTGCCGCTCGTCGTGCCCGAGGTGAACGCCGACCACCTGGCGTCGCACACGGGCATCATCGCGACGCCCAACTGCTCCACCATCCAGATGGTCGTCGCGCTCAAGCCCATCTACGACGCCGCCGGGATCGAGCGCGTCGTGGTCAGCACCTACCAGGCCGTGTCCGGCAGCGGGCAGGGCGGTATCGCCGCCCTCGACGCGCAGGCGAAGCAGTGGGCGGCCGGCGAGCCGGTCGAGCAGCAGTTCTACCCGCACCAGATCGCCTTCAACGTGCTGCCGCACATCGACAGCTTCCTGCCCACCGGCAGCACCAAAGAGGAGCAGAAGATGGTCGACGAGACCACCAAGATCTTCGCCGACCCGGATCTCAAGGTCACGGCGACCTGCGTGCGCGTGCCCGTCTTCGGCGCGCATAGCGAGGCCGTGAACGTCCAGACGAAGCGCAAGCTGAGCGCCGCCGAGGCGCGAGAGCTTCTCGCGGCGGCGGCGGGCATCGAGGTCGTCGACGACCCGGCAGGGCTGCAGTACCCCATGCCGCTGCCGGCCGAGGGCAAGGACCCCGTCTACGTCGGGCGCATCCGCGAGGACGCGACCATCGCCAACGGCCTCGACCTCTGGGTCGTCTCGGACAACCTGCGCAAGGGCGCGGCGCTCAACGCGGTGCAGATCGCCGAAGAGCTCGTGTCGCGGGAGCTGATCTAGGACGAGCCCGAACCTTGGGTCGCGCCGCAGGCCCCGACTGCCCTTGGCCGCGGCGGGTATACTCACGCATCATCCGAGCCCCTGACGAACCACATGACGAGGAACCATCCCCATGTCTGAACCAGCGAGCGAGACCGGCGCCGACGTGTTCGACGTCGTCGTCGTCGGCGCCGGCCCCGCGGGCCTCACGGCCGGCATCTACGCCAGCCGCGGCCGCCTCAAGACCGCCATCCTCGAGCGCAACATGGCCGGCGGCCAGATCGCGCTGACCGACCTGGTCGAGAACTATCCCGGCTTCCCCGAGGGCATCTCGGGCTTCGACCTCTCGCAGAAGATGAAGGAGCAGGCCGAGAAGTTCGGCGCGGAGATGCGCGAGATCGAAGGCGTGAGCGAGCTGCGCAGCGACTCCGAGGGCCGCTACGTCGTCGTCACCGACCGCGGGGAGATCCACGCACGCGCTGTCATCCTGGCCCCCGGCGTCGAGCCGCGGCGCTCGGGCATCCCGGGCGAGGCCGAGTTCATCGGCCGCGGCGTCAGCTGGTGCGCGACCTGCGACGGCGCCCTCTACCGCGGCAAGACCGTCGCCGTCATCGGCGGCGGCGACTCCGCCGTCGAGGAGGGCATGTTCCTCACCAAGTTCGCCGAGAAGGTCTACCTGGTGCACCGGCGTGACGAACTGCGCGCCGCCCCCATCGCCCAGGAGCGCGCCTTCGCGAACCCCAAGTTCGAGTTCGTCTGGGACTCCATCCCCAGGCAGATCGACGGCGCCGAGATGGTCGAGGCCCTCGAGGTCGAGAACGTCAAGACCGGCGAGGGCCGGAGTCTCCCGGTCAACGGGGTCTTCATGTACATCGGCCAGATCCCCAATACCGCCTGGCTCAAGGACACGGTCGAGCTGGACGAGTACGGCTACATCGTCACCGACGATCTGCTGCGCACGGAGCTGCCCGGCGTGTTCGCCTGCGGCGATGCCCACGCGAACCCGCTCAAGCAGATCGTGATGGCGGTGGGCGAAGGAGCGCTCGCGGCCGTGCAGGTCGAGCGCTATCTGGACGCGCTTGAGGGCCCCCAGGAGGGGGCGAAGGACGCGGCCGGCGAAGGCGCCGCCGCGGCCGGCACGCAACGCTGACGAATGCGGCACGGCGCGCTACGCTGATGCGCAGCCGCTCGGGCGCCGCCCCGACGTGCAATCACCGACAGGAGGACACGTGGACGCTGTCTCGCAGGACAACTTCGAAGCCGAGGTCATCAAGGCTCCCGGCAAGGTCCTGGTCGACTTCTGGGCCGAGTGGTGCGGCCCGTGCCGCATGATCGGTCCGGTCCTCGAGGAGATGGCGGGCGACTATCCCGACGTCAAGTTCGTGAAGCTCAACGTCGACGAGGCCCCGGCCGTGGCGCAGCAGTTCAACGTCATGAACATCCCGACCATCCTCGCCTTCGACGGCGGGGAGGCCAAGCACCGCATCGTCGGCGCCATGCCCAAGGCCAAGCTCGTCGAGGAGCTCGGAGCCTTCCTGGGCTGAGCCGTCGCCAGGCGCCCAGGCCCGGCCCATTCCACCGGCTCCCTGCCGCGCTCGCCGGCCGGCCCCCGCGCCGCACGACCCGGAACGAAGGACGGGGCGGGCGCTCCTTGCGAGCGCCCGCCCCGTCCGCGTTCGGCCGCCCGCGAGCGCTCGACTGGTCCGCCCTCCGGCAGCGCGCTCCATGCATCCACGGTCGCCTCGGTCGGTGAGCAAGGGGCATGTGGTGGAGACAGTGGCATCACTGGTGGCAGCTCCGGCGGCATCACTGGTGGCAGCACCGCCAGCATCACTGGTGGCAGCACCGGTGATGCCACTGCGAAACGCACATATGTACCCCCCTCCCGCCATCGTCCCCCTCCCCTCCGGAAACCGAAAGTCCTACGATCATCCAGGCGCGACGGAAGGATCCATGGAGACGCCCCACATCATCACCATCACCGAACTTCGACGAGACGCGTCACGCATCATCGACGGTCCAGTGACGAACGGCGTGCCGGTGTTCGTCACGCAACGAGGCTATGTGGCCGCCGTGCTCCTCTCTCAAGAGGTCTTCACGAGACTGGCGAGTAGTGAACACCGGGTGCCCCATCCTTCGGGATCGGGCGAGAACGCCGACCGCACGACTGCGCCAGCCGCCGCGGGACTCGAATCCTTCGGGCCCCTGCCGCGGGGCACCCTGTTCGAGACTCCGTGGAACCTCGTCGATGCCGAGACGGCCGCGTTCTTCATGGAGGACGGCATCCCCGTCAGGCCACATCTCCGAGGATGGACGACAAGCGCCGACCTGGATCTCGCCGAGACCGCGGATGGCGACGAGGCCTGACGCGGCCCCGCCGGGCGCGGCTGGGAGCGCTCGTCAGTAGGGCAGGCCGGCGTCGGCGCAGAGCTGCGCCAGGCTCACGGCCTTGAGGCCCTTGGCCTTCAGGCCTTTGAGGACGGCCGGGAGGGCAGCGTCGCTGTTCCACTGCGTGTGGAAGACGATGATCGCTCCCGGCTTCGCAGCGGCGAGGGCATTGGCGGCGACCTGCGAGGCGGAGAGGCCGCGCCAGTCGCCGGCGTCGCCGTTCCACATCACGACGTAGCGGTAGCCCGAGTCGCCGGCCGCCTTGACGGTGGTGGCGGTCTGCGACCCGTACGGGGGCCGGAAGAACGGCTGGGGGATGGCCCCACAGGCGTCCCACCAAGCGTCCGCATTGCGCTTGAGCTGGCTCACCTGCTCCTCGTAGGAGATGGTGCTGAAGTCGGGGTGGTCGTAACTGTGGTCGCCGATGGTCTGGCGCTGGTCGACCGCGAGCTGCGCGATGTCGGGATACTTGTCGACGCTGACGCCGGTGCAGAACCACGTGCCCGCCTGGTCGTGCGAGTAGAGCTCGTTCATGAGGCTGCGCCAGGCGTAGCCCGAGCCGCCGTCGAAGGTGAGGGCCACCTCGTTGCCGGCAGCGGGCAGGCTGGTGATGACGCGAGCCTTGACCGGGCGCACACAGGCGACGGCAGCACGCTCTTCGGTCACGTTGCCGGCCGGGTCTTCGGCGAGCACGCGGAGCCAGTACGTGCCAGGGCCGAGCGCCTCGCCGTCCACCTTGGGGATGTCCCACTTGACGGTGACGGCGCCGACCGGCGCGGCCGGCGTCCCCTGCTCCCCGACTGGCTTGTCCAAGACGTCCACGACGGCCCACTCCACGGTAGCGCCGTCTTCGGCGGGCGCCGTGAACGCAAGCGTCAGCGCGCCCGTGCCGTCGGTGCGGTCGGGAGAGACCTTCGCGGCGGTCACCTCGGGCGGCTTCGTGTCGATGCCGACCTTGACCGATGCGGCGACGTCACCGCCGCCGAGCGGCCGCGCCTCGACCGTGTGCATCCCGTCGCCGCTGTGGTCCGCAGGGGCGCGCACGTGCACGCGCTTGCCCTCCTGCCAGGCGCCGCCGTCGATGCGATACGAGGCGGCGACAGACTCGTCGTCGGCGTCTCGGAAGCGGAGCGTGGCGGGGCCGTTGTGCCAGAGGTCCTCGGCGCCGACGATGCGCAGCGAGCCGTCGGCGCTGGTGGCGCTCCCGGCGTCGTCCGGCCCGCCGGAGGAGCCGCCCGGCCACGCGAGCCCCAGGTGGCCGAACCAGGGGCCGGCGAGCGCAAGCGTGGCGGCGAGCAGGACGACGATGACGAGGACGACGACGAGCGCGATGAGGCGCCGGCGGCGAAGGCTTCGGCGGCGCTCGTCGCGCCTTGCGCGGTAGTAGGTGGGAGACGGCGGCGAGCTCACGCCTGTTCGAGCCGCAGTCCCGCGACGTCGTAGCTGAAGCTCACGCTCCTGTCGGAGAAGGCGACGTCCATCCGCGCCTGGACCTCGACCGGCAGGATCTTGAAGCGGCCGCGGATGAGGTCCGCCTTCGGTGGGGGCACCGCGGCCGCCTGCAGCCAGTAGTCCAGGTCGATGGTCCGCCGCAGAGTGCCCCGCTGGCGCACGGTCAAGCCGGCGCGCCGCACGATGTCGTCGAGCTCGTCGCTGCGGTAGTGCCGGCGGTGCGCCGGTTCGCGCAGACGGGCGATCTCGTTGAACGCCTTGTCCGTCTCCTCGTCGACCACCGGGTCGAGCAGGACGATGCGGCCGCCGGCCGAGAGGACGCGCTGCAGCTCGGCGAGCGCCGTGGCGGGGTCGGGCAGCAGGTGAAGCGCGTTCTGGCAGACGACGAGTGTGAAGGCGCCGTCCTTGTACGGCAGTGAGTAGAGGTCGACCAGGGTGAATGCGACGTTGACGAGCCCGAGCTCGGTGGCGAGGCGCTTGCCCTCCTCGAGAAGGTCGGGCAGTTCGTCGGCGGCCTCCACCGTGGCCACGTCGGGGGCCACGGTGAACCCGGCCATGCCGGCGCCCGTGGCGTAGTCGAGCACGGCGTCGTGAGACGTCGGCCGGGCAAGATCGACGAGCAGGTCGAGCGACGCGTCACGCATCTGTTCCACGACTACTCCCTTCGTCGCCGGCCGGGCCGGAGATGGCCTCGCGACCGCCTTGCCCTTGCCCTCGTCAGCCGTAGCTGACGGTGAAGATGGTACCCGTCACGCGGAGTCCGATACCGACCTCGTAGCCGTCGACCCTTGCCGTCTCGCTGTGGTCGCCCATCGCCTCGGCGAGCGCGAACTCGCTGGCCAGCGTCTCGGCCATGATCGCGCCGCGATGGCGCTCGGCCGGCGAGCGAAGCTCCTCCGGCACGACCAGCGTCAGGCTGATGGTGTCCTCGATGCGCAGATCGGCCGCTCTGCGCGCGAGCTGGACCGCATGGATGAGCTCGCGCGCAAGGCCCTCCTCACGCAGCGCTTCGTCGACGTCCGTCTTGAGGGCGACGACACGGCCGCCCTCGCCCTCGACCTGGTAGCCGTCGGGTGAGCCGGTCTCGATGAGAAGCTCCTCCTCGGCGAGGCTGATCTCGCCGTCCGGGAGCCGGACGACGGCGGCGCCACCGGCGCGCACGGCCGCCACCAACGCGGCCGCGTCGGCTTCCTTGAGCGCCGCCTGCAGCGGCCCAAGGCGCTTGCCGAGCTTGGGCCCGAGCACCTTGAGATTCGGCTTGACGACGTAGGCGACGAGCTCGTCCTCGCCGGCCACGAAGCGCAGGTCCTTGACGTTGAGCTCGTCGAGGACGACCTCGCGGAGCCGCTCGACCGCGCGGGCCTCTGCCTCGGGCAGCGCCATGACGACCTCGGCCAGCGGCTGGCGCGTCTTGACGGCCGCGACGTTGCGCGCGGCGCGGCCCAGCTCGACCACGCGCCGCGCCGCCGCCATGTCGAAGCTGACGCCGGCGTCGATAGCACGCTCGTCGACCGCCGGCCAGGCGCACAGGTGCACGCTCTCCGGCGCGCCGGCGTCCACCGAGCGCACGAGGTTCTGGTACAGCTCCTCGGCGACGAACGGCGTGAACGGGGCGAGCAGCTTGGCGACCGTGACGAGCGCCTCGTGGAGCGTGTGGTACGCAGCCAGCTTGTCGGCGTCGCTCTCGCTCTTCCAGAAGCGGCGCCGGCTGCGGCGCACGTACCAATTGCTGAGGTCGTCGACGAACTGCTGAATGGCCCGGCTGGTGCCGGTGGCGTCGTACGCCTCGAGGCCGGCGGTGACATCGCGGACGAGCGTGTTGAGCTCGCCGACCAGCCAGCGGTCGATGAGCGACCGGTCTTCGAGCGGCGACTCCTGAGCAGTCGGGTCGAACCGGTCGATGTTGGCGTAGAGCGTGAAGAAGCTGTACGTGTTCCAGAGCGTGAGCAGGAACTTGCGCACGACCTCGTCGACCATCTCGGCGCTGAAGCGCCTCGGGCTCCACGGTTGCTGGCTCGAGAACATGAACCAGCGGAACGCGTCCGCGCCCTGGTGGTCGAGGATGTCGTCCGGCCGCACGACGTTGCCCTTGCTCTTGCTCATCTTCTGGCCCTCGCCGTCGAGGATGTGCCCCAGGCAGAGCACGCGTTTGTACGAGCTGCGCCCCTCGATGAGCGTGGCGATGGCGAGCAGGCTGTAGAACCAGCCGCGGGTCTGGTCGATCGCTTCGGCGATGAAGTCGGCGGGGAACCGCTCCGCGAACGCCTCTCGATTCTCGAACGGGTAGTGCCACTGCGCGAACGGCATGGAGCCGGAGTCGAACCAGGCGTCGATGACCTCTGGGGCGCGGCGCATCTCGCCGCCGCAGTCGGGGCAGGTGAGGAAGACGTCGTCGACGTAGGGCCGGTGGAGTTCCAGATCCTCCGGAACTGGACCGGCCGCCATCTCCCTGAGCTCCTCCACCGACCCGACGCAGTGCGTGTGGCCCTCTTCGCAGCGCCAGATGGGCAGCGGCGTGCCCCAGTACCGGTCGCGGCTGAGCGCCCAGTCGACATTGCCGGCGAGCCACTCGCCGAAGCGCCCGTGCTTGATGTGCTCCGGGTGCCAGGTCACGTCGTCGTTGGCCTGGATGAGCTGGTCCTTGATGGCCGTCGTGCGGATGTACCAGGTGGCCTTGCTGTAGTAGAGCAGCGCCGTGTCGCAGCGCCAGCAGAACGGGTAGCTGTGCTCGTAGGGCTCGACGCCCAGCAGCAGGCCGCGGTGCTTGAGCTCGTGCGTGATGGCCGGGTCCGCGTCCTTGACGAAGACGCCGGCCCACGGCGTGACCTCGGCGATGAACTTGCCCTCCGTGTCGACGGCGTTGACGACCGGCAGGTCGTTGTCCGTGCCGACGCGCATGTCGGCCTCGCCGAAGGCAGGGGCGATGTGGACGATGCCGGTGCCGTCGGTGGTGGTGACGTAGTCGTCGCAGACGACGAAGTGCGCGCGTTTGTCGGTCTGCATGTAGTCGAACAGCGGAGCGTACTCCAGGCCCTGGAGCTCGGACCCCGGGAACTCGCGCAGCACCTCGGCCTTGTTGCCCAGCACCGCCTCGACGAGGTCGCGCGCGAGCACGAAACGCTCGCCGCGGCTCTCTACGAGCGCGTAGGTGACGTCCGCGCGCACCGCGGCCGCCACGTTGCTGATGAGCGTCCACGGCGTGGTGGTCCAGACGGCGAGCGAGACGGGCTTGAGCTCGCCGTCCGCCTCCCCGCCGGCCGCGCCTCGGGAGACCTTCGCCGCCGCCTCCGGCGTGAGCGGGAAGCGCACGTAGATGGAATCCTCGGTGACATCTTTGTAGCCCTGCGCCACCTCGTGACTGCTGATGGCGGTGCCGCAGCGAGGGCAGTAGGGCACGACCTTGAAGCCCTGGTAGAGCAGGTCCTTGTCCCAGATCTGGCGCAGCAGCCACCATACGGACTCGATGTACTCGTTGGTGAACGTGTAGTAGGCATCGTCGAGGTCGACCCAGAAGCCGATGCGCTCGGTGAAGCGCTCCCACTCCTCGAGGTACGTGGTGACGCTCTCGCGGCAGAGCTTGTTGAACTCGGCCACGCCGTAGGCCTCGATCTGCTCCTTGCCGTCGATGCCCAGGCGGCGCTCGACCTCGAGCTCCACCGGCAGGCCGTGCGTGTCCCAGCCGGCCTTGCGCGGCACGCGATAGCCACGCATCGTCTTGTACCGCGGGAAGAGGTCCTTGAAGATGCGCGAGATGACGTGGTGCGCGCCCGGGCGCCCGTTGGCCGTCGGCGGCCCTTCGTAGAACACGAAGACCGGCGCGTCCTCGCGGCCCTCCAGGCTCTTGTGGAAGATGTCGTTGGCCTTCCAGAAGTCGAGGGTCCGGGCGTCGAGCGCCGGGAAGTCAACGCGCGCCGAGACGTCCTGGAACCGGGGCTGACTGTCCTGGAGGGGTGCCCCTTCGGTGCCCCCCTCGATAGGCGGCCTGCGGCGACTATTCACGGGACTCGCTTTCTGCTGCTTCTGGCCGGAACGCCGATTCTACCAGACACATGGAGCAAGCCTGAGGCGCCGAGGCAAGAGGCTGTGACGCCAGGTCCGGCTCGACCATCCTCCTCCCAGGGGCCGTGAACGCGGCAGATGCAGTGCTGCGCGAGAGATGCTAGGGTCCGCTCGTGAGCTGGCTGTCCGACTACAAGAGTGACGTACGGCGGTACGCCGAGCACGGGATCGAACCACCTCTGAGCGTCCTCAAGACCCAAGGGCTCTGGGCGCTGCTGCAGTACCGGGTGGCCCACCGCTACGGAAGGAACCCACTCGCCCGTCCAGCGCTCTTCGCCTGGCGTCTGGCCGTGGAGAGCCTGGCCGGCATCTCGATCGATAGCCGCGCAGAGATAGGGCCAAGCTGCTACATAGGCCATTTCGGCGGGGTGTTCGTTGGGGAGGGAGTCAAGATCGGCGCGCGCTGCAATATCTCACATGGAGTGACGATCGGCGTGCACCGGGGAGGCTCCCCGACCATAGGAAGCGGCTGCGGCATCGGACCGGGAGCAGTCGTAGTCGGAGGGATCACCATCGGTGACAACGTCATGATCGGGGCGAACGCGATAGTCAGCGGCGACCTGCCGGATGGAGCCATGGTCAGGGCCGCGGCCGCGCAGGTCACGACGAGCAGACCGTCTCAGGCTCCGCTTCCGGACAGGGTCGGCGAGGAGCGGTAGAACACTTCCAAGTGTAGACTCCTACCATGACTGACGGGCCTGCACACGCGGGCGCAGCGAAGGCCCCGCGACCACGCCTCCTCGCCCTGCTCGACTACGACGGCACGATGACGACGCACGAGTGCAACGAGCTCGCGCTGCAGCCGTTCGTCGGCGACGCTTGGTGGGAGCTCGAGGAGGAGTCGTACAACGACCGCATGAGCCACGCCGAGGTCTTCGACCGGCAGATCGGGCTGATCCGGGCGCCGCGGGCGGAGCTCGTCCGGCGCCTGCTCGAGGTCGCGGAGCCCATGCCGGGCCTGCACGACTTCTTCGCCGGACTGCAGGCCCGCGGCGGCGAGGCCGCCATCGTCAGCGCCGGCATTCGCGAGGCGATCGAGGCGTTCTGGCAGCGCCTCGAGTTGCCGCCGATCGAACTCTTCGCCAGCGAGCTGGTCGGCGAAGGCCCGGAGGACGGGCCGCCGTATCACCTCGAGTTCAGCGACGCGCTCGGCGATTGCCCTCGCTGCGGACCGAAGAGCTGCAAGGCGGCGATCCTGCGCCGCCTGCGCCGCCCCGGCGACGTCGTGCTGGTGTTCGGCGACGGGCCCAGCGACGTGTGCCCCGCGCGCGAGGCCGACCTCGTGTTCGCGCGCGGTCACCTGGCCGAGCGCTGCGAGCAGGAGGAGATCGAGTGGCGCCCGCTCACCGACTTCGGCGCCGTGCTCGGCGAGGTGGACGCGTGGCTGGCGGCCCGGCGGCGCGCGACACGATGATGCCGGCAGGCTCCGGGCATCATGCCGGAGACGGGGGCGTTATGCGGATTCGGTCGCGTTGGCGTCCGCGAGGACCAAGTGCAGCATCCGGGCCGCCCAGACGCGCACGATCGTCTCGAGATAACCTCGAGGATCGTTCAACCGCATGAGCCTCAGGTACTCACGGTCCTCGCCGAGCAGGCGGTAGATCCGCACCTTCTCGCGAAGAGGCTTCTTGCGATCCTTGCCGGTGATCCTGTCGCTTCCTTCGGTGTGGTAGATCCGGAGAGCGCGGTGCAGGTAGTAGCGGCGCGCCGCCGCGTGGATACGCAGCCACACGGCGTCCTCGTAGCCGGGCAAGCGCTCATCGAAGCGCAGATCGCCGAGAAGGCGCGTCTCGGTCATCCCCCAGTACTCACCTCGAGCCCGTGACGCAGCCTTGGCGGACACCCTCCCCTCACTCTCCAGCCCGACGCCCGACATCTTCCCCGTCACGGAGTCGACGCAATTGCACGTGATGGCGTTGGCACCAGTGCTCCGCGCGCAATCGAGCATGGCCTCAAGAGCATCAGGCGTCATCTCGTCGTCCGAACCGAGAAATGTGAACCAGTCCCCCCTCACGAGGTCGAGTCCCGTGTTCAGGCCGGCCGTCACCCCGCGATTGGCTTCATGTCGGACGATTCTGACGCGCGGGTCATCCGCCGCCTCGAGGACGGCCTGGGTCTCATCGGTCGATCCGTCGTCGACAATGATCAGCTCCCAGTCCGCATGCGTCTGTCGCTGAACGCTGTCGATGGCTCTACCCAGAGTGGAAGCCCGATCGTACGTGGGCATCACGATTGAAATCATGCCGGCTCCTCGCGATCGAGGTCGATGGACGGAGTATACGACCAGCGCCCGGCGACCGGCCGTCGAAACATGGCGATCCGGCTCCGGCTCCGCGCCGGCCTCCGCGTCGCATATCATGTCCCGAAGCCCATGAAGGCAGCTCGCGACTATTCGCACGACTCCGCGCAGGACCCACAGAAGATCGAGGAGGTGAACGACTCATGGCCGGCACGACAGTGACGAGGCGCCGAAGGACGGGTGCGGCCGGCGCAGCCGAGCCGGCGCTCCTCGGCCCAGTCTCCCGGCCGGGCGGCGAGACCACGCTCATCGTCGCCGCCGCCGTCGCCTTCCAGATCCTCGTCTGGGCCTTCCTCATCTGGCTGCTGCGCGCGGGCGGGCCCTGGTACGGTTTCTTCGACGTCTCCGACATCACCGTCTACTTCGAGTACGCGCAGAAGGTCGCCGGCGGCATGCGCGTCTACAAGGACTTCTCCTTCGAGTACCCGCCGCTGGCGCTGCCGCTGTTCACCCTGCCGCCGCACGCCGACGCCGCGGCCTACCCGAACTGGTTCGCCGCCGAGATGATCATGCTCAGCTCGGCGGCCGCGGCGCTCACCGGCGCCACCGCGGCCGCGCTCTGGCACGGCCTGGGGCGTCCGCTGGCGGCGTCCGGCGCCTACGCCGCCGCCGTCCTCGCCGCCGGCGCGATCACCGCCAACCGCTACGACGTGGCGGTGGCGCTCACGCTGGCCGCCTGCCTCTTCTTCCTGGCGCGGCGCCACACCACCGCCGCCGGCGCGGCGCTCGGGATCGGCGTCGCGCTCAAGCTCACCCCGGGGATGCTGCTCCCCCTGGTGCTGATCGTCGCCGAGACCCGCCGGCGCGCCCTCTTCGCCCTCGCCGGCTTCCTCGTCTTCACGATCGTGCCATTCCTGCCGTTCCTCGGCCGTATCGACGGCCTGACCAACATCATCACCTATCACGCGCAGCGGCCGCTGCAGATCGAGAGCGTGCCGGGCACGCCCTACCTGATCGCCGGCGCCATGGGCGCCTGGGGCATCGGCACCGGCACGTCGTTCGGCTCGCAGTCGCTCGCCGGCCCCGGAAGCGAGCTTGTCGCCCGCCTCTCCGTCTGGGTCGGCCTGCTGCTCGTCGCGGGCGTTTATGTGCTGATCTGGCGCCGCCGGACGCTGCTGCGGGCGGCGCCCGAGTTCATCCCACTCGCCGCCCTCGCCTGCGTCCTCGCCTTCACCGTCTGCAACAAGGTGCTCTCGCCGCAGTTCCTCTGCTGGACCCTCCCGCTGGTCGCCCTGGTCGTGGTCGGCAGGGCCGGGTGGCAGCGCGCGGCCGGCATCCTGACGCTGGTCGCCATCGCGCTGACGCAGGTCGAGTTCCCCGACCTCTACTGGCGCATGGTCGATCTGGAGTCAGGCCCCGTGGCCGTGGTCGTCGCCCGCAATCTCGTGCTCGTCGCGGCCGCCATCACCGCCGCCTTCGCCGTCTGGAAGCTGCCCGATTCGGCCCCGCGCGCCAGTCTCGCGACGGGGGAGCGCTGACCATGGACACGCGCCTGGAAGAGGGTGGCAGGCAGTTCTTCAAGTTCGCCGTCGTCGGCGGGTTCGGCACCATCGTCAACCTGGTGGTGCTCAAGGCGACGCTCTTCCTCTGGGGCCGCTTGGTCGGCGACCCGACATTCAGCGTCGAGATCTTCGCCAGCGGTCTCGCGTTCGGCGTCGCCGTCGTCAACAACTATGTGTTCAACCGCTGGTGGACGTTCCGCGCCACCGGCAGCTTCACCGTGCAGTTCCTCAAGTTCTTCGTCGTGAGCGTCGCGGGATTGGGGCTGAACGAGCTGGCCTTCTGGCTCTTCCGCGGCCAGTTCGACATCGGCGTGCTGGTCAGCCAGGGTCTCGCGATCCTCTGCGTGCTCCCGTTCAACTTCATCATGAACAAGCTGTGGAGCTTCCGCGAGACGTGAGCGATCTGTTGCAGACCCAGAAGCCGCCGGGCCTCGCCGGCAAGGACGCCGCGCCGGTGACCCCCGAGCGGCACGCGCCCAGCCCCTGGCTGGCCATGCTCACTGCGAGCTTCCTCACACTGCTCGTCATGGGCGTGCTGTTCCCGAATCTCTGGTACGGGATGCACGACATCACCGACCTGCCGGTGTACTGGGGCTACGCCTCGCGCATCGCCCAGGGCGAGGCCCCCTTCACCCCGTCGTTCCAGGTCGAGTACCCGCCGCTCGCCGTCGCTCTGTTCCGCGTCCCGGGCCACACCGGCGACGAGGGCGCCTACGGCATCTGGTTCAACATCCTGATGGGAGCCATCACGATGGCCACCGGCACCGTGACGGCATTCGTGGCCTGCCGGCTCTGGCCCCGAGGCGGGAGAGCCTACGTCGCCGCGGTCCTCTTCCCCGTCGGCGTCGCGCTGATCGGGACCATCGTCATCAACCGCTACGACGTGGCGGTGGCGCTCCTCATCGCGATCTTCCTTCTCTGTCTCGTCGGGCGCTGGTACACCGCCGCCGGGTTCGTCATCGGCATGGGCTTCGCGCTCAAGATCACGCCGCTGGCGCTGCTGCCGCTGGTGCTGCTGCTGGCCGGCCCGCCGCGGCGCTGGGCTTGGCCGCTGGTCGCCTTCGGCGCAGCGGCCGTCGCGCCGTTCCTGCCCTACGTGCTCAAGTCGTGGTCCGGCGTCTGGCACGTGTTCCAGTATCACCTCGAGCGCCCGCTGCAGATCGAGAGCGTCCTGGGGACGCCGCAACTGCTCGGCCAGCTGCTCGGCGCGGACTGGGCGAAGTGGGCCTGGAGCCACGGCTCCCACTCCCTGATCGCCCCGGGTGTCGGCCTCGCCGCCGACATGTCCGGCGGCCTCACGCTGCTCGCCGTCGGCGCCGTCTACCTGTTCGTGTGGCTGCGGCGCGAGCGCCTGCGGACGGCGCCCGCCGACCAGGCGCTCGTGGTGCTGGCGCTGCTGCTCGCGCTCATGACGTTCGGTAAGGTGCTCTCGCCGCAGTACTTCATCTGGATCCTGCCGGCCTGGGCGCTCGTCGCCGCCCGCGACCGATGGGTCGCGATCCTGGGCGGCCTCGCACTCGCGCTCACCCAGGCGGAGTTCCCCGCACTCTACTGGAACCTCCTCGACATGCAGCCCGCGCCGCTCGCCATCGTCGTCGCGCGCAACACGCTGCTGCTGGCAACGTTTGCGTTCACGTTGTGGCGGCTGTGGAGACTGCCGTACGACGCGGCGGCGCCGGCGCCAGGAGCAGTGGCGGTCCCAGAAGCGCTGAGACCATGACCGCCGCCAGGCGGGTGGCTCAGCCTCGCCTGCCCGGGAGCCACCGCAGCACGTCGGCGATCACGGAGTTCTCATCGCACCCGTACGTGTGCGTCGCGACGAAACCGTCGCCCGGCGGCGGCATGAATGCGACCTCACGCTCGACGTAGTCGTCCGGCGTGAGCGTCACCACCTCGCTGATGCGGATGCCGTAGCCGTAGCGTCGCCCGCAATCCTGGGCCGGCCGGTAGAGGTGCCCCCCACGAGAGAACAACGGTCCGGCGGGGCGCGCCCGGCGGGCGTCGCATACCACCGGATTCGCGGCGTGGGGCGTCCACCGTCCCGTCAGCGGGTCGTCCGAGAAGAACACCCAGAGCGTGTCCCGGGGGGTCAGCCACTTCTCCTCCTGGATCGTGGCGAACAGCCACCAGCGGCCTTCGTGGCGGACGATGGTGCTGTCGATGGCGCGCACGCCGTCGAGCAGCGTGACCTCCGGCTCCCAGCGATGCGGATACTCCACGCAGCGATACGCGACCAGATTCTCCAGGTCGCTGGACTCCGGGATCATGTAGAGAGAGCCGTCCTTCTCGAACACACTCGGATACGACAGGTGGCCGTCCAGCTCGAGGATCGTCCGCGTGGCCGTCACGGCACCCGCATCATCGAGCGTCAGCATGGCGATCCGCCCGCGTCGCGTCGCGTACAGGTACTCTTCTACGAGCACCAGCCGGCCATCACCCCCCGGGACGAGGTGCGGATCCGCCCAGTACCGGTCCGGAGGAGGCACGATGACGCTGCGGGTCGTGCCTGTGACGCCACCGCCCGCGGGGGCGATGCCCGTTGCGGCGCACTCAATCGGGATGACGGCGAGACACCACTGCTCGCGCCACAGGAGTCGCCTGCCGACGAACCAAGCGGCTCGCGCGACGTGTCGCGCGAGGGTGGCGGCAAGCGCCGCGCCGCCGTCCGGGATCCGCACGGTCCGCGGCGCCACCTCCGGCTCCGTTGCCGAATAGCCGCCCACCCGCAGCGCCTTCACGACCAGCGGGAGGCTCTTCCACAGCAACTGCATCCGGTTCTCGGTCGCGACCAGCGGATGGGTCGAGAAGTACGCAATCGAGAGGACCGAGGAGGCCTCGGCGCCCGGGAGGAGCTGCAGCAGCCTGCAACTGGTGACCTCATCGCCGCGAAGCGTCTCGGCGTAGCCCGAGACGACCTCGGGCCACGCAGCGCCGCCGTCGTGATCCAGCCACCACACGGGGGCCCCAGTCTCTGCCGCGAGAGCTGTCGCCGGACTTCCGCCGGCCGCACACACCACGACGTCAAGGCCGGGCGGGAATCCATCTTGCACCGCGAAGCCCGCCCGGCGGAGATCCAGCTCCGCATCCGGCCGGGGGCTCGAACGACAGACGAGCCGCTGCAGGACTGCGTCCCCCGCCCTGAACAGGGACCACAACGGCGGTCCGGGCCTGCGCTCCGGCTCCGGGAGGTCGGGCGCGCAGCCGAGGGGAAGCGTGAAGACCGTCATCTCCGCCTCGCCGCTCGACTCGATCGCCCGCGCGAGGGCGACTACCCAAGCGGGACCGCGTTCGGCCCTGACCGCAAGACCGACGCGCACCGGCCCGCGCCCGTTCCGCGACCCTCCGGGTGAGTCGCTCACGTCGAGACTCATGAGGAGCTCTCGCGCATCCGATACAGACCCCAGCACGCCTCGCGGGAGCCGCTGATAGACTCCGACTGCCTCCAGCCGGCCCACCGCGACATGGGGAGGCGAGGAGAAGCAGCAGCATGCGCATCTTGGTGGCCAACAAGTTCTGGTACCGCCGGGCCGGTCTCGAGCGGGTGATGTTCGACGAGATCGCCTGGCTCGAAGCCGCCGGGCACGAGGTGGCCCATTTCTCGGCCACGCACCCCGAGAACGACGCGTCTCCGTGGTCGGACTACTTCGTCCCGTATCTCGAGATCGGCATCGAGTCCGGAATCTCCTTGCGGGACAAGGCGACTGCCGCCGGGCGCATGTTCTGGAGCTTCGAAGCAGGACGCCGCTTCGCACATCTGCTGCGCGACTTCCGGCCGGATATCGTGCATGTCCACGGCATCCACAGGCAGCTGTCGCCGTCCATCCTGCAGCAGGCGCACGCAGCGCGCGTCCCCGTCGTGCAGTCCCTGCATGACTACCATCCGATCTGCCCTGCCGACGATCTCCTCCGCGGCGGCGCGATCGCTTGTGATCCCCCTCGGTGCGGAAGGGTCAACGTCCTTCCGTGCGCACTCTACCACTGCATTCAGAGGAGCAGACCGAGGAGCGCCTTGGGCGCGGCCGAGCTGCTGTGGCGCAGGTGGGTGGTCCGCTATGAGGCGCTCATCGACGCCTTCATCTCGCCGAGCCGGTACCTGTCAGACATGGTCTCGCGCGGCGGCCTCCGACACCGCCCCATCCATGTGCTCCCAAACGCCATCCAGGTGCCTCCCAGGAGCGCCGCGCAGCTGGGATCCGGCGGCGATTTCGTCTATGCCGGTCGACTGTCGCGTGAGAAGGGGTTGCCGTCGTTGCTGAGAGCCACCGCGCTTGCCGGCGTGCCGCTCGTCGTGGCGGGAACCGGCCCTCTGCACGACGACCTGATGCGCTCAGCCCCGCAGGGCACACGGTTTGTTGGTCACGTGGACGGAACCACTGTGGACGCGCTCCTGGCCTCGGCGAGGGCGGCGGTGGTCCCCTCGGAATGGCCCGAGAACGCGCCGATGGCCGTGCTCGAGCCGATGGCGCTTGCACGCCCGGTCATCGCCAGCAGGATCGGCGGGATCCCTGAGCAGATCCGGGATGGTCGGGAAGGATTCCTGTTCAACGCCGGCGATGTGGTCGGACTCGCTGCGGCGCTGCGAGTCCTCTCCGCCGACGCGAGCCTCGCTGACTCACTGGGCAGAGCCGCGCGGCATCGAGCAGAGACACGGTTTCGCCCGAGCACGCATACCGATGGGCTTCTTCGCATCTACGACGACGTCCTTCGGAGATGCGGCACCGGGGGCAACGGCCGATGAGGGTGGCGGTTGTCGGTTCGCGCGGAATGCCCGGCGTGCCGGGCGGGATCGAACGCCACGTCGAGGAACTCTACCCTCGCCTGGTTCGTCTGGGCGTCGACGTCACCGTCTACGCGCGCCGCGAGTACGTGACTGATTCCCAGGTCGTCGATGGCGTCAACGTGATCGCGCTCCCTTCATATGGCGGGCGCAACGGAGAGGCCCTCTCGCACACCGCCCTGTCGCTTCTGCACGCATCTCGCGGCGGCTTCGACCTCCTCCACGTCCATGCTATGGGACCAGGAGTGCTGCTCCCCCTGGCCCACGCTCTGCGACTGCGACCGACGGTGCTGACCTTCCACTCCTTCGACTACAAGCGCTCCAAGTGGGGGCCGGGAGCGCGCGCCTTCCTGCGTCTGAGCGAGTACGTGAGCATCAAGTCCGCCGACGCACTGATCGCAGTCTCAGAGGCCGGCACAGCGCACATCAGACAGCGGTATCACCGCTCCGTCCGGCACATTCCCAACGGACCAGGCAGGCTGGAGTGGCGACCACCGGGTCCGACCCTGGCCGAGCTTGGCCTGAAGCCGGGCCGCTACGTGCTGGCGGTCGGTCGATTGAGTCCGGAGAAGTGCCTGGAGGACCTCATCGTGGCTCACGCGGCCGCCCTGCCGGAGACACATCTCGTGCTTGTCGGCGACACGAGCTTCACCGACACCTACATCGCACGCCTTCGCGACATCGCCGGGCCGAGCGTCCTCTTCCCCGGGTATCTTCACGGCCCACCCCTCGAGGAGCTGTACTCGTCGGCGCTCATCTTCGCCATTCCCTCTGAGATCGAAGGCGTGTCATTGAGTCTGCTCGAGGCGATGTCCCTACGGTGCGCGGTCGCCGCCAGCGACATCCCCGGCAATCGCGAGGCCCTCGGTCTCCCACCGGCGGGCGTGCTGTTTCCGGCGCGCGACCCGAAGTCCCTGAGCGCTGCATTGTCCCGTCTCGCCGAGGACGGCGCCCTCCGTGAGCGTCTCGGCGTCGCAGCCGCCGCACGGGTCCGGGAGGAATTCGACTGGGACACGATCGCGGAGGCCACGCTCGCAGTCTACGAAGCCGCTCTTTCCGCGCGGACACGGAGCGCGCGCGCGTTCCAGCCAAGGGTGTGAGCAACTTGCGCATCATCGTCGCCAACAAATTCTGGTATCGCCGAGGGGGTCAGGAACGCGTCATGCTCGACGAGATCGACTGGCTCGAGTCGGCCGGACATGAGATCGCCCATTTCTCGACGCAACACCCGGAGAACGATCCGTCTCCCTGGGCGGACTACTTCACTCCCTACCTCGAGATCGGGATAGACAGCACTCTCCCCGTTCGGCAGCGCGCCCTCGCCGCCGGGCGCATGTTCTGGAACAGGGAGGCAGCCCGGCGCTTCGCACGCCTCCTGCGTGATTTTCGGCCTCATCTGGTCCACGTACACGGCATCCACCGCCAGATCTCGCCGTCCATCCTCGCGGAGGCCAAGCGGGCGGGTGTGCCCGTCACGCAGACGCTCCACGACCATCACCCGGTCTGCCCCGGAGACGTACTCCTGCTCGGTGACCGCGAGGCCTGCGATCCCCCCCGCTGCGGTCACATCGACTATCTGCCGTGCGTGCTCAATCGCTGCGTGCATCGGAGCTTGTCGAGGAGCGCCCTCGCAGCGACCGAATTGTTCTGGCGAGAAAGCGTGGTCCGCTATGAGTCGCTCGTGCAGGCGTTCATTTCCCCGAGCCGCCATCTCGCTGCTCGAGTCGCCGTGGACGCGTTTCGCCACACGCCGATACACGTCGTCCCCAACGCCGTGCCCGAATGCATCGCTGATGGCCACGCCTCCGCGGGCGACACCTTCGTGTACGCCGGGCGTCTGGCGCACGAAAAGGGACTTCCGACGCTGCTTCATGCAGCCGGACTCGCGCGAGTCAAGCTGGTCATCGCAGGAGATGGGCCGCTCGGCCCCGCGCTTCGCGCATCCGCCCCGCCGAACGTCGACTTCGTCGGACGGCTCGGCGGCGACGACATCGATGCGCTGATCCGGAACTGCCGCGCCGCAGTCATCCCTTCCGAGTGCGTCGAGAACGCCCCGATGGCCGTGCTCGAGGCCATGATGCTCGGCCGGCCCGTCGTTGCCACTCGGATGGGCGGGATCCCCGAGCAGATCCGCGACGGGATCGACGGTCTCCTCGTCCAGGCCGGCGACGCACCTGGACTCGCACGCGCCCTTCGCCTGCTCGCGGACTCTCCTGAGCTGGCCGATCGAATGGGACAGGCGGCCGGTGACCGCGCCCGAGAGCTGTTCGCGCCGCGTCGGCACACGGACGCCCTGCTCGCCGTCTACGACCAGGTGCTGCGTCCCGCCTGATCCCCGTTCAAGCAGGCAACTCGCCGGCCGGAAGAGCGGCGGCACGCCGACCAGCACGGAAGGCAGCGGACGCACGAGGGACCCATTGCCACGCGTCCATCACGGTCACACGACCGGCGCGGTTGAGCGTATGAGTTCCGCGCATCCGGACGCCGGGCGGCGGTGTCAGCACACGCGCGCATCGTTCGGTGTAATCGTCGGCAGTCAGCGACAGGACTTCATTGATCGCGACCCCCCACCCGTAGTCGTGAGAGCCGTCCTGCGAGGGGCGAAAGAGGCGCCCGTCGTGCACGAAAAGCGCACCCGCAGACCTCGAATGCCTCACATCAGCCGCTATCGGGCTGGCCGGGTGCAGCGTCCACTCACCGATCACAGGGTCGTCCGCGCTGTACAACAACAACACGTCCGCGCCACGAAGCCCGAATGGCTGCTCCAAGGAGGCGAACATCCACCAGCGGCCGCCCCACTCGACCACGGTGGCGTCCACCAGAGACACCGCGGTCAGCAGACTGCGACGAAACGTCCACTCGTCGGGCGTGCGCGTGCACTCGTACAGGTCGACAGTCCTGCTCCCCGCGCTTTCCGGGATCATGAACAGCCGTCCCCCGTGGCGAAAGACGAACGGGTAAGAAAGGTGCGCGTCGGTCTCCAGGACGATCCGCGCCGGACCGGGCCTGCCTGCCGAGTCGAGCGTGAACCTCGAGATGCGGCCCTTCTGGTCTGAGTAGTGGAAGTCCTCGAAGAATACGTGGGTCAGCTCCCCGTCGGTGACGACATGCGGATCGGCCCAGAAGTGTCCCGGAGGCGGCGCCAGAGGCCTCATGTCCGCCAGACCGACGTCGAGGCCATCGCCCGCGTCGATCCCTAACAGGAGATACCACTGACGGACCCAACCGAGCCCCCGGGCGCCCCACGCCACCGAACGGGCGACATACCCAAGACCGGCTGACAGGTCGCCGCACAGCCCTGCGGTCTGCGAGGCGGTCGCCGCTCCGTCAGGCTCCTCCTCAACGTCGGAGATCGCTCGCGTGTCCAGAAGCCCATCCTGCTGAGACCTCTCGAGCTCGCCGAGCAGCAGCTGAAGAGCCGATACACCCAAGTACGCCGCCGTCATCACCAGTGAACAAGGATGCGTTGGGCAGACTGCTCGTGCCAAGGTCGCCTCGCCGACGGGCGTCACGAGCCGCACCTCAACGGCCAAGGTCGGGTCGCCGGACACCACAGAACGAACGATCCCGGACGGCTCGACGGCTCCGGACCATCCCGGCCGCGTCGGAACGCCCGTCACTCTCCACGCCGTCACATCGGCCGGGTACGGGTGAGCATGCGCTGCAGCAGGCTCACGGAGATCGATGACCACGTTGGGCACGGGCGATCCGCCGTCGGCGACCGCCCGCACATCGGCCGGGTCACCGAATTCGATGCGGACCCCGTTCCTCCGCGCCCAGGAGGATGCATCCGCGGACGTGGACAGCACCGCCCGGCTCGAGAACACCCGCTCGTCGAACCGGCCAAGGGTGAGCGCGGCAAGCGCATGACGGCCCGGCGTCACCGGCGGCGGCTCCTCCCCGGCCGCCGCGGGAAATGCGACGCCCGTGAGCTCCAGCCGATCCGAACCGGCCAGCGCTTCGAGGAGCAGGATGATCCAACGCGGCACTTCGGCGCTGTCCAGGCGAACACTCACGCGCAGGCGATCCCGGCGCGGTTCGGACCACTCGGCACTGGGTGTCACCGGATCCTCGCATATCGTTCGATGGCATCCTCATAGATGCCGACGTAGTCGGACACCATGCGTTCCACGCTGAACTCCCGCGTGATCCTCCGTCGACCGGCCGCCCCCATGCTCGATCGCAGCTCCGGATGCAGCGCAAGCACGTGAAGTCGAGCCGCGAGTCCCTCCGCGTCGTGTGGTGCGATGACGTAGCCCTCTCTGCCGTCGTGGACGAGCTCAGAGGACCCACCGGTGTCCGAGCAGACGACCGGAAGCCCGCACGCCATGTACTCCATGATGGCATTGGAACACCCCTCCGCCCGCACTGCCGGATCGGTCATCAGGACGCCCACATCGCACGTCCGGACCACCCCGATGGGCTCCAATCCGGCGTCGACGAATGTGACGACCCCCGCATCGACCAGCCCCGCGGCAGCCGAGACGAGAGAATCGCTGCGGCGAGCCTGGTTGCCCACGAGCAGGAAGCGCCACGTGCCGGGAGAACGCCCTTCGAGCAGGCGCGCCGCCTCGAGGACGACGCCGTAGTCCTTCTGGGGGTCGTCCATGCGCGCCGCCATGACTGCGGTCAGACGGTCGTGCGTGGTCGCCGACGCCCGTGACTGCTGATCGGCGCGAAGCCGTTCCTCATCGAAGGCGTTGTAGACGACTCGGCCCTTCTCCGGCCCGACTCGCCATGCATCCAGACCCGCCTGACTGTTGGCCACGACCACTGTGGCCCATCGCATGATGCTGCGGCGTGGGCGCCCGCGGTCTCGTGGTACCGAGCCCATGCGAATGGAGCCATCCACCAGCGGGATGCCGAGCAATCTGGCGCTGGGCACGGCGGCGGCGGCAGGCATCCAGTGCCACGCATGCACGATGTCGGGCCGCCAGTCCCGCATGGCGAACCCGAGGTCGATCGCGGGCAGAGGATCGGAGCGCCAGTGACGGCGGCGACACCTCCACGGAATGCCGGCTTCTTTGAAGCTCTCTTCGTACGGGCCACCTTCAAGGGTCCAGAGGCGCACCGTCCACCACGACGGCAGATTGCGGGCAAGGAGGAGGAGTTGTCGCTCCAGACCTCCGTTGGCGAGGCTCACATTCGCGAGCAGGACCCGGCGTGGCCTCCGCGACTCAAAGGCGGACGTCATCGAAGGGCGTCCGAAGCCGGAAGCAAGCCCTTCTTCAACGGAAGCGGCAAGGCGGCGGGCTCCTCCTGCTCGCTCCGTAGCAGGGCGTTGCGGCTGAGGATCATCGCCAGGGGGAGGATGAGCAGCAGGATGTTGTTCGCGTTCAGCAGGCTGGTGTTGAACAGGCAGAAGACCAGGTAGTAGGCGAGGTACGCAAGCATCACCGCGCTGGCACGGTCCCGCCGACCGGCCCAGGCCACAGCCACCGCGGATGCGATCATGCCCATGAAGAACGCGAACGCGATGATCCCTTGCTGGCCGAGTAGTTGCACGATGAAGTTGTGCGGCTCGAACGTGTCGGCGCCCACGTCCACGAGGTAGTAGCGCTGGCTCCATGTGTAGTCGCCGAGGGGGTGAGCGGCGAAGTACTCAAGGCCGAGACGGGAGCGGTCGACCCTGTCCTGGGCGTTCTGATCCGAGCCGGGATTGACGATCGTCTCGAAGGAGTACGCCACGCTTTGCCTGACCGTGGGCGCGAGCATGAACACAAGCCCGCCGGCGCAGACCACCACGACGCCCATCACCACGAGCCGCCGCGCGGCCCTCCGCGAGCTGATGAGCAGCGGGGGGATCGTGAGGAGCAGCGCCAGATAAGCGGACCGGTGGTTGGTGAGCGCCATGCCCAGAAGGCCGGCGACCGCCATCGCGTAGGACCACACGGTCGGGCGGCAGAGGAACAGCGACGTCAGGATCAGGAAGCCGAACAGCAGCGTGGCGCCGCCCCACAATTCGCGGACGCGGAAGGCTCCGGCGTCCGTCTCGCCCACGATGCCGATGGTGGCGTAGCGGTACAACGCATATGCGACGAGGAAGAGGGCGGCGGCGTTGACCCAGGCGATGATCCGCCGCTCCGGCATGTACTTGGCCACGACAAGGTAAACGAAAGGCACCAGGAGCAGCGCAATCCGGTCCTCCAGCGAGCGGATGACGGTGACCGGGTCAAGGCCGTGGAAGACCACGGCCACGGGCAGCACGACAGCCAGCTGGTACCCGCAGTACAGCAGCACGAAGGCCAGCACCGCCCGATTCCCGCGCGGGATGGCCAACCCGCCCTCCAGGGTCAGTTCACGAGCGAGAAGGATCACAGCCGCGAGCATGAGCAGATCGAACAAGGTGACGTTGACCGGTCCGGCGCTGAATTCCGGTAGCCCGCCCTCCCAGTAGACGATGGCGGCCGTCGTGTACGCGACCAAGAGGACGTACGTGATGCGTGTCAGGGAGCCCACGACCTGATTCTACCGGCTTCGCGGGCGTTCGGACTGTGAGCGCTAGTCGATCGTATTGCCGAAGACGGCGTTGTACCGACACACGTTGTAGGTCTGGTAGATGCGGCGGGGACCTATCCGGAAGCGGTTGCCGCTGATCGTGCAGTGCGATGCGTTGTTCAGCTGGATGGCGTAGCGATGCTGCCCGTCGAAGGAAACCGTGTTCCTCGTGAACCTGACGTACTGGCCGGTGATGAAGATCGGATTGTACTGGAGGGTCGTGATGCCGTTGTCGCGCGTCAGATTGAAGCGGTTGCCCGTGACGATCGTCCCAGGGCCGGTGCTGTGCGGATGGGCGAAGTTCAGCGTCTGCCAGCTTCCGCGCCAGATGGTGTTGCCGCGGATGACGACCCCCTTCGGGCTCTCGATGCAGATGGTGTAGCCCCACTTCGCCATCGCCTTGCCGCCGCCCTTCAGCAGGCAGTCCTCGATGAGGACGCCGTTGGCACGCCCGTCGGCGGCGTCCGCGAGGTCGATGCAGTGGATATCGGTGGCCTCGAACGTGCACCCGCGCACCGTAATGTGCTCGTAGCCGCGGCCGCTGCCCCCCTCCGCTCGACTGACCACGTAGCACTCGAGGCCCATGCGCGGCGACCCGCTGCGCACGCCGTTCCAGACGCCCACGTGGCAGCCGTCGAACGTCACGCCCCTGACGTGCGCACCGGTCGTCTCGAAGATCGTGATGTCGTTGAAGGACCTGCTGAACTCTGCGTTCTCGACGCCCAGATTGCATTCCACTTCACAGCCCTTGAACAGGATCGCGCTGCAGTCGCCGCGATAGCCCAGGCCGACGACCGCCTCGTTCACCGACGCTCCGCCGCCGCCCCTGAATCGGCACCGTGTGAAGATGGTGCGGGCGGCGCCGTCGGCGTTGCGCACCGCGCAGAGGCCGGCGTCGCCGATCTTGAGATCGCTGATGCGCTGGTCGCTGCGGAAGACGAGCTGGCCCTTGAGCCAGGTGACCGACCGACCGGCGCCCTTGAGGCGGACTCCGTCCGGAATGGAGACCTGACCCACACGGTAGATGCCGGCCGGAACGACGAGGCGACGGCCCGACTTCGCCGCCGCTGCGAGCGCCCTCGCGAAGGCGTGCGAGTCGTCAGTCGATCCGTCACCCCGCGCGCCAAAAGAGCGCACGTTCAGGTCGCTCGTGAGAGATTCGGCCACTCCCGGCGGCCTGGTGGCGATGACGATGGCTACGGCCATCAGCGCCACACACGCCAGGCTGAGGGCAACAATCGTGCCTCTGGAAGCTCGATTCATCGGCGCCAGTATGGAGGCGTCCAAGCACCCGGTCAACCGGACGGGGAAGCGCGGTTCGACGACTCCGTCGTGCAGCGCGCGTTGCTCCTGTCTGACACGAAAGAGGGCGGGCCGGCGCGGCATGCGCCGCG
>CAIYOD010000165.1 GCA_903927755.1 uncultured Thermoleophilia bacterium | reverse complement strand
GGCCTTCGAAAAGGGGATCGCCGCTCAGGGGCAGCCGCTCACCGACGCGCAGAAAGCCCAGGCAGCCTACTCCCTCATCCTCGGCGACACGTCCAAAGCGCACGGGGACTTCGAGCGCACCTCCGGCGGGGTCGCCAACTCGACGAGGATACTCAAGGCCAAGGTCGCCGACCTTTCCGCGAAGCTGGGCCGTGCACTCCTGCCGGCGGTGGGGTGGGTCGTCAATGCCGTGTCGAAGGTCCTCAGCCTGTTTTTGCGGCTGCCCAGGCCGATCCAGGGAATCATCGGCGGCATTGGCGGGATCGCCGTGGCTGCCCTTCTCATGGCGCCCTTCGTGGGCAACGCGATCAGAGCAGTCAAGGCAGTCAAGGCTCTGGGCCTGGCGCAGAAGGCGACGGCGCTCGCGACAAGGGCCGCGGCGATCGCGCAGGGCCTCCTCAATGTCGCCACGCTCGCCTACGCCGCGGCCATCGGCATCGTGCTCATCGCCGCGGCCGCCGCAATCGCCGGGATCGTCTGGGCGTACGGCGAGTGGCAGAAGGCGGAGAAGGACCTCGCCGAGGCGCGCGCCAACGGCGCGGCCAACGAGCAAACTAACCTGGAGAGGGCGAAGGCCGCCTACGGCGAGAACAGCGTCCAGTACCAGAGGCACGTCCAGATCATCAAGGACGCCAACCAGCAAATGGCGGACGATCAGGCGGCGCAGCTGACCGGCTGGCGCAGCTGGATCGCAGGATGGTTCGAGTACGTCGGCAGCAACGGCGTCTGGGGCTACGTCGTCAGGATGATTCGGGAAGGGCTGGCCGAGATTCAGGCCCTGTGGGAGGGCCTGACCTCGACCGCGAGAGCCGCCTGGGACGCAGTCAGCGCCGTGATCACCGGCGTGTGGGACGCGCTCTGGTCTGCCGTCGGCCCCGCATGGGGCGCGATCAGCGACGCCATCACCGCGGTGTGGGACGCGCTCGGTACAGCAGCAACCACGGCGTGGGGTGCGGTCAAGACCACCATCACCGGCGTGTGGGACGCGCTCTCGCTCGCAGCCACGACCGCGTGGGATGCCATCAAGGGCGCGATCACCGCGGTGTGGGACGCGCTGTCATCCGCCGTCGGTACCGTGTGGGACGGCATCAAGACCGCCATTACTTCCGTGTGGGACGCCCTGTCTCTGGCAGCCACCACGGCATGGGGCGCGATCAAGGACACCATCACCGGCGTGTGGAACGCGCTCGCGTCCGTCGTCGGAGAGGTCTGGGGCGGCATCAAGACCGCCATCACGAAAGTGTGGAACGCGCTCGACCGCGCGGCGACCACGGTCTGGGGCGCAATCAAGCGCGCGATCCTGGCCGTCTGGAACGCGCTCGACCGCGCGGCGACCACGGTCTGGGGCGCAATCAAGCGCGCGATCCTGGCCGTCTGGAACGCGCTCGACCGCGCCGTGGGCAGAATCTGGGACAAGGGCATCAAGAAAGCGATCCTGGCAGCGTGGAACGCGCTCGACCGCGCGACCGACAGAATCTGGGACAAGGGCATCAAGAAAACGGTGCTCAGCGCGTGGGAGCAGATCAAGGGCACGCTCGCGGAGGCCGAGAGCATCATCAGGCCGGTGACCGACGCCTGGACCAAGGTGAAGGACGTCACGAAGGCCGTGTGGGACGGCATCCAGCTGGAACTCGACCAGACGATCGGCTGGGCTGTCGACAAGATCGACTGGCTCTGGGGCAAGCTGACCACGCTGGCGACCAAGCTCAAGGATTTTCTCGGCATGGACACCGGCGGCGACGCCGGCGGCAGCGGGACGGGCGGCGGCGCCGGCGGGCGCGGCGGAGTGCCGGCCCTGGGGGCTAGCGGCTACGTCGACTCCCCGATGCTCGCCCTCATCGGCGAGAAAGAACCCGAGTACGTCATCCCGGAATCACAGATGGGCCGCTTCTCAAGCGCCGCCTCCGGCGGGCGCGGCGCAGGCGGGATGACCGTCGTCGAGAAGCGGTTCACGGCTGAGCTGCACTGGTCGACGGTCACGGGCGCGCCGTCTGACAGCGAGAAGGCGCGCTTCGCTGCCTGGCTGAAGCCCGAGCTTGAACGCCTGTGGGAGTTCGACGCGCGGGGCGCGCTCGCGTGAGTGAGCCGAGCGTCATCACGGCGACCTCCGAGGCCGTGCTCATCGCCTGGGACATGGGTCAGGGGCCGACCTACAAGGCGGACGCCCCCGAGCGCGTGCACGCCCTCTACCGGGTGTACCGCAACGGCCTGCCCATCGGCGACACGGCCGCGGAGGTCTTCTACGACCAGATCGTCTACGACGGCTCGGTCTACAAGTATGAGGTCTTCGTGGTCGACGGCGACAGCGAGACGCCCGTGGGGCCGGTCTTCACGGCGCACGTGCCGCGGCGCCGCATCGGCAAGGCGACGACGCTTGAGGACCGCGTCGCGCCCACGGCTCCCTCTCACTTCGCCTGTTCCGTGGTGGTCACCGAGGACGGCCGCGAGGGCATCCGCTTCACGTGGACGCCGTCGTCAGACTCAGGCAGCGGCATCTGCGCCTACTTCGTCGAGGCCAACAACGGCTCGCAGCCCGAGGCAGCGTTGTGGAACCCGGGCGGCGAGCGCACGGAGTGGACGGAGCCGGTGCCCGCCTCCGTGGCGCGTCCCTACCGCCTGCGCGCCCTCGACGGCAAGCTCAACCTCTCGGAGCCCAGCAACATCGCCAAGCTCGAGGGCTGGACGATCTACACCTTCCGCTCGAGCTCGGCGTTCCGGCTCAAGACAAGGAAGAGGCTTACGGCTGACGTGCTGCGCGTCGGCGCCGGCGGCTCCGGCGGAGCGGGGAACCAGCAGGGCGCCGGTGGCGGCGGCGGCTGGGTTATCGACGAACACGGCTTCGAGGTCATCGCCGGCGAGACCGACGGCGACGTGACCGTCGGCGAAGGGCGTGAGGTTGCGGCGGCGGAGGCGCTGGCCAGCCTCGCCGGCTACAACGGCGGAGACTCATCCTTCGGGGGCAAGACGGCGCTCGGCGGCGGCTACGGATCTGGCGAGGGCCAGAACAACTACCCGGCGGCCGGCGGAGAGTTCTACTACCCCGGCGCCGATGGCGGCTCCGGCGGCGGCGGCGGGCCGTGGGACGGCGGCATTCTGGAGGGCACGACGCACTACTACGGGCACGGCGGCGCGGCGATCGGCGACGAGTACTCCTCGAACACGCGCATCCCCTACGCGCCAGAGCCATACACGGACGTGGTGGCGGAGCGAGAGGCCGAGGCGCCCTACGGCCAGTCGGGCTACTGGGAAGACGACGCCGGCGCGAAGTTCTGGAAGGTGACGCGCTCCGGCGGCCACGCGGGTCACGACGGCTGGGGCTACACGGCTTGGTACAACATCACGGCGGGCGGCGGCGGCGGGGCTCACGAAGAACGCTTCGGTGAGGCCCCTTGGTTCGCCTACACCCAATTCGGCGAGATGCAGTCGGGAGGCCCCGAGCACGGCGGCCACGGCGTGCCTTGCGACATCGCCGGCTACGGGCCGCTGTGGGAGGAGTCGAACCACCTGCTGCGGATCATCCCCTGGTACGGCGGCGGCGGAGCTGGGGCGGAACGCAGGGTGTGGTGGGGCTACGCCAGCGGGCGGCCCGGCTACGGCGGCGGCGGCGAGGTCAACGAGCCCGGCGAGGACGGCACGGGCGGCGGCGGCGGCGGCGCCACGACCGGCGCCAACTACCCCCTCCCGGCCGACACGCCCGGCCCCAAGGGCGGCGACGGCGTCGTCATCATCCGCATAAGCACGGCTGACGAGAGCAAGGTCGCGTACCCAGTGATCGTCGACTACGAGAATGTATACGACCCGATCAGCGACACCACCACGCTGCAGCCCGTCTACTCCGACGGCGTGGTGGTCACCCGCGTGGGCCTCGACCAGCCGCACACTGACATCTCCGGGGATGAACAGTGCCCCCGAACCTACGAAGAAACGCACACATGACCACCGACGGATGAGGCGCCCATGGCACGCACAGCACTGATCCCCGCAGACGTCCCTGGCACGCGCCCGCAGGTCGCCGGCTGGCTGACCTTCACTGCCGCCGACGTCGTGAATGGCAACGCCGCGGTGCTGGGAGTGAAGAGCCTCATGGTGTACGCCAGAAACAGTGGCGGCAGCGCGCAGACCCTCGAAGTGCTGTCCGTGCCCGACGCCTACGGGCGCACCGACGATGTCGTCTACACGATCCCCGCCGGCGACATCCTCGAGCTTGGCCCCTTCGGGTCGGCCGGCTTCACGCAGGCAGACGGCGCGCTGTGGCTGGGCGCTTCGAGCGCCGACGTGCTGCTCTCGGTGAGGAGGCTGCTCGCGTGATCCCCGCGCAGGACAGCCGCATCCACACAATGAAGCCGGGCGTCGCCGTGTCCTGCTGCGACGCCCGCGTCGACGACCTCGTGGAGGGGCTGACCTGGACGACGACGGCGGCCGGCGGGTACGGTTCCTGCTCCTTCCGCTTGCGCGGCGAGGGCGCGTCTCCCCCGGCATACGATTCGGTCGTCGAGATCGGCGGTGGGACGCTCTACCGCGGGCACGTCGTGAACCGTCCCGACCTCGCGATCAGTGGCGAGGAGACCTCCTACGAGGTCATCTGCGAGGGCGACGCGAAGGAGTACGGCGGGGACAAAGCCTTCGCCATGGCGTTCCGCGACCGCGACCTAGCGCAGTGGCAGGTGGCTGACGCCGGCGAAGCCTGGGCGCCGCTCAGCAGCGACTTCAAGCTCGGCGTCTCCCTGCAGGGTTCGCTGCGCATCTCCGGTCCGGCCCTCGATCAGCTCGTCGACTACGTGAGCCCCGTGGCCGAAGAGGGCCTCACCTGGGGGCTGCGCTACGGCAACACCCCGCCGCTCAGCTACCCGTTCCAATACCCCGACCCGCTGCCGGTGTGGTCGGCTGCCTGGTACCACCTGCAAGACGGCCTGACGGCGGACCGCATCTCTTCGCTCAAGGTCCGCGCCGCGTGGGATACGAGGACGCCGCTCCAAGACGCCCTCGTGGTGAGCGACCTCGACAACCCGCTCGGCGAGCCCGACCCCGATCACGGCTACCGCTTCGCCACCTACCCGGAGCTCAGCCGCTGGAGCGCGTTCTACGACATGGCCGCTTCCCCTGGCAGCTTCTGGGGCGGCATCTATTGCTGTGAGGAAGACGGGGAGCTTCCGCTCCACGACCCCGTGGCCATGTACACCGACTCCCGCCGCCTGCACCGCTTCATCCCCGGGCAGCAGTCGTCGGGTACCGACCTCGACCTGCCCTGCGACGGCAAGCTTCTGTGCGTGTACGCGAGCTACCGGCCGGTACGCAAGCCCGTGTGGCTCAGCGAGGTCTACAACGAGGACCACGACCACCTCATGCGCGCCGACTGGTACGCGGCCAACGTCTACTACGCGGAGCCCGGATCGTTCATCGAGCTGACCGACGTCGAGGTGGTCTGCAACGAATGGGAGGGCGACGACCTCGCGCCCGCCTTCGCGCGCATCTTCCCAGAGTGCACCTGCGACGTCCAGGCCACGCCGGTGGACCCGGAGGCGACGATCATGGTGCGCCCGCACACGACTCGCCTGGCGACGATCGAGCAGCTGCTCGCGCTCACCGACCAGCCGCGCGTCTGGGGCTTCTACGAGGATCGCGTGCTGCGCATTCGCGAGGACTTCGGCGACGTGAGCTTCGACGCGGAGGAGCCCGGCGTGACCGTGAGGGCGCAGCTCAAGGTCGACGGCGCCGTCTCGACCTGCACCGTCCTCTACCAGATGGGCGCGCCCCAGGAGCCCAGCGGCAGCACGCTCGGCGTCAACGCGCCCTTCATCACGACCGTGAACAAGAAGGGCGAGTCGGCCGTTAAGGGAATCCCCGTCGTGCCCGGCGAGCGCAATGCGCGCATCGACGTGAGCGCCACGGCCGGGGGCCTCGCAGCCGCGCAGCAGCAGGGGCTGGCGGAGATCGTCAAGCTCGGCTACCAGGAGTGGGAAGGCAGCGTCGGCCTGCGCAGCATATGGGGGGCGCCCGCCGTGCGCGCCGGCCAGGTGGTGAGCTGCGGCGCCGCAGTCGGCGCCCTCATCACCGGGACCAGCGTGAACGTCGACGCGGACACCGTCGAGCTGACCCTCGGCAGCCACGGCTACAAACCATCGCGTGGGCTCGCGAAGCTGGGTCCCGGCGCCCCCGCGCCCGTCGTCGCAGGCAGCACCTACAGGCAGCGCAGAGACGACCGTCGCCGAACCTAGGCAGGGAGAACCATGGCCATCGATATCGCGAACATCAAGTACTACCTGAGCGGCGGCGCGTCCAACTCCGACCCGCTGCTCTCGATCGGCGGCGCGAAGTCGAGCGTCGCCGTGAGCGCGACGGCGCTGCACAACATCTTCGACGCCGTGACCGGCGACGAAGCCGTGGCCGGCGTCACGCGCTATCGCCTCGTGTACCTACAGAACGACGACGACGACGCCAGCGGCCTGCTCGCCCCGGCGGTCCTCTGGTGGAGCACTAGCCCGGCGGCCGGGCAGACCATCGCCGTGGGCCTCGCGCACGCCGGCAAGGGCGCCGTTGAGGACGCCATCGCCGACGAGAACACGGCGCCTGCGGACGTGACCTTCACCAGTCCGGTCAGTAAGGCCACGGGCGTGCCTCTCACGGGCACGCCCTACACCGAAGGTCAGTACATCGGCGTGTGGCTGCGCGTCGTCACCACTGCCGGCGCGGCCAAGCGCACCACCAGCGGAGCACCCGTCCTGCGGCTGCAGGCCGACGGAGCGTAAGGGCGCGGCGTGACCTACTTCGGCGAGACACCGACCGAAGACGGCCTCTATACGGTCGTCGAGTTCCTGGAGACCGGCGAATTCGTCACGCCCGCAGGCGTCACCGAGGGCAGGACGCTCGTGGTCGCGAGCGGCGGGCAGGGCGGCACGTGGGTCGGCGGCGGCGCCGGTGGCGGCGGCGTCAAGATTGCATCGGCGGAGGCGCTGTCGGGCACAATGACCGTCACCGTCGGCGAGTCTGTCCCGCGCGCCACTGCGAATGGTCCTGGACTTGCTGGAAACGACTCGTCGTTCGGCACGCTCACAGCACACGGCGGCGGCGGCGGCGGCGCGTATCCGACAGAGACCGGCGGCGCGGGCGGCTCCGGCGGCGGCGCCGCACATGGCACTGCCGCCTCTGGCGGCGCGGGCACCGCCGGCGAGGGATACGACGGCGGCAAGGGTTCGGCGTCCGATTCGTCCGGCGGCGGCGGCGGCGGCGGAGAAGCCGGGCACAACGCGGTAACGACCACCGGCGGCGCGGGCGGCGACGGCATTGCCAGCGACATCGTCGAAGAGGGCGTGGATGTGTACTACGGCGGCGGCGGCGGCGGCTGCGGCGTGCCCACAAGCGGCACCGGCGGCACCGGCGGCGGCGGCCTGGGCGGGAACACGGCGTCCTCCTCCGAGGTGGCCGGCAACGGTACCAACGGGCTCGGCGGCGGGGGCGGCGGCGGCTGGTACCACAGCAACAACAGCCACGGCGGCGGCGGCGGCTCTGGGTGCGTCGTCGTCCGCTTCTTGACGCCGGAAGTAGAACCGACCGCCCTCACGATCGACATCTCCACCGACTGGACCGTCGGAGAGCTGCTCACCCGCGACCTACCGACCGACTGGTCCGTGCGGGAGCTGCTCGCGCCCCTCGACCGCGCCACCGATTGGGCGATCACCGGCTGCCTCCCCGTGCACGACCGCGCCACCGACTGGACCATCATCGGCCAGCTCACCCGCGACCTACCGACCGACTGGACGATCGTCGAGGAGAACCGCATCACGGTAGACGCCGCCGTCGACTGGAGCGTGGGCACGCTCGTGACCAAGGACGCAGCATTCGATTGGGAGGTGATGCGCATGCCCTACGACGAATCGGTTCGCGCAGAGTTCTCGGGCATCGACCTGGCCGACGGCGTGCACACGCACGTCCTCGTGGGCACCGACCTGGGGGCGATGCCCACGGCTTACGACGCCGTGCGCGGCAGCACGGGCCGCTGGCGGCAGTGCGACGTGCGGCAGGAGTTCGTCTCCATGGCGATCCCACTGCTCGTGGAGTTCACCAGCGCCTCGGACCTCGCCGCGTGGATCGCTGCGCTCAAGACCGCCTGCCGGGCCGGGGGCAGCCTCGTCTGGCAGTGGAGCAGTACCGACCCCGCGCGCAGCTTCGTGATCGGCTGCAGCCCTGAGCCGCAGATCGTCGAGGACAACGCCTACATCCTGCAGCACCGCGCCGAGTTCACGCTCGCGCTCGTGCGCTGGCCGTCATGAGGCGTCCGCGCCGCGCGCTACACTCGGGCGCGTGAAAGATGTGTCACAAAAGCATGTCACAAGAAACTGGACGACCCTTGAGCTGCGCACGCTGCGCGAGAACGCCGCTCTCGGAGCCGTCTCCGTGGCCCAGCTCCTGGGGCGTTCGGTGACCTGCGTGAGGCGCATGGCCAGCCGGCAGCGCATCTCCCTGCGCGTCATCGGCGAGGCTCGCGGCCTCGTGCTCGGGCAGCCGCGCGGGCAGGCGGTC
>CAIYOD010000164.1 GCA_903927755.1 uncultured Thermoleophilia bacterium | reverse complement strand
CGGGGCGGCCGCAGGCCGCCCCGTCGCGCGTACGGACTTCGTCGGCAGTCGCCGGGCCCCGGAGTGTGGCCGGTTGGGCCTCCCCCGCCTTGTACGTCGAAGCGCGGCGCGGATAAGGTAGGGGCATGAGCAGATTGCGCTATCTCACCGCAGGCGAGTCGCACGGCCCGGGCTTGACCGCCGTTCTTGACGGGTGCCCCGCCGGCCTGGCAGTCGATCCGGGCACGATCGACGCGGAGTTGCGCCGGCGCCAGAGCGGCTACGGGCGCGGCGAGCGACAAAGCATCGAACAGGACAGCGTGCGCGTGCTGGGCGGCGTCAGGCACGGCCGCACGACCGGCGCTCCCGTCTCGCTCTTCGTCGCGAATCGGGATGCGGCGAACTGGGGCGACGCGCTGGCCGTGGAGGCTCCGGAGGGGCAGTCTGCCTCGGAGCCTGTGGTGGTGCCCAGGCCGGGCCACGCAGACCTGGGCGGTGCGCTTCTGTACGGTCTCGACGACATTCGCGATGTGATCGAGCGCGCCAGCGCCCGCGAGACGGCGGCAAAGGTCGCCTGCGGCGCGGTGGCCAAGCGCCTTCTGGGCGAGCTGGGCTGCACCGTGGCCAGCCACGTGGTCGCCATCGGCCCAGTCAGTGCAGCGACGGGCATGAGCCTCGACGACGTGGAGCGTGTGGAAGCGAGTCCGGTCCGCTGTCGCGATGCAGATGCCGGCCGCCTGATGATGACCGCGATCGACGGGGCCCAGGAGGCCGGGGACACGCTCGGCGGCGTGGTCGAGGTGCTCGCCTTCGGGTATCCGCCCGGCGTCGGCACGTACGTGCAGGGCGACCTGCGGCTGCGGTCCAGACTTGCCGCCGTCGTGCTGTCCGTACCGGCGATCGTAGGCGTGGACTTCGGCCTCGGTTTCGGTGCGGCCTCGCTGCCGGGCAGCTGCGTCCACGACCCGATCACGCACGAAGCAGGCAGCGGGTACGGGCGTGAGAGCAATCGCGCCGGCGGCATCGAGGGGGGCATGTCGACGGGCCAGACCCTCATCCTGAAGGCTGCGATGAAGCCGATCTCGACGCTCAGGGAGCCACTCGGGAGCGTGGAGATGGGCACCCACCGGCCGGTGAAGTCGCGCTTCGAGCGTTCCGACGTGTGCGCCGTCCCTGCCGTCGGCATCGTCCTCGAAGCCGTCGTGGCGCTCGCACTCGCGGACGCCGCCCTGGAGCGGTTCGGCGGCGCGACCGTGGCTGAGCTGACCGCCGCCGCCCAAGCCTTCCGCCTTCGTATCCGGGAGCGCTGAGCCGCCCGTGTCGGGTGGGCGCGCGCGTGCGGACGCGATCGGCGGGAGTCCTGCACCGGGGGCCGGGCAAGGCTCGGCCCACGTGGAGGCGATAGCTCTCGTAGGGTTCATGGGAGCCGGCAAGACGGCCGTCGGACGGGAGCTCGCCGCGGCGCTCGGCATCCCCTTCGTCGACACCGATGAACTGATCGTCGCAACGGCCGGCCCGATCGCGGCGCTCTTCGCCGACCGGGGAGAGGCGGGCTTTCGCGCGCTCGAAGCGGATGTCGTGACGGACGCCGTCGAGGCGGCTGCGGAGCAGCCGTCCGTGCTCGCGCTCGGCGGTGGGGCCGTACTCAGCGACGCCGTGCGGAAGGCTCTCGAGGGGCTTTCGCAGGTCGTCTGGTTGAAGGCGGACCCCGAGGAACTGTGGGCGCGAGTGGCCGGCGAGGGCTCGGGATCGAGACCGCTCGCCGTCGACGAACAGGCCTTCCGGGCTCTGCTGGTCGGCCGCGCGCCTCTGTACCGGGAGGTCGCGACCGTCGTGGTCGAGACGACCGGCCGGTCGGCGCCGGACGTGGCCACCGACCTCGCCGAGGCACTCGCGGCGGGCGGTAGGGGCACTACCCATCGGCGACAGAGGGGCGCCCCCCGATGAAGCGTCTCACCGTCCACGCCGCCTCGCGGACGTATCCCATCCTCGTGGGCCGGGACGTGCTGGAAGAACTCGGGCCGGCGGTCCGTCGCCTGCGCGGTGAGGGTCAGATCGTGGTGATGTGCGACGACAACGTGGCGCCACTCTACCTGGAGCGGGCGCGGCGGAGCCTGGTGTCGGCCGGCCTGCGCGTCTCTCAGGTGATCCTGCCCGCGGGCGAGAGGGAGAAGAGCCTCGCCCGCGCCGAAGAGCTGTACGGAGTGCTGTACGACCGCGGGGTGCGTCGCACCGACACCGTGGTCGCCCTGGGCGGCGGAGTGATCGGCGACCTCGCCGGATTCGTCGCCGCCACCTTCCAGCGGGGCGCTGGCTTCGTCCAGGTGCCCACGACTCTGCTCGCCCAGGTGGACGCCTCGGTCGGCGGCAAGGTAGCCGTAGACTTCCGCGCCGGCAAGAACTACGTCGGCACCTTCTACCAGCCCAGCCTGGTGCTGGCCGACCTGCGCACGCTCGAGACCCTGCCGGACCGCGAGCTCAGGTGCGGTGCCGCGGAGGTCGCCAAGCACGGCCTGCTCGCGGGGAGCGCCGTGCTGCGCCGGGTGCGGCAGTTGGCGCGCTCGCCGCTCGGCGCGGCGGCCGTGACGCAGGAGCTCGTCGCGAGCTCGATCGCGTACAAGGCCAGCGTCGTCGAGCGCGACGAGCGCGAAGCCGGGCTCAGAGCCGTGCTCAACTTCGGTCACACGATAGGACACGCCATCGAGGCCGCGACGGGCTTCCGCCGCTTCTCGCATGGCGAGGCGGTGGGTCTGGGGCTGCACGC
Source organism: uncultured Thermoleophilia bacterium (assembly GCA_903927755.1). GTDB lineage: Bacteria > Actinomycetota > Thermoleophilia > UBA2241 > UBA2241 > CAIXSE01. The sequence continues at coordinate 66,270 of CAIYOD010000164.1, read as the reverse complement.
GGCGCTCCGCCTTTCGAGCGAGCTTTGTCGCCTTCCCGAGACGGACGAGGAGGACGGACACGAGCTCCTCGACCGTCTCGGACTGCCGGACCGGCTCACCGGCGTGCGGGCCGAGGAGGTGTGCGAGCTCGTCTCGCGGGACAAGAAGGCAGGACAGGACGGCGTGGGCTATGTCCTGCTGCGCCGGCCTGGCTTCCCGGTGCTCGGCGTTCGCGTCCCGCCGGCGCTCGAACTGGAGGTCGTGGAGTGGCTGCGAAAGCGTTGAAGACCCTCTGGCTCTTGCATGGGGTGAACCTGGACATGCTCGGGCGGCGCGACCCCGCCGTCTACGGCAGCATGACCCTCTCGGAGCTCGAAGCCTACGTTGCGCGCCATGGGGAGGCCCACGGGTTCACGGTGCGCAGCTTCCAGACCAATCACGAGGGCGAGTTCGTGGAGAAGCTGCATCAACTCGTGGTGGATCACGCGGACGCGGCGATCATCAACCCCGGCGCCTGGACCCACTACAGTTACGCGCTGCACGACGCGCTCGAACTCCTGACCGCGCCGGTCGCCGAGGTACACCTTTCGGACATCGAGAACCGTGAGGAGTGGCGGCGGATCTCCGTCATCGCCGATGTGGTCGACGTCCGGGTGTCCGGCAAGGGCGCGGCGGGCTACCTCGACGCGCTCGCGGCCCTCGCCAAGCTCACCACAGGCAGGCCGCAGCCATGAAGGCGCGCCTGGACCGCTGCCGCCGGCTTCTCGATGGACTGCGCGTCGACGGGGTCGTCGTCACGGACCCCGTCGACGTCCGCTATCTGTCGGGGTTCCGTGGCGACGACGCGACGCTCGTGGTCGGCCACGCCGCCGCGCTGCTCTGCACCGACTCGCGCTTCTGGGAGCAGGTCCAGGAGGAAGTGACCGGCTTCGAGCTGAGCAAGGTCACCTCCGAGCCGCTGCTCGCCCACAGCGTGCGTGAGGCCGCCCGGGCGCTGGGAGAGGGCGCGCGGCTCGGATATCAGGGCGGCCGGCTGAGCCACGCCTCGTACCGCCGTCTTCGACACCTGCACAAGGGCGGGCTCAAGGACGTGCGTCAGAGCGTGACGCTGCTGCGCGCGGTCAAGGACGAAGCGGAGATCGCGCTCATGCGCAGGGCGGGGGCCGTCACCGACGAGGCGGTCCGCCTCGTCGTCGACCGCGGCCTCGTCGGCCGCGTGGAGCGGGATGTGGCCTGGGACCTCCAGGCCGAGTATCACCGCCTCGGAGCGGAGGGCGAGGCCTTCGGCGCCATCGTCGCCGCCGGCGACCATGGCGCTCAGGCGCACGCGCTTCCCGGCGACCGCGTCATCCGCGCCGGCGAGCTGGTGGTCATCGACACCGGCGCGCGCGTGGACGGCTACTGCAGCGACATCACGCGCACGTTCGCGGCCGGCGAGCCGTCCGGCGAGCTGCGCGCCGTCTACGAGATCGTCCTTGCGGCGCAACGGGCCGGCCTCTCCGCCGTCCGCGCCGGCGCTCACGGCCGGGGCGACGTGGACGCCGCCGCGCGCGCCGTGATCGACGCCGCCGGCTACGGCGAGCGCTTCGGGCACGGCACGGGGCACGGCGTCGGCCTCGAGGTGCACGAGGCGCCGTCGCTGGGCCGCACTCGCGGCGACCGGCTCGAGACCGGCATGATATGCACCGTCGAGCCCGGCATCTACCTTGAGGGCGTGGCGGGAGTGCGTATCGAGGACACCGTCCTCGTCACCGCCGACGGCGCCGAGCGCCTCACGAACCACCCCAAGGAGCTCCAGGTCGTCGATTGACCGGTGTGCCTGCGCGGGCGGCCTTGCTGTATCATGTCGGACTAATGCCCGTAGAGTAAGTAGAACACGGAGTACTATTGAGCGACTCGCCACAGCGGGCACAGGCGAGGCGGACTACCGTTCACTCCAGCCCCACGACTCCTGAGTAGGACCACATGGCAGACGTCGTCACCACCAATCAGTTCAAGTCGGGCATGGCCATCGAGATCGACGGCCAGCCGTTCACCATCGTCGAGTCCCAGCACGTCAAGCCCGGCAAGGGCGGGGCGTTCGTGCGCACCAAGGTCCGCAACATCGCGACCGGCGCGGTGCTCGACAAGACCTTTCGCGCCGGCGAGAAGTTCGAACGCATACACACGCAGTCGCGCAAGATCGCCTATCTGTACTCGACCGATGATGAGGTCGTGCTCATGGACAACGAGACCTTCGAGCAGGTCTCGGTCTCGCCGGCCATGGCCGAGAACGCCCTCAAGTGGGTGGTCGAGAACATGGAGGTCGAGGTGATGTACCTCAACGGCCAGCCCTTCGAGGTGACTCCTCCCAACTTCGTCGAGCTCATCATCACCCAATCCGACCCCGGCGTGCAGGGCAACACCGCCCAGGGGGCCACCAAGCCTGCCACTCTCGAGTCGGGCGCCGTCATCCAGGTGCCGCTCTTCATCGAAGAGGGCGAGAAGGTCAAGGTCGACACCCGCAGCGGGGAGTACCTCGGCCGCGCCTGAGCGCGCTCCGGGGAACACGCCATGCGCGCACGCCAGGTAGGCATCACCGACACCACCCTCCGGGACGGGCACCAGTCGCTGTGGGCGACGCGGATGCGCACCTCCGAGATGATCCCGGTCCTCGAGCTCATGGACTCCGTCGGCTTCCACTCGCTCGAATGCTGGGGCGGCGCGACCTTCGACGCGTCTCTGCGCTTCCTGGACGAAGACCCTTGGGAGCGCCTGCGTCTCATCAAGAGGCACGTCGTGCGCACGCCGCTGCAGATGCTGCTGCGCGGCCAGAACCTCGTCGGCTACCGCCACTACGGCGACGACATCGTGCGGCGGTTCGTCTACAAGGCGGCGGAGAACGGCATGGACGTCTTCCGCGTCTTCGACGCCCTCAACGACATCCGCAACTACGAGACCGCCGCCGCGGCGATCAAGGAGACCGGCAAGCACTTCCAGGGCGCCGTGGTCTACACGATCTCGCCGGTGCACTCGCTCGACCACTACGTGGACGTCGCGCACAAGCTCGTCGACATGGGCGCCGACTCCATCTGCATCAAGGACATGGCGGCTCTGCTCTCCCCGTTCTACGCGGAGCAGCTCGTCGGCCGCCTCAAGGCCGAGCTCAAGGTGCCGATCCAGTTGCACTGCCACTACATCGGTGGCCTCGCCCCGATGACCTATCTCAAGGCAGTCGAGGCCGGCGTGGACGTCATCGACACGGCCACGGTGCCGCTCGCTTTCGGCAACTCGCAGCCGGCCACGGAGATGGTCGTGTCCGCGCTCACCGGCTCGCCCTACGACAGCGGCCTCGACCTCGAGAAGCTGTTCGAGATGGCCAAGTACTTCGAGAAGGTCCGTCAGGAAGGTGGCTGGGACCGCGGCGTCACGTCCCTCACGCACATGCAGGTCTACTCGCATCAGGTGCCCGGCGGCATGATCAGCAACCTCGAGAGCCAGCTCAAGGAGCAGAGCGCCCTCGACCGTCTCCCCGAGGTACTCGAGGAGATCCCGATCGTGCGCGCCGAGGTCGGATTCCCCCCGCTGGTCACGCCGATGAGCCAGATCGTCGGTACGCAGGCGGTGCTCAACGTGCTCTCCGGCAGGCGCTGGCACATCGTGCCCGACGAGATGAAGCAGTACCTGCGCGGCAAGTACGGCGCCGCGCCGGGTCCCGTGTCGCGCGAGGTGCTCTCGCGCGTGCTCGAGGGAGAGGAGCCCATCGGCGTTCGGCCGGCCGACCTGATCGAGGAGACGCTCGAGGACTATCGTCCGGAGATCGGCGAGCTGGTGCGCTCCGAGGAGGACCTCCTCAGCTACGCGCTGTTCCCGCAGACGGCGCGCGTCTACCTCGAGCGGCATCACATCGGTCCCGAGTCCGACGTCTTCGGCGTCCACGACCAGTACATCAGCTCGCAGCCCGGCGCCGACCTGCTCGGGCAGAGCGCCGATCGCGTCAAGGACATCCTCGGGATGATCGAGGAGAGCGAGGTGGACGAGGTCGTCGTCGAGGAGGGCGACCTCAAGATCACCGTGCGCAAGGCGGGGGTCGAGCCGGCTGCCGCGGCCGCTCCGGCCGCCGCCGCGCCGCAGGCTCCGGCGGCGAGCGCGGCCGGCGACGAGAACGCCAACGGCTATCACCTGGTCAAGTCCAAGTGGGTGGCCACGTTCTACCGCTCGCCGTCGCCGCAGTTGCCCTCGTTCGTCGAGGTGGGCGACGCGGTCGAGGCCGGGCAGACGCTCTGCATCCTCGAGATGATGAAGATGATGAACGAGTTGACGGCCGACGTCGCCGGTGTGGTCCGCGAGATCCTCGTGGAGAACGGCGAGACCGTGCAGTACGGTCAGCCGCTCTTCGCCATCGAATCCGCCTGAGGCGGGGGCCGATCAGCGTGGCGCCGGCCGGTCCGAGTCGCAAGCAGGCGCGTCGCGACGCCGTCTTCCTGCTCTATCAGACGGAAGTCACCGACCTCTCCATGGCCGAGCTCGTGAACGGCCAGCGGCTCCGGGAGGGGTACGCCCCCGACGAGTTCACCATCAAGGCCGTCGCCGGCGTGCTGGCCTCCAGGGAAGAGATCGACGTGGTGCTGGAGGCCCACTCCAAGGGCTGGCCTGTCGACCGCGTCGCCCCGCTCGAGCGCAGCATCCTCCGTCTGGCCGTGTGGGAGATCCAGTCCGAGGCGACACCTCCGGAGGTCGCCATCGACGAAGCCGTGCGCCTCACCAAGCGCTATTCGACCGATGAGGCCGGCGGGTTCGTCAACGGCGTGCTCGGCGGCATCATGCGCGCGGGCGAAGACGAGGCGGATGAGGCGGAGGGCCGACCTGAGTCGGGCGGCGCACCGGACGCAGAGCGCGACGATGGCTGACGCGCCGCAGGCCGGCCCCGAGCTGACGCGGGCGCAGGCGCTGGCGCGGCTCAAGGAACTGCTTGGCCAGCTCGAGGAGCTGGAGCCCCGGTTGGCCGCGTCGTCGTCCGCCGAGGTGGAGATGACGCTGCTGGAGCGCGCCACCGAGCAGGTCGAGGAGGCCGGACGGCTGCTGGAGCAGCTCGGCCGCGTCGCCGGGTGAGGCGGTGGCTGTGAGTCAAGCGCCGACGGACGGTTATCCGGCTGACCTGCTGGCGACCGTCGAGGACTACCTGGGGACGCTGGACTTCGGCGTCGATCATCGCGCCGCACGGCTCACCGAGGCGATGCGCTACTCGCTGCTCGCGGGGGGCAAGCGGATCCGGCCGGTCCTGACGCTCGCGACCGCGAGAGGCCGCGGCGCCGACGCGCACACGGTCCTGCCGACCGCGGCGGCGCTCGAGCTCATCCACACCTACTCGCTCATCCACGACGATCTGCCGGCGATCGACGACGACACGCTGCGTCGCGGCCGGCCCACGTGCCACGTCGCCTTCGGAGAGGACGTGGCCATCCTGGCCGGCGACGGCCTCTTCGCGGAGGCCTTCAGCCTCGTCCTCACCCGTCAGACCGGCGGTTGCGAGGCGGTGCTCGGCGCGCTTGCCGAGATCGCCGCTGCGACCGGCGTCCAGGGCATGGTCGGCGGCCAGTACATGGACGTCGCGGGAGAGGCCGCCGCCGACGACGACCTGCGGACGTTGCACGCGCTCAAGACCGGCCGCCTGATCCAGGCGTCGGTGGTGTGCGGTGCGCTGCTCACCGGCGCGGAGGACGTGGAGCCGTACCGCGCCTATGCCGCCGAGCTGGGGCTTCTGTTCCAGATCGTCGACGACATCCTCGACGAGACCGGCGCCGTCGACGAGCTCGGCAAGAGCGTGGGCAAGGACCGCGCGCTGGAGAAGGTCACGTACGTCTCCAGGTTCGGCATGGAGCGGGCGGCACAGCTGGCCGACGAGGCCCGGGACCGCGCGCACACCCTGCTGGGCGAGCTGCCCGCCGACACCGCCGACCTCGCCGCGGTCGCCCGTTTCATCCACGATCGCCGGCGCTGACGGCGCGCGATCGCCGGCTCCGAGCCCGGCCGTCGGTCGCGTCGGCAGGTGCTCCAAGGTCGAGCGAGAGCCGGTGCTATACTCCGGTGACGATGCGGTATCTGGACAAGATCTCAGACCCCGCCGACCTCCAGACATTCTCCGAGCGGGAACTGACGCTGCTCGCAGACGAGGTCCGCGAGACCATCCTCTCCTGTGTCAGCGAGACCGGCGGTCACCTCGCCGCCAGCCTGGGCACCGTCGAGCTCACCGTGGCGTTGCACAGCGTGCTGCAGAGCCCGAAGGACAAGATCGTCTGGGACGTCGGCCATCAGTGCTACGCGCACAAGCTGCTCACGGGGCGGCGAGACCGCTTCGGGACCATCCGCCAGTACGGTGGCCTCTCGGGGTTCCCGCAGCGGGCTGAGTCGCCGCACGACATCATCGGCACAGGGCACGCCTCGACGTCGATCAGCTATGGGCTCGGGCTCGTCGAGGCCGAGCGCATCGCCCGGGAGAACGACGGCAAGGTCGTCTGCGTCCTCGGCGACGGCGCCCTCACGGGTGGGGTCGCCTTCGAAGCTCTGAATCAGGCCGGCCACCTGCGGACCCCGCTCGTGGTGGTCATCAACGACAACGAGATGTCCATTCGCGCCAACGTGGGCGCCCTGCAGCTCTACCTCAACCGCATCCGCCTCGACCCGACCCTCACCCGTCTGCGCGAGGACCTCGAGCATGGCGTCGCGAAGATCCCGGCCATCGGCCGCCAGGCGTACCGCCTGGGCAAGGACGTCAAGGAGTCGATGAAGGCGCTGCTCGTCCCGGGCATGCTCTTCGAGGAGCTGGGGTTCGCCTACATCGGGGTCGTCGACGGGCACGACATGCACGCCCTGCGCTCGAGCATCCGCCAGGCGATCGACACGCGCCGGCCGGTGGTCGTCCACGTCAAGACGGTCAAGGGCAAGGGCTACGAGCCCGCGGAGGCCCGGCCGGACACCTATCACGGGACCGGGCCGTTCCACCTCGGAAACGGCGCGCGCAAAGCCGTGGCGGTCGGTACGAGTTACACCGACGCGTTCGGCCAGGCGCTCGTGCGGCTCGCGGAGCGGGACGAGCGCGTCGTGGCCATCACCGCGGCCATGACGCAGGGGACCGGCCTGGAGGCATTCGAACGGCGGTTCCCGGACCGCTTCTACGACGTCGGCATCGCCGAGGAGCACGCGGCCGTGTTCGCCGCCGGGCTCGCCATCGGCGGCATGCGCCCGGTCGTCGCTCTCTACTCGACCTTCCTGCAGCGCGCCTTCGACATGCTCGTCCAGGACATCGGGCTGCAACACCTGCCGGTGACGTTCGCCGTGGACAGGGCCGGCCTCGTCGGCGACGACGGCCCGACCCACCACGGCGCCTTCGACCTGTCCTTCTTGCGCGTGATCCCCGGAATGACCGTGATGGCGCCGTCCAGCCAGGAGGAGCTGCAGCGCATGCTGGCGACCGCTCTCACGCTGGATGGACCCGCGGCGCTGCGCTACCCGCGCGGGCTGGCTGCTCCGTCCGCGCCGCTCGACGAGATCGAGCCGCTCGAGGTGGGACGCGGCGCGGTGCTCCAGGAGGGCGCCGACGTGGCGCTTGTCGGTATCGGCACCGGGGTCGGCATCGCCCGCGAGGCGGCCGAGCTGCTGGCCGCCGAGGGCGCCGCGCCGACCGTCGTCGACGCGCGCTTCGTGAAGCCGCTGGACACGGAGCTGCTCCTGCGGCTCGCCGCCGGGCACAGCCGCCTCGTCACCGTGGAGGAGAACGCCCTCGCCGGCGGCTTCGGCAGCGCTGTCCTCGAGGCGGTCGGCAACTCCGTCGAGGTCGTGCGGTTCGGGCTGCCGGACGCCTTCGTCGCGCACGGTGACCGGGCGCGCGTGCTCGCGGACATCGGGCTCACGCCGCAGGCCGTGGCGCTTGCGGCGCGGGCGCACAGTCCGGCGCTGACGCGCGTCAAGTAGGGCCGCCGGATGCGCGAGCGGCTGGACGTGCTGCTCGTCGAGCGTGGCCTCTTCATCACCCGGGCCCAGGCCCGCGCCGCCGTCCTCGCCGGAGAGATCACCGTGGACGGCTGCATGGTCGACAAGCCCGGCACCCAGATCGGCGACGCGGCGACCATCGAGGCGGCCGCGCGCCGCCGGTACGTCTCGCGCGGTGGCGACAAGCTCGATACCGCACTCACTCGTCTCGGCGTCGACGTGGCGGGAGAGGATGTTCTCGATCTCGGCGCCTCCACCGGCGGGTTCGTCGACCGGCTGCTGCAGGGCGGCGCCGCTCGCGTGATCGCCGTGGACGTCGGCTACGGACAGCTCGACTGGAAGCTGCGTGGGGACCCGCGAGTGACCGTGCTCGAGCGCACCAACGCCCGACAGCTGACCGCCGAACGTCTCCCGTTCGTGCCCTCGTTCGTCACCGCGGACCTGTCGTTCATCTCCCTGACGGTGGCTCTTGGGCCGGTGCTAGAATGCCTGCGCACGGGCTACCGCGGCCTCGTCCTGGTCAAGCCGCAGTTCGAGGCCGGGAGGGAGCGGGTCGGCAAGGGCGGCGTGGTCCGCGACCCGGCCGTCCACCGGGACGTGCTCGACCAGGTGGCCGGCTGGCTGCAGGCAAGGGGCGCGACGGTGCAAGGCGTCTGCGACTCGGGGCATCCGGGACCGAAAGGCAACGTGGAGTACTTCATCCTCTTCAGCGACGCGACCACCGGCACAGCGGCTCCGAGGCCGGCGACCGACCTCGTGCTCGATGCGGTGGAGGCGGCTCATGGGTGAGCCCCTGCGCCGCATCGCGGTGCTCACGCACTACCTCACCGGGGCGACGGCGGCCGCGCTGGCGGAGCTGGCCGCGGCCGCGGACCGCCTGGGACTCGAACTCCTCATGCCGGCGGAAGAGGCGGCGAAGCACCCTGCTGCCGCGGGGTTGGGCTATCGGTCCGTCGACGAGGCCGGCCTGCGCAGCGCCGACCTCTGCCTCGTGTTCGGCGGTGACGGCACCATCCTTCGGAGTCTCTCGCGTCTCCTGGGCACGGATGTGCCCACCCTCGGGGTCAACTACGGCAACGTCGGCTTTCTCGCCTCGCTTCCGCGTGAGGGCTGGGAGGCCGGCCTCGAGAAGATCCTGACGGGCGACTACCGCGTCGTCGAGTTGCTCACGGTCGACGTCTTGCTGGGCGGCGAGCACTACAGCGCCGTCAACGACGTCATCCTCAGCCGCGTCGCGCCACGCCACGTGCTCCAGCTCGAATACGAGGTCGCCGGGGTCACCGTCGGCAGCATGTTCTGCGACGGGCTCATCATCGCATCACCGACCGGCTCCACCGCCTACAACCTCTCCTGCAACGGGCCCATCGTGGAGTGGAACGCGGGTGTGCTCGTGCTGAACTTCATCGCACCGCACTCGTTGGGCTTCCGTCCGGTGATCCTCCGGCCCGACCACGTGATCACAGCGCGCAACGTCTCGCCGCTGCAGGAGTGCGAGGTCGTCGCCGACGGCGACGTGGTCGGACGGCTGTGCTGCGGCGACGAGGTGCGCGTGACGGCCGGGCATCAGGTCGCGCGCCTCCTCATGCAGAGCGAGGGATCGTTCTACCAGAACGTCGAGGAGAAGCTCTTCGACCGCCGCGATGCTCGCTGAACTGAGCATCGACGACCTGGTCCTGATCGCCGCGGCCCGGCTGGAGTTCTCGCCGGGCCTCAACGTCATCACGGGGGAGACGGGCGCGGGGAAGAGCCTGCTCGCGCAGGCGATCGGCCTGCTCATGGGCCAGAAGGGCGGCGACGAGCTCGTGAGGCCTGGCGCTGCGCGCGCGCTCGTGCAGGCGCTCTTCGAGAACGGCGACGACTCGCTGGCGGTGGCCCGCGAGCTGCCGCGGGGCGGCCGGTCGCGGGCCCGGATGGACGGTCTGCTGAGTTCGGCCGCCGCCGTCGAAGACGCCCTGCGGCGGCGCCTCGCCTTCTACGGCCAGCTCGAGCACACTCGCCTGCTGCAACTCGAGCGCCAACTGGACCTGCTCGACGGCGCGGTCGCCGACGAGGTCGAGCCGCTCAAGGCGAACTACGCGGGCGCCTACGCCGGCGCCCGCGCGCTCACCCGCGAGCTCGACGACCTGCGCGGCGCGGGGCGGGACCGCGAGCGCGAGCTCGACATGCTGCGCTACCAGGTCGCGGAGATCGAGGCGGCAGGCGTGGAGCCGGGTGAGGACGAGCGCCTCGCCGTGGACCGCGAGCGGGCGCGGCACGCCGGCAAGCTGCTCGAGCGCACCGGTGGCGCGCTTGCCCTTCTGGCCGGCGAGTCGGAGGCCGCGGCGCTGGACGGCGTGCGCGTGGCGCAGCGCCTGGTCGACGAGGCGGCGCTGCTCGACGAGAGTCTGGCGCCGCTGGCGGAGCGACTCGGCACGCTCACGGTGGAGCTCGATGACCTGGCGGCGGCGCTGCGCGACTACATCGACGGACTCGACGTCGACGCCGCCCACCGGGATGCCCTCGAGCTTCGCTTCGACAAGCTCAAGGCGCTCATGCGCAAGTACGGCGGCTCCGCCGACGAGGTGCTCGGCTATCTCGAGGACGCGCGCGCCCGCCTGGCCGCCCTCGAGGAGTTCGCCGCCGACGAGGAGTCTCTGGTGGCGAGGGTCACGGCGGCGCAGACGGGTGCGGTCCGCGCGGCTGCGCGGCTCTCGGAAGCCAGGCAGCGGCTCGCGCCGCAGGTGGCCGCGCGCATCGAGAAGGAGCTCCGCGGCCTCGCCATGCCGCATGCCACGTTCGTCATCGAGGTCAAGGCGCGCGACGGCGGCTGGGACGGCCTGGGGCCGCACGGCGCCGACGACGTGGAGTTCGTCTTCGGCGCGAATCCCGGCGTGCCGCCGCGACCCCTGAGGGAGACGGCCTCCGGCGGCGAGCTGTCGCGCGCCATGCTTGCCATCCGCGGGCTCGTGAACCTCGGCGACGATGTCGAGACCCTCATCTTCGACGAGGTCGACACAGGGATCGGCGGCGTCACTGCCGCGGCGCTCGGAGAACGGCTTCGCCGGCTGGCCGAGCGCCGTCAGGTGCTCTGCATCACCCATCTCCCGCAGGTGGCCGCCTTCGCCGACCGGCAGTTCGCCATCGCCAAGGAGAGCGACGTGGGCGAAGGCACCACGGAGACCGTGGTCCGTCTGGTGGAGGGTGAGGCGCGTCTCGAGGAGCTGTGCCGGATGCTCGGCGCGGCCCCGGACGACGAGGCTGCGCGAAGCCATGCCGAGAGCCTTCTGGCCAAGGCGTCGGCGACCTCCTGAGTGCGGCCCCGCCCGTCTGCGTCCCGGCCCGACGGTCCTTGCGGCGGCCGGGCCCGATGGTATACTTGCCGACGTGATCCGAGGGCTCGCCGGGCATATCGTCGTGCCGGCCCGTCAAGTTAGAACGGGCAGGTCCCCGGCCCCACAAAATCTCCCGTTTGTCTCGTGCAGGTCCGCCGTGCCCCGGGTGCGTTCCCTGGTGGCTGCGACCGGAGCGTTCGACGACGGCTGCGTTCAGAGCGGCGGGATCCACACCAGGAGGGCACAGGGGGCATGACCAAGCACATCTTCGTCACCGGGGGCGTCGTCAGCGGGCTCGGCAAGGGCATCACGGCCGCGTCCGTCGGCCGGCTGCTCAAGCAGCGTGGCCTCAAGGTCGCGAGCCAGAAGTTCGACCCGTACATCAACGTAGACCCGGGGACGATGAGCCCGTTCCAGCACGGTGAGGTCTTCGTCACCGAAGACGGCGCCGAGACGGACCTCGACCTCGGTCACTACGAGCGCTTCCTCGACGAGTTCGTCCAGCGGGACTCCAACGTCACCACCGGCGGCATCTACAACAGTGTGATCACCAAGGAGCGCCGCGGCGACTATCTCGGCGGCACCGTGCAGGTCATCCCTCACATCACCAACGAGATCAAGAGCCGCGTCCACCGTCTGGCCAAGCTCACCGAGGTGGACGTGCTCATCACCGAGGTCGGCGGCACGGTCGGCGACATCGAGAGCCTCCCGTTCCTCGAGGCCATCCGCCAGTTCCGCAAGGATGTCGGCCGCGACAACGTGCTGTACATCCACGTCACCCTGGTGCCGATGATCGGCGTCGTCGGAGAGCTGAAGACCAAGCCGACGCAGCACTCGGTCGCCGAGCTGCGCGAGATCGGCATCCAGCCCGACATCATCGTGGCCCGCTCGGAGGAGCTGCTCTCCCAGGGCATCCGCGAGAAGATCGCCCTGTTCTGCGACGTCGACCCGGAGGCGGTCATCTCGGCGGCGGACGCGGACGACATCTACCGGGTCGTGCTCAACATGCATCGCGAGAAGCTCGACGACCTCGTGGTCAAGATGCTCGGGCTCGACGTCGGGCCGCCCGACCTGGCCGAGTGGGAGGCGCTCATCGAGCACATCGACGCCTGCGACAGGCCGGTGACCATCGCGCTGGTGGGCAAGTACGTGCAGCTGCACGAGGCCTATCTCTCCGTGTGGGAGGCGCTCAAGCACTCGGCGATCTTCCACGGCCGCAAGCTCGATCTGCAGTGGATCGACTCCGAGGAGCTCACGCAGAAGACCGTGGGCGAGCGTCTCTGCGGCGCCGACGGCGTCATCGTCCCCGGCGGCTTCGGCCAGCGCGGCATCGAAGGCAAGATCGACGCGATCCGCTACTGCCGCGAGCATGACGTGCCGTTCCTCGGCGTGTGTCTCGGCATGCAGTGCGCCGTCGCCGAGTTCGCCCGCGACCTGTGCGGCATGGACGGCGCCAATTCCACCGAGTTCGACCCCGAGACCGCCTACCCGGTCATCGACCTCCTGCCCGAGCAGAAGGACGTGGAGGACATGGGCGGCACGATGCGCCTCGGCGCTTCGCACGTGAAGCTCGTCTCCGGCACCCGGGCCCAGGCGGCTTACGATGCGGACGAGGTGTGGGAGCGCCACCGCCACCGCTACGAGGTCAACAACGACCTGCGCCCGCAGCTCGAGGCCGCCGGTCTCGTCGTCAGTGGAACCACGCCCGACGGGCGTCTGGTCGAGATCTGCGAGCTCCCCGACCACCCCTGGTTCGTCGCCTCCCAGTTCCACCCCGAGTTCAAGTCGCGGCCGACGCGGCCGGCGCCGCTCTTCCGCGACTTCGTGGGTGCTGCCGCTCGCCTGCGCAGCGAGCGTGACGATGAGCTGGAGGACGTGTGCGCGCCGTCCTAGACGAGGAGCTCCTCGACCTCTTCGTCCGGCTCGCCGGCATCGCGTCGCCGACGGGCGCCGAGCGGGAGGTCGCCGACGTCGTCAAGCGGTATCTCGGCGACCTCGATCTGGACGTGCACGAGGACGGCAGCGCGCCGGTGACCGGTTGCGGCTGCGGCAATCTCGTCGCTCGCATCCCCGGCCGCGGCGAAGCTCCGGCCGTCGGTCTCTGCGCTCACCTGGACACGGTCCCCGTCGAGCGCGCGCCGCAGGTGGTCGTCGCCGACGGCTTCGTGCGCACCGACGGCCTCACGGTGCTCGGCGCGGACGACAAGGCGGCCCTCGCCGTCCTGCTCGTGCTGGCCCGACGGCTCGCCGCCGAGCCGCCGGCGGGCGACGTGGAGCTGGTGTTCACGCCCGGGGAGGAGGCCGGGCTCCTCGGCGCCAAGGCGCTCGACCTGAGCCTGCTCACGGCGCGGCGCGTGTTCGTGCTCGACAGCGACGGCGCCCCGGGGACGCTCATCATCGCCTCGCCCACACAGAAGCGCGTCGAGGCCGAGTTCCGCGGCACCGCGGCGCACGCCGGCATCGCGCCCGAGCAGGGTCGGAGCGCGGTGGTCGCGGCCGCCCGTGCGGTGGCCGCGATGCGCCTCGGAAGGATCGACGACGAGACGACGGCGAACGTCGGCGTCGTGCGCGGCGGGACGGCTCCGAACGTGGTCGCCGAGCGCTGCGTGGTCGCCGGGGAGGCGCGCAGCCACGACCCGGCCAAGGTGGCCGCGCAGACCGAGCACATGGTGCAGGCCCTCGCGGCCGCGGCCGCCGAGACGGGCGTCGACGTCGAGATCGACGTGCACGAGGCCTTCTGCGGCTACCGGCACGCGGCGGACAGCCCACTGTTGGCCATCGGGGCGCAGGCCGCCGCGCTGGCAGGGCTGTCGGAGCGCCGGGTCGATGGCGGCGGCGGGTCGGACGCGAACGTGTTCAACGCTGCCGGACTGCCGGCGCTCACTCTCGGCGCCGGGTTCGAGAACGCACACTCGCCGCAGGAGTGCATGAGCCTGGAACGGCTTGCTGATCTCGGCGCCATGGCCGCGGGTCTCGTGCGCGCCGCGGGGACGGCCGCATAGCGGCCGCGGAGCGGCGCGTGCCTGCCCGCGGCAGCCAGAGGGGGACGTCGGCGCCGCCGTCCGACCCGCTGGTGGCCGAGTTCCTCGACTACGTGCGCTACGAGCGCGGCCTCAGCCCCAACACGGTGACGGCATACGGCCGCGATCTCGCCGCCTTCTCCGCCTTCCTCATCACGACCGGCGCCTCTCCGGGGAAGGCCACGGCCGGGGAGGTGCGCGCCTACTTCGCCGGCTCCGGCGGCGACGGCGCGGCCTCGAGCGTGGCGCGCCGTACCGCTGCCGTGCGCGCCTTCTACGCCTACCTCGTGCGCGAGGGCGTGCGCGAGGACGACCCGGCGGCGCTCCTGCGCACGCCCAGGCGGCCGCAGGACTTGCCTCGGGTGCTGTCGGTCGAGGAGGTCGAGGAGATCCTCGCCTCCGTCGTGCCCGCCGGACCTCTCGGGCAGCGCGACCTCGCCGCGCTCGAGCTGCTGTACGGCTGTGGGCTGCGGGTCAGCGAGCTCGTGGGGCTTCGGGACGGCGACGTGGACGTGGAGGGCGGCCTGGTGCGCTGTGTCGGCAAGGGCGACAAGGAGCGCGTGGTGCCGATGGGGGGCGCCGCCGCCGCGGCGGTCAGCCGGTACGTCGCAGACGGGCGGCGAACGCTGCTGCGCGGCCGCCGCCGCCCGGAGTTGATCCTCAATGCCCGCGGCGGTCCGCTCACGCGCCAAGGGTTCGACTACATCCTTCGGCGCGTGCTGGCGCGCGCCGACATGCTCGGCGTCGCGAGCGCACACACGTTCCGGCACTCCTTCGCGACGCACCTGCTGGCCGCCGGCGCGGATCTGCGCAGCGTGCAAGAGATGCTCGGGCACGCCAACGTGGCCACCACCCAGTTGTACACTCACGTGACCGTCGAGCACCTGCGCGAGGTATTCCTGGAGACGCACCCGCGGGCGCGGCGACGGCGCGGTGAGAAGGAGGATCCATGAGCAGAGTGTTCGTGTGTGTGCTGGACGGCTGCGGCGCAGGCGCGCTGCCGGACGCCGCCGCGTATGGGGACGAAGGATCGGACACGCTGCGGCACGTGCTGGAGCGCGTGGATGTGCCCCTGCCCAATCTCGCCGCACTGGGCCTCGGCGAGGTCGTGGGCCTGCCGCTCGGAACGCCGCGCCGCGACGCGACCTACGGCCGCCTGGCCGAGCGCGGCGCCGGCAAGGACACGACGACCGGCCACTGGGAGATGATGGGAGTCGTGCTCGAGCGGCCGTTCCCCACGTATCCCGACGGCTTTCCACCCGAGGTCATCGGGCCGTTCGAGGCGGCGATCGGCCGGCAGGTGCTGTGCAACCGGCCGGCCTCCGGGACGGGCATCATCGACAAGCTCGGCGACGAGCACGTGGCCACCGGACGGCCGATCGTGTACACCTCCGCGGACTCGGTCTTCCAGATCGCCTGTCACGAAGAGGTCGTCCCGGTCCCCGAGCTCTACGCGTGGTGCGAGACGGCGCGCGCCCAGCTGCAGGGTCCGCACGCGGTCGGGCGCGTCATCGCGCGACCGTTCGACGGTGCGTCGGGCCACTACGCGCGCACGTCGCGGCGCCGCGACTACTCGCTGGAGCCGCCGGGACCCACCTATCTGGACCTTCTTCAGGAGCGTGGCGTCCCCGTGGTCGGCGTCGGCAAGATCGGCGAGATCTTCGTGCAGCGCGGCGTGGACGTCGACGACCACACCACCGACAACACCGCCGGCATCGCCGCGTGCACGCGACACCTCCGCGAGATGGAGGACGGGTTCCTGTTCGCCAACCTCGTGGACTTCGACTCGGTGTGGGGCCACCGCAACGACGTGACCGGGTTCGCCGGCGGCCTTGCCGAGGTGGACGCGGCGCTGCCCGCCTGGGAGGGACTGCTGGGCGAGGAGGACGTCATGATCCTCTGCGCCGACCACGGCGTCGATCCCACCACCGAGGGCACGGACCACTCGCGCGAGTACTCCCCGCTGCTCGCGCTCGGGCTCACCCCCGGGCGGTACGACGGCGTGCAGGAGGACGTCGGCGCCACGGCGTTCGCCCACCTCACGGGGGAGGAGCCTCAGCTCCCCGGTCGGCCGATAGGCTGATGGGCGGGGAGTCCGAGGCGGCTCTGGCGCGGGTGGCCGCCTGGGGCCCGCACCTCGCGGCGGTCTATGGCTCGGGACTCTGGGCGCTCCCGGAGGGCGGGCGCGTCGTGGACGAAGTGCCCTACGACGCGCTCGGATGGCCGGCCGGCTCCGTGCCCGGCCACCTGAACCTGCTCAAGCTGGCGAGCGTGCCGGCCGGTGACGACCGCGAGCTGCGTCTGGCGCTCGCCTGCGGCCGGCCGCATCGGTACGAGGGCTGGGACGACGACGAGCTCGAACTGCCGGTGCGCGCGCTTGCGGCCGCCGGCGTGACCCGCCTCCTGCTGACCAACTCGTGCGGAGCTCTGCGCCCGGAGGCCGGCATCGGCCGTGCGGTCGTGTGCTCGTCCGTCACGGACCTGCAGCGGCCACCCGTCGGCGACACGCCGGAGACTCTGCCGTTGTGCTGCGACGAGGTCGCCGTGCGGGTCGCCGCGGCACTTGGCGAGGGCGCGGCGCAGCACGCCGGCGCCTACGTCTCGGTATGTGGCCCCCAGTTCGAGACCCCGGCCGAGGTCGCCTGGCTCGCCCGCTACGGCGACGTCGTAGGCATGTCGGCGGCGCCGGAGGCTCGCGCCGCCGCCGAGACGGGCGTAGAGTGCTGTCTTCTGGCGCTCGTGGCCAACGTCGCGGCCGCGGTGGGCTCCCACGAAGACGTGCTCGCCGCCGGCGCCCGCCTCGCCGGACTGCTGGCCGCCGGCTTCACGCGGGCCGCGTTCGCGCGCTGGCCGGACCTGCAAGGCACGCTCTGAGGGGAGTGACCGTGGACTTCGTGCACGACGTGATCGCCTGGAAGCGCGACGGCCGGGAGCTCGACGAGCCACGCGTGCGCGCGTTCGTCGACGGGGTCGTGAGCGGAGCCGTCCCCTCGTACCAGGCGAGCGCCCTCCTCATGGCCATGGTGCTGCGCGGGCTGAGCGACGACGAGACGCTCTGGCTGGCTCGCGCGATGATCGACAGCGGCAAGCTGCTGGACCTCAGCGTCCTGCGCCGCCCCGTGCTGGACAAGCATTCGAGTGGCGGCGTGGGCGACAAGGTCACGCTCGTGCTCGCGCCGCTCGTCGCCGCCTGCGGCGCCGTCTTCGGCAAGATGTCAGGCCGGGGCCTCGGACACACCGGCGGCACGCTGGACAAGCTCGAATCCATCCCCGGCTTCCGTGTGCAGCTTCCGCAGGGGGACTTCCTGCGGCAGCTCGAGCGCATCGGTGTCGCGGTCGTCAGCCAGAGCGAGCGCATCGTGCCGGCGGACCGTCTGCTGTACGCGCTCCGCGACGTCACAGGGACCGTGGAGTGCAACGGGCTGATCGCGGCGAGCATCATGGCCAAGAAGGTGGCCAGCGGCACCTCGGCGCTCGTGCTCGACCTCAAGGTGGGCCGCGGCGCGTTCGCGGCCGATCTGGCGCAGGCCAAGGAGATCGGCCGCCTGTGCCGCGCGATCGGGACCGCCTACGGGCGCCCGACGACCTGCCTCTACACCGCCATGGACGCGCCGCTCGGGCGTACCGTCGGCAACCGGCTCGAGGTCGAGGAGGCATGGCAGGTGCTGAAGGGCGAGGGGCCGGGTGACGTGCGCGAGGTGACGCTCGCGCTCGCCGCGGAGTTGCTGCCGCTGGCCGACCTCGGCTTGGACGCGGCGGAGGCCCGCGCCCGGGCGGAGGCCGCGCTCGACGACGGGCGCGCGGCCGAGCACTTCGAGCGCTGGTGCTACGTGCAAGGCGGCCGCTGGCAGCCCGGCGAGTTCCACCGGCTTGCCGCGCACGAGGTGAAGGCGCCGGCGGCCGGGTACGTGACGGCCGTCGACGCGCTCGCCGTCGGGCGCGCCGCCCAGCTCGCCGGGGCCGGCCGCCGCACCGTGGACGACACCGTCGACGCGGCCGCCGGGGTCCTGCTCGAGCGTTCGGTGGGCGACGCCGTGCAGTCCGGCGAGTCGCTGGCGGCCGTGTTCTCGCGCGATCCCGCGCGGCGGCGGGAGGCGAGCACCGTGCTCGAGACCGCGTTCACCGTCGGCCCGGACGCGCCGCCGGCGCGGCGCATCGTCCTCGGCCGCGAGGACGCGGCGACCGCCGGCTGATGAAGGTCGCCGCGTGAGGGTGGTCGGCGGCGCCTGGCGCAGCAGGCCGCTGCGGGCGCCCGCAGGGCGGAACACGCGGCCGACCTCCGACAGGGTCCGCGAGGCCGTGTTCGATGTGCTCGGCGCGTTGCCGGAGGCCGCCGCGGCGCTCGACGGCCTCACGGCCGCCGCCGGCCTCGAGACGCACGCAGCCGCCGCCGAGCCCGGGTCGTCCGGCGGTACGATCGGAGGCGCGCTCGCCGGCCACGCCGTCCTCGACCTCTTCGCCGGCAGCGGCGCGCTCGGCATCGAGGCGCTCTCGCGCGGCGCCGCCACGTGTACCTTCGTGGAGTCGGCGCCGCCCGCTCTGCGCGCTCTGCGCGGCAACCTCGAGCGGCTCGGCGTGCCCCTCGCGCGCGGTGGCGGGGGGGAGCGGCGGGGGCTGCCCGCCGCCGCCGGCAGGCACGCCGTCGTGCTCGGGACCGACGTCCGCCGCGCCCTCGCGGCTGACGCCCGTCGCGGCGCGAGATATACTCTCGTGTTTGCGGACCCGCCCTACGAAGCGTACGAGCAGGTCCGTCCCGCCCTCGTGAGATTGCTGGGGCGGGTGCTCGTCTCCGGCGCGGTGCTGGTCGTCGAGTCCGCCGCCGGCACGCCGGCCGGGCTGCCGTGGGCCGTCGTGAAGGAGAAACGCTACGGCGACACACGCGTCACGTTCCTCGTGACAGGCGCCGCCTCGCCGGCGGAAGGAGAAGCAGCAGACTGATGCCCAGCAACATCACCGCCATCTGTCCGGGCACGTTCGACCCTGTCACCGTGGGTCACCTCGACATCATCACGCGCGGCGCCACCAAGTTCGGCCGCGTCATCGTCGGGCTCATCGAAGAGCCGCAGCGCAAGTCGCCGCTGTTCACGCCGGAGGAGCGTGAGGTCTTCCTTCGGGATGCCCTCGTCGGTCACGACAACATCGTCGTCGACCGCTTCAACCAGCTCGTCGTCGAGTTCGCGCGCAAGTGGGATGCGCACGTGATCCTGAAGGGTCTGCGCGCGATCTCCGACTTCGAGTACGAGTTCGCCATGGCACAGCTCAATAGGAAGCTGGCGCCCGACATAGAAACAGTGTTCATGATGGCTTCGCCCGAGCACAGCTTCCTCAGCTCGAGCGGCGTCAGAGAGATTGCCGCGTTCGGAGGCTCCGTCGTTGATCTGGTGCCCCCGGCCGTTGCCCGCCGCCTCGCGGAGAAGTATCCGCCGGGGAGCAAGGCCTAGGCTACCCAAGGAGGGTTGCTGAGTATGGACGTCCTCGTTCTCATCGACAAACTGGATGACATCATCCACAACGCACGATCGGTGCCGCTCACCGACAGCGTCATGATCGACCGTGAGGAGATCTACGACATCCTCGATCAGATGCGCTCGACCATCCCTGAAGAGATCAAGCAGGCGCGCTGGATCGTCAAGGAGCGCCAGGAGATGCTCTCGGAGGCCAAGCAGGAGGCCGACCGCGTGCTCGCCGAGGCGCAGGAGCGCGCCGAGAAGCTCGCCTCCGACACCGAGGTCGTCCGGCTGGCCGAGAAGAACGCGCACCAGATCATGGAAGACGCCCGCGAGCGCGAGCGCGAGGTCCGGCTCGGCGCCGAGGACTACGCCGACGAGGTCCTCGGCAATCTCGAGATGAACCTCGACAAGTTCATCGCCGCGGTGCGTCGTGGCCGCGAGCGTCTTCAGGGGCGCGGCGCCAACGACGACCTGCAGCCCTAAGGCGTGACGACACGCCCACCCGGGCGGGCTCACATGCGACGATTCGACCTTCATTCACTGCGTTTCCATGACGCCAGCGAGACGTGGCGCACGCTTCCCGTCGAGGTCGCACCGTTCACGTACGGCGGCCTCGAGTACCGCGTGCCTGAGGACCTTGCAGAGACCCGCCTCACGGCGGCGCGCGTCGGCGACAACCTGACGCTCACGCTCGACGTCGACACCTTCGTCCGCGGGTCGTGCCAGCGTTGCCTCGCCGACGCGGACGTGGCCGTGCAGGCTCGAGGCGTCGAGTACGTGCGCCACGGTGATTCGGGGGCCACCGGCGAGGACGAGGATGAAGAGGCTTACGTCGTCGCGCACCAGATCGACCTCGAGCGCTGGGCGCGCGACCTCATCGCAGAGGCGCTGCCGGTGAAGATCCTCTGCCGTGACGAGTGTCGCGGCCTGTGCCCGGTGTGTGGCGCCGACCTCAACGCCGACCCTGAACATCGGCACGAGGAAGCGTGAATGGCGGCCGTGTGGTACAGTGCCATGTCTGTTTGACCTGAGGAGAAGCAACAATGCCCGTACCCAAGAAGAAGACCTCTCAGCGGCGCCGCGACCAGCGTCGGTCGCAGCAGAAGCTCGTCGTCGAGACCGCGAGCGTCTGCCCGCAGTGCAAGAGCCCCAAGCTCCCGCATCGCGCCTGCCCCAAGTGCGGCACCTACAAGGGCCGCGAGGTCATCGTCCTCGAAGCTGACTAATGCTCGTAGTGCCACGGAGTGGACGGAGCGCTATTGAGCGGCCGCTGGCCCGATGGGCCCCGCGGCGGACGGAGTAGGGCCCGGCAGGGCTGAGCGATGCTGCGATCGCTCTACATCGCCTCCACCCAAGGCAGCGGCGGCAAGACCACCATCGCCGTCGGCCTCTGCATGGCCCTGCGCGAGCGGGGCCTCGACGCAGGCTACTTCAAGCCCGTGGGCACGCTGGCGGCGCACGCCGACGGCGTGCTGCTCGATGAGGACGCCGAGTTCGTCGCCGAACTGCTGGAACTCGAGGACGACCTCACCGACATCTGCCCGGTCGTCCTCGACGAAGACGCGCTGCACGACGTCCTGAGCGGCACCGAGGTCGACGCCATGGCTCGGGTCAAGACCGCCTACGAGCGCATCCGCGCCGGGCGCGACGTCGTCGTCTGCGAGGGCCTCGGTGAGATCTGGCAGGGGCGGTTCCTGCGCACCAGCGGCGCCGAGGTGGTGGCCGAGCTCGACCTCGGCACGCTGCTCGTCGCCAAGTTCGCAGGGGCCCGCCTGCTCGACGACATCATCTACGTCAAGGACGCCCTCAAGCAGCACCTCCTGGGCGTCCTCTTCAACATGGTGCCCGAGTCCCGTCTCTCGCTCGTGCGGGACGAGTACACGCGCTTCCTCGCCAAGAACGACGTCGAGAGCTACGGGGCGCTCGTCTCGAGCGCGATGCTCTCGGCCGTCTCCGTCTCCGAGATCGTCGAGGCGCTCGGCGGCACCTTTGTCACGGGCGAGCGCTACGGCGAGCGCCTCGCCGAGACCTACATGATCGGCGCGATGAGCTCCGAGCACGCGCTCAGGTACTTCCAGCTCACGCCGAACAAGGTCGTCATCGTGGGCGGCGACCGCGCCGAGATCGTGCTCGCCGCGCTCGACACGCCCACCGTGGCCGTGGTGCTCACCGGCAACTACGTCCCGAGCCCCGCCGTTCTCGAGCGGGCGGAGGAGCGCGGCGTGCCGCTCGTGTCGGTCGAGACCGACACCGTCTCCGCCGCGGACGGCATGCGCCGCCTCTTCGGCCGCCTGCGCGTCAAGGAGCGTAGCAAGATCGAGCTCATCGCCAGGCTCATCGACGAGTCTGTCGACCTCGACCGCCTGGTGAGCGACTTGCAGGTATGAGAGGCGACCGGGGCCGTCCGTATACGTCACCCCACTGGGTGACCGATGCGTGGAGCGCCATCGCCGACGACCGCGTCGTGCGCGTGGTGGTCGACGCCGCCGGCGGGGACAACGCGCCGGACGAGATCGTCCGCGGCGCGCTCGACGCCGTCGGCCCGCAGCTCCACGTCATCCTCGTCGGCGACGAGCCGCGCATCCGCGCGCTGCTGCCCCAGGGCGTGCAGTACGTCCGCGTCGTGCACGCCCCCGACGTGATCGGCTACAACGAGGAGCCTGCGACGGCCGCGCGCGCCAAGACCGGCTCCAGCATCGTCATCGGCCTCAAGCTGGTGCACGCCGGCGAAGCCGACGCCTTCGTGAGCGCCGGCAACACCGGCGCCGTGGTCGCGGCGAGTGTGCTCTACGTGCGCCGCATTCCCGGCGTGAAGCGGCCGGCCATCTGTACGATCATGCCGGCCATGCCCGCGCCGGTCGCCTTCCTCGACGTCGGCGCCAACGCCGAGGTCAGGGCCGAGTTCCTGCGCCAGTTCGCGATCATGGGCCAGGCGTTCGCTCGTGAGGTCATGAGCATCCCGGAGCCGACCATCGGCCTGCTCAGCATCGGCGAGGAGCCCACCAAGGGCACGCCCGACGTCATCGAAGCGCATCAACTCATCGCGAACGACCAGCGCATCGCCCACTTCTACGGCAACATCGAGGGCCGCGACATCATGAACCGCCTGGTCGACGTCATCGTCACCGACGGGTTCACCGGCAACGTGGGCCTCAAGACCATCGAGGGTTCCGCCAAGGCCATCCTCGGGGCGCTCAAGGCCACGATCATGTGGAGCGCCAAGACCAAGCTGGGCGGGCTGTTGCTGCAGAAGGACCTGCAGATCCTCAAGGACGCGCTCAATCCGGAGGAGTTCGGGGGCGCGCTGCTCGTCGGCATGAACGCGCCGGTCGTGATCGCCCACGGCAACTCCAAAGCGCGCGGCATCGCGCAGGCGGTCCGCATGGGCCGGCGCGGCGCCGTCAGCGACCTGCTCCCGACGATCGCGCGGGAGCTTGGGACGAAGACCGGCTCGGTGTAGACTCTCTCAAACTCGCCCGGAGGTTCACTGCATGACCCGTGAAGAGGTGTTCGAGCACGTGAAGGGGATCCTCGTCGAGACCCTGAGCGTCGACGAAGACAAGGTCACCATGGATGCGCGTTTCCAGGAGGACCTCGAGACCGATTCCCTCGACCTGGTCGAGCTCGTCATGACCATGGAAGAGAAGTTCGGCATCAAGATCACCGACGAAGAGGCCGCCGACATCAAGACCGTCGGCGACGCGGTCGACTTCGTCATGACGCGGGTGGACGCCTAACCGCGCCGATCCCTTCGGGGGACGACGAGGGGGTGTCTCCTGCATGACAGGAGGCGTCCCCTCGTCGTCGTTGGAGTACGCACGTTGACACAGCGACTTCTCACGCTCGCACAGCAGCTTGACCAGGCGACCCTGCGCCAGGTGTTCACGCACACCTCGTGGGCGCCGGACAGGGTGCAGTCCTACGAGCGGCTCGAGTTCCTCGGTGACAGCGTCCTGAGCCTCTGCATCACCACCGAGCTGTACCGGCGCTTTCCCGACTTCGCCGAAGGGCACCTCGCCCGTCTGCGGGCCTACATCGTCAGCCGCGCCACCTGCTCCCGCGTGGCCGCCAAGCTCGGCCTCGGCAAGCTGCTGCGCCACTACGCCGACCAGGGGTCGGAGGGCGGCGACGCCGCGCAGCTGCAGAGCAACCAGAACGTCCTCGCCGACCTCACGGAGTCGCTCATCGGCGCCGTGTACCTCACCTTCGGTTACGAGGCCGTGCGTCCGGCGGTGATCGAGGTCTTCGACGAGCACATCGTGTTCGCCGAGGGCAGCTACATCGACCACAAGACCGAGCTGCAGGAGCACCTGGCGCGCAGCGGCCAGTCGGTGGCGTACAAGGTCCTCGGCTTCAGCGGGCCGCCTCACAACCGCGAGTTCGAGATCGACGCCGTTGTCGAGGGGGAGTCGCTGGGTCGCGGGTTCGGCACCAGCAAGAAGCGCGCCGAGCAGGAGGCCGCGGCCGAGGCGCTGCACGAGCTGCAGTCCAAGGCCCGGCGGAGCGCCCGCAGGGCGCGTCTCCGGGGCAGCCGGTCGCGCAAGCCGGAATTGGAAGCGGGAGCCGGCTCGGACGAGACCGCGCCGGCCGTGCCCGTCGACGTCGATGTCCCCGGCCCGGACGCCGGCGGCGAGCCGGGCGACACCGGGGTCGGCGGGGTCGGCTGAGGTGTATCTCAAGGCGCTTCGCCTCAAAGGCTTCAAGTCGTTCCCCAAACAGACCGAGCTGCTCTTCGAGCCCGGCGTCGGCGTGATCATCGGTCCCAACGGCAGCGGCAAGAGCAATCTCGCCGACGCCGTCATCTGGGCGCTCGGCGAGCAGAGCCCCACCACCATCCGCGGCTCTTCCATGCAGGACGTGATCTTCGCCGGCAGCGACGGCCGTCGCGCCAGCGGATCTGCCGAGGTGGAGCTCACCTTCGACAACGAAGACGGAGCGCTGCCCCTGCCCACGCCTGAGGTCAGCGTGATGCGCCGCGTGGCGCGCGACGGCTCCTCGCACTACTCCATCAACCAGTCGACGTGCCGGCTCACCGACATCGTCGAGTTGCTGGCCCAGGTCGGTCTAGGCAAGGAACTGCACTCCATCATCGGCCAGGGCAAGGTCGAATCGTTCCTGGCCGGGAAGCCTGAGGACCGGCGCAGCCAGATCGAGGAGGCCGCCGGGCTCGGTGCGTACAAGCGCCGCCGCGAGCGCGCTGGGCTGAAACTCCGGGAGGTGCGGCGCAACCTGGAACGAGCGCTGCTGCTCGAGCGCGAGGTCGGCTCGCAGCTCGCCCCGCTGCGCCGGCAGGCGACGGCGGCCGAGCAGCTCCGCACGGTCGAGAGCGAGATCGCGGAGACCAGGGGGCGGCTGCTCACCGGCGACGTCACGGCCCTGGACGTTGAGCTCGCCGGGCGTCGCGACGAGCTCAAGGCGGTCGACGGGGACCGGGCGAGGTACGAAGACGGACTGGGCAAGGTCGCGGCCGCCCGCGCCCGCGAAGAGGAGACGTTCGCCCGGAAGCTTGCCGAACGCGAGCGGAGCGCGCGGCGACTGCTGCGCGCGCGTGTGCTGGACGGGCGGCTCGAGAGCGTGCGCCGACTCGCCGAGCAGCGCCGGCTCCTCCTGGACGAGGTCGAGCGGGCGGCGTCGGCCGAGCGCGAGCGCCTCGTCTCGGAGCTCGCCGGACGTCCGGAAGAGCGCGACGACGACACGTGGCCGCAGGAGGAGCGCCGCCTGACGGACGACTTCGAGGCGGCCGAGGCGGAGCACGCACGCGTCTCCGCGGAGCTGGAGGCCGCGCGGCAGGCGATGAGCGAGCGCCGCCTGGCGCTCGACCGCCTGGCCGTGGAGCGCGAGAGCGCGCTGGCCACGGCAGCCAGGCTCGAGCGTCGCAGGGAGGCGCTCACCGGCGAGCAGGAGCGCCTCACCAGGCAGCACGAGGCGCTCGACGCCGAGGTCGCCGGCAAAGCCGGCGAAGAGATCGCCGCCGTGGCCGCCGAGGCGGCGGCGCGCGAGGCTCTGCGCGCCGCCGAGACCGCCGCCTCCGCAGACGCGGCCGCCGTGGTCGACGCGGCGCGCGAAGTCACAGAGGCCGAGGACGCACACCGCGCGACGCTCGTCGAGCGGCGCGCTCTCGACGCCGAGGCCGATCACTTGCGCGCCGCGCTCCTCGACATGGAGGACGTGGGCGGGGAGATCCTGGACGTGGCCGGCGAGTTCCCCGGCACGGTGTCGCTCGCCGGCAGCGTCTCCTGCGAGCCCGGCTACGAGCGCGCCCTCGCCGCCGCGCTGGCGCAGCTCTCGGGCGCGCTCGCGGTGCCGGGTGGGGTCGACCAGTGGTCGTTGCTCGACGCGCTCAAGAAGGCCGGGATCGGGCTCGTTCGTCTCATCGTCCCTGCTCGCCGACGGCCCTCGGTGGCCTTTCCGGGAGCGGCGCCGCTGGCGGACAAGGTCAGCTTCGGCGAGCACGAGGGGCTCGAGGGCGCGCTCGCCGATGTCGTGATCGTCGACGACCTGCGCGCCGTGCCCGCCGAGTTCACCGGGTTGGCGGTCACCCGGGAAGGCGAGTATTACCGCCCGGCCGACGGGCAGATCGGCTTGGCCAGCGGTGTCCCGGCGGCCTTGCTGCTCGAGCGGCGCGCGTCGCTCGAGCGCGTCTGCGAGAAGAGCGACGGCGTCTCGGCGCGCGAGCTGCGCGAGGAGGCGTCGGTCACGCTGGCCGCCGGGCGGCATGCCGCGGCGCGCGAGGCTGCGGACGCGGCGGCAGCGGCGGAGCGGGAGGCACGCATCGCCGCGGAGACCGCCGAGCGTGCCCTCAGCCAGCTCCGCTCCCGGCGTCGCGACCTCGAGGAGCATCTGCAGCGCGACCGTCGCGCCGTCGAGGGGATCGCGGCCGAGCTCGCCGAGGCCGCCGCCGGCAAAGAGACCGCAGACGCCGCGGCGGCGAACGCGCTGCTGCAGATCGAACAGCTCAGGCCCGCCGCCGACGACGCGGAGACGGCCCTGCACCGCGCGGAGGGAGTCCACTCGACGTCCCTCGCGATGGTCACGCGGCGCCGCGTCGAGCTCGAAGAGCGGCGCGCCTCTGCCGAGCGCGCGGCGGAGCGCCGCGAGGCCGCACGTCGCCGCGCCGTGGCCGATCGCGAGCGGCTCAAGGAGCTCGAGCGCCGGCTGGCCGACCTTCCCGAGGTGCGCGCCGCCTGCACCGCGGTGGAGGCGCGTACCGGCGCCCTGCGCGCGCACTCCACGCGCCTCATCGCGCAGCTCGACGTGGGCGACGAGGACGGCGGCGGTCTCGAACGCGGCGAGCTGCGCCGGCTCGCGGACGAGGAGTCGCAGTTGCGCCGCGAGCTCGAGGCGGCCGGTGAGCGCCGCACGGTGATCCAGGTGGCGCTGGCCCGCCTCGAGGACCGGCGCGCGGAGCTCGCCGCCAGCCTCGACGAGGTGAGCGAGCAGCTCGACCAGGCGGGGTTCGCGGCGCCGACGGATGAGGCCGAGCGGGTGACGCTGAGGGAGCGCGTCGAGAGGCTCTCGCGGCGCCGCGAGCGTATCGGCCCGGTGAACCCGCTCGCGGAGGCCGAGTGCGCGGAGCTCTCGGAGCGCGCTTCCTTCCTCCGCGAGCAGCGTCGCGATCTCGAGAAGTCCATCGACGACCTCGAGGCGCTCATCAAGGAGCTCACGGCTCAGGTGGACGCGGAGTTCGCGGCCACGTTCGACGCCGTCCAGGAGCAGTTCAGCCACATGGTGACGGTGCTGTTCCCCGGCGGCCGCGGCAGCCTCAGGCTGGTCGAGCCTGACGAGGACCACCCCCAGGGCGGGGTCGCCGTGGAGGTCAAGCCCGCCAAGAAGCTCGGCAAGCGGCTGCAGCTGCTCTCCGGCGGAGAGCGCGCGCTCGTGGCGATCGCCTTCCTCATGGCGCTCGTGCTCGCGCGGCCGTGTCCCTTCTACATCCTGGACGAGATCGAGGCGGCGCTGGACGACGTCAACATCGGCCGCCTGGTGCAGTTGCTTCGCGACTACCGCGAGCGCACCCAGTTCGTGATGATCACGCACCAGAAGCGCACCATGGAGGCGGCCGACGTGCTCTACGGTGTGACGATGGGGCAGGACGGGGCATCGCAGGTCGTGAGCGCCCGTATGGCCGAAGAGGAGATCGAGCGCGAGGAGCGCGCCAGGGCGAAGCAGCCGGGCGCGCCGTCGACCTGAACCGACCGGCCGCCGTGCGGCGGCCGCTGACTGGAGACTGACAGGCGTGGAGTGGCACGAGGTGTTCAAGGGCGTCGACGCGTCCGCGGTGTCCGCGGAGGTGCTGGAAGAAGAAGCGCAGGAGCGCAGGGGCCTCTTCGGCCGCCTGCGCCGCAACCTGGGCAAGGCCCGCGGCGCCGTCTCGGACGCGCTCAAGAGCGCCGTCTATGTGGGCGTCGACCGCAGGCTCTACGAGCAGACCGAGGAGATGCTGATCGCCGCCGACGTGGGCGTCGACGGCACCATCAAGATCGTCGACGAGCTCGAGCAGCGCTGCACGGCCAAGAAGATCGAGACCCAGGAGCCGTTCCAGAACGAGCTGGCGGACGTGGTCGCCGAGCTGTTGCAGCCGGACGATCCGGAGCGCCAGCGCATCGACGTCACTGAGCAGCCCACCGTGATCCTCATGGTCGGCGTCAACGGCACCGGCAAGACGACGACGATCGGCAAGATCGCCTGGCGCCTCAAGGAGATGGGGAAGACGCCGCTCATGGTCGCCGGCGACACGTTCCGCGCCGCCGCCGTCGAGCAGCTCAGCCAGTGGGCCGACCGCGTCGGCTGCGACATCGTCAAGCAGGCGGCGGACGCCGACCCGGCGGCCGTGGTGTTCGACGGCGTGGCCGCGGCGCGCTCGCGCGGCGCCGACGTCGTCCTCGTCGACACGGCCGGCCGCCTGCACACGCAGGTCAACCTGATGCGCGAGCTCGAGAAGGTGCGCCGGGTCATCGAGAAGCAGTTGCCCGGCGCGCCCCACGAGACGCTGCTGGTCCTGGACGCGACGACGGGGCAGAACGGCCTGCGCCAAGCGCAGGAGTTCAAGCAGGCCGTGGACATCAGCGGTGTGGTGCTCACCAAGCTCGACGGCACCGCCAAGGGCGGCATCGTCGTCGCCATCCATGAGACTCTCGGCATCCCCATCAAGCTCATCGGCGTGGGGGAACAGCTCGAAGATCTGCGGCCATTCGAGCCGGACATCTTCGCACGCGCGATCTTCGGGTCCGCCGACGGCTACGAATCGGCCTCCGACGCCTCCGCCGGGGACGTCGCCGACTGACGCACCGACGCCAGCTTGAGGGGCCTTCGGACCGGTCCCGTCTCAGGCGTCCGGCGCGATCAGCTCCACGGTGGGGAAGTAGGTGCGATACCGCGCCGCGTCGCGAGTCAGCAGCGGCATGCCGGTCACCGCTGCGTGTGCGCCGATGTAGAAGTCGGGGAGCGGTGAGCGCCGCGCGCCGCCGCGCCGCCGGTACTGCTCGAACGCCTTGCCCGCGAGGAAGGCGGCGCGCCAGGGGAGCGGTTCGCGCGCGAAGAGGTCGTCCGACAACGGCAGGTCGATCCCCGCCATCGTGGTGTAGCCGACAGAGACCTCTGCGTAGATGATGGGGTCGATGACGAGACGCGCGTGATCTGAACAGGCCATGATGGCGTCGCCGGACCACGCCTCCCAGGGGGAGCCGGGCGTGAGCACGTCGAGGATCACGTTCGCGTCGACGAGAATGCGGGTCGGCATCAGTCCTCACCGCGCGTGAGGCGCATCAGCTCGTCAGTCGACATTCCGGCGTCTGCGCTCCCGCGGAACCTGCGGATCCACTCCCGAGCTCTGGAACTGCCGGTGTCTGCCTTGCGCACGACCACCACGTCGCCCTCGACGACGAACTCGACCTCGGTGTGCGGGAGCAGACCGAAGCGCTCGCGTATGTCCTGTGGGATGGTGACCTGTCCCTTGCTGGTGATCCTCACGACGCCTCCCCTCGATGGTCTTACCGGTAAGAGTAAGACCGGTTCGTCCTGCGAGCAAGGTCTCGATCGCCGCTCGTGCTACCATGGACCGTCCCGAAACCGATCGAGGATCACGCATGTTCGACGCACTCACCGACCGCCTCCAGGGCGTCATGCAGAGCCTCAAGAGCCATGGCAAGCTCACCGCCGAGGACATCGACGCGGCCATGCGCGAGATCCGTCTGGCGCTCCTCGAGGCGGACGTGAACTTCAAGGTCGTGCGCGAGTTCGTGGCGCACGTCAAGGAGCGCGCCCTCGGCTCCGAGGTCATGGAGAGCCTCACGCCGGCGCAGCAGGTCGTGAAGATCGTGAACGAGGAGCTTGTTGCGCTCATGGGCAGCGGCGATTCCAGGCTCGCCTTCAGCGGCCATCCGCCGACCGTCGTGCTCCTGGCCGGCCTCCAGGGCTCGGGCAAGACGACCACCTGCGCCAAGCTGGCCAAGCTGCTCAAGAAGGACGGCAAGCAGCCGGTGCTCATCGCCGCCGACGTCTATCGCCCGGCGGCCATCGACCAGCTCCAGACCCTGGCCGAGCGCGTCGGCGTGCCCTGCTACGCGCCCGGCGCCGATCTCGACCCCGTCGACATCGCGCGCGACGGCGTCGCCTACGCGCGCTCTCACGGCGACGTGGCCATCATCGACACGGCCGGCCGCCTGCACGTCGACGAGGAGCTCATGGCCGAGCTGGTCAACATCCGCGACGCCGTCAAGCCGCGCAACGTGCTGCTCGTCGTCGACGCCATGACCGGCCAGGACGCCGTGAACGCCGCCGACGCCTTCAAGGGGCACGTCGATCTCGACGGCGTCGTACTCACCAAGCTCGACGGCGACGCCCGCGGTGGCGCCGCGCTGAGCGTCCGCGCCGTGACCGGCAAGCCCATCAAGTTCGCGAGCACCGGCGAGAAGCTGGACGACTTCGACGTCTTCCACCCGGACCGCATGGCCAGCCGCATCCTCGGCATGGGCGACGTACTCAGCCTCATCGAGAAGGCCGAGGAGTCGCTCGACTCGAAGCAGGCGGCGGAGATGGAGGCGAAGCTTCGCCGCGCCGAGTTCACCTTCGAGGACTTCCTGGACCAGCTCAAGCAGGTGCGCAAGATGGGTTCGCTCTCGAGCATCCTCGGCATGCTGCCCGGGGTGCCCGGCATGAAGGACCTCAAGAACGTCCAGGTCGACGACCGCCAGCTCGACCGGATCGAGGCGATGATCTTCAGCATGACCGGGCAGGAGCGCCGGCACCCGGACATCATCGACGGCAGCCGCCGGCGCCGCATCGCGGCGGGCAGCGGCACCTCCGTCCAGGACGTGAACAACCTGCTCAAGCAGTACCGCGAGATGCAGAAGATGCTCAAGATGTTCGCGGGCGGCAAGATGAAGGGGTTTCGCCTGCCCGGCATGAGCGGGTAAACTAGCGATTCTTGCGGCCCGAAGCCGGGTCGCATAAGGTTCACACACCGCTGCGGCCCTGTGCGGTCGCAGCGCGCCGTTCTACTACCCTGAGGGGGTGACACAAGTTGGCAGTACGAATCAGATTGACCCGGGTAGGGAGCACCAAGAACCCTGTCTACCGTATCGTCGTCGTGGATTCCCGCGCCCGGCGTGACGGTCGCGCTATCGAGACCATCGGCCAGTACAACCCGCGTATGGAGCCGTCGCTCATCGAGATCGATGCTGAGAAGGCCAAGAAGTGGCTGGGTGAGGGCGCGCAGCCCTCGCGGACGGTCAAGAAGCTGCTCTCCATCAAGGGCATCGACAAGTAAGGATGTCCTCTCGGAGACGACGGAGGGAGTAGTGGGATGTTGAAGGACCTGCTCGAGTATCTGGCCAAGTCGCTGGTCGACAATCCAGACGAGGTCCACGTGGAGGCTACGGAAACCGACACCACCGTCGTGTTGGAGCTCTCAGTGGCGAAGGACGACGTCGGCAAGGTCATCGGCAAGCAGGGACGCATCGCCCGGGCGCTGCGCACCATCGTCAAGGCCTCGGCCGTCCGCGACGGCAAGCGCGCCATCGTGGAGATCATTGATTGACTGAGTCTGCTCTCTGGTCCTGCGGGGTCCTGGGCAAAGTCCATGGACTCCGCGGCCAGCTCTACCTGAATCTCGCGCCCGGCGGGCTCGACAGACTCGAGCTCGGCGAGCGTTTCTACGTATCCGAAGAGGGCGCCGGTGAGCCCCGCCCCTGCGCGGTAACGCGCGTGGGCGGGACGGACCGGCGCCCTCTCGTGCTTCTCGACCTCGCGACCACGCGCGAAGAGGCCGTCGCGCTGCAGGGTCGCGAGCTCCTCGCGGCCGGCGCCGAGCTGGATGCGCAGCCCCACTATCGTGTCGGCGACCTGCTGGAGCAGCCGCTGCGGACCGCCTCCGGCCGTCTGGTCGGCGACGTGCGCGAAGTGCTCGAGACGCCTGCACACGAGATCCTGGTGGTGCGGGCGCCGGACGGCGCCGACGTGCTCATCCCCCTGGTCGACGAGCTCGTGAGTCTCGAGGACGACGGGCTCGTCGTCGTCGACGGCCTGCTCGACGAGCCCGCGAGCTGATCGTGCGCTTCGACGTCTTCACCCTGTTCCCCGAGGCTTTCGACTGGTACCTCGGCCAGGTGCACATCCGGGCCGCCGTGGACCTCGGTCACGAGTTCGTCCTCACGAACTACCGGGACCACACGCCGCTGAGCCACCTCCAGGTCGACGACGCGCCGTTCGGGGGCGGGGCCGGCATGGTGCTGCGCATCGACGTGGTCTGCGCCGCGCTCGAGGCCGCGTTCGGCGTCGACGCCGAGTGCGTCAAGGACGACCGTCGGGTCGTCGAGCTCACTCCCAAGGGACGGCAACTCGACGACGAGCTCGCGACGGAGCTCGCCGGCGGTGACCTCGTCCTGCTGTGCGGCCGATATGAGGGTATCGACGAGCGCGTCACGCACCTCGTCACCGACCGCGTGTCCATCGGCCCCTACGTCCTGTCGGGCGGCGAGATCGCCGCCATGGCGACGCTCGACGCCGTGACACGCAAGCTCCCCGGCGCCATCAGCAATCCGGACAGCGTCGTCAGCGAGTCGCATGCGCCGGAGCTCGACGGCGGGGCGGAGTACCCGCACTACACCCGTCCGGCCGAGTTCCGCGGGTGGGAGGTGCCCGAGGTGCTGCGCAGCGGGCACCACGCCGCCATCGAGCGCTGGCGCGCGGAACAGGTCAGAAAGCGGTAAGATACCTCTTCGTGGCCGGAGGCCGGTGAGCGTTTTGCCATGCCCGGCCCGCCCTGCTAGACTAGCCGCCGCTTTTCTGACGAAAGACGAGGGTCCGTGAACATCATCGAGAACATCGAGCGCGAGCAGTTGCGCGACGACATCCCCCAGTTCAAGGCCGGGGACAGCGTCAAGGTCCACTTCAAGGTGGTCGAGGGCAGCCGGCACCGCATCCAGGTCTTCCAGGGCATCGTGATCAAGCGTCAGGGTCAGGGTGTGCGCGAGACCTTCACCGTCCGCAAGCAGTCCTTCGGCGTGGGTGTCGAGCGTACGTTCCCCGTGCACTCGCCCAAGATCGACAAGATCGAGGTCACGGCCATCGGCGACGTCCGTCGCGCGAAGCTGTACTACCTGCGCCAGAAGGTCGGCAAGCAGGCGCGCGTCCGCGAGAAGCAGCGCTGACCTGAGGGGGCGGCGAGGCCGTCAGCGCCGTGAAGCGCGCCCTCGAGTACGTCGCGATCGTCGTGGTGGCCGTCCTGGTGGCGCTTGCCGTGCAGTCGTGGCTGGTCAAGCCGTATCGCATCCCGTCCGAGTCGATGCTGGACACGCTGCGGCCGGGCGACCGCGTGCTGGTCAACCGGGTCGTGTATCACCTGCGAGACCCACATCGCGGTGACGTCATCGTGTTCCACTACCCCGAGGACCCGGACGTGGTCTTCATCAAGCGCGTCGTCGGGGTGCCGGGCGACACGCTCGAGGTGAGGGACGGCCGTCTCTACGTGAACGGCCGCCGGCTGGCCGAGCCCTACGTCCACCGCTCCGGGGGTCACATCGACCCCACGGTGGCGCAGGCGGCGATCGCCGGCAGCACCATGCACGATCCCTGGTCGCTGGCCGAACCGTACCGCGTGCCCGGCAGCCACTACTTCGTGATGGGTGACAATCGTACGGACAGTGACGACAGCCGCGATTGGGGCACCGTGCCGCGGACGGCGATCGTCGGCGAAGGGCTGGCCACATACTGGCCGTTCTCGCGCCTTCGGGCGCTCTGATACACTCCCGCCCGGCGGATCAGGAGAGAGATGAACAGCAGTCAGGACGCGGGCTCCGAGCCCGCCGGCAAGGGCGGCAAGAAGACCTCGACCGGCCGCACCATCCTCGAGTACGTCGTGCTGGCGGTCGTCGCGATCGCCGTGGCGCTGCTCATCCAGGCGTTCCTCGTCAAGCCGTATCGCATCCCCTCCGCCTCCATGGAGAACACACTGCTCATCGGCGACCGCGTGCTGGTCGACCGAGTCTCGTGGCGGTTCTCGGATCCGTCCCGGCAGGACATCGTCGTCTTCCACCCGCCGTTCGCCGGTCCCGTGCTCATCAAGCGCATCATCGGCATGCCGGGTGACACGATCTCGCTCGAGGACGGCGCCGTGTACGTGAACGGCGACAAGCTCGACGAGCCGTACGTGCGCCGGATCGACGGTCGGGCGGTCCCATCGGACCCGTTCGACAACGGGCTGCCGTGGTCGCTGCAGGCGCCCTACAAGGTGCCGGCCGGCAATTACTTCGTGATGGGCGACAACCGCATCGACAGCGGCGACAGCCGCGAGTTCGGTCCGGTGCCCCGCGGCCAGCTGGTCGGGAATGCGTTCGCGCGGTACTGGCCGCCGGACCGCATCGGCGGCGTCAACTAGAAGGGGCCGGACCCGCGGCCGTGAACGAACGCTTCGCCTTCGATCTCGCGGCCGCCGGCGCCGAGGGTGCTTCCGTCGCCGGCGCGGACGAGGCCGGACGGGGATGCCTCGCCGGCCCTCTTGCCGCCGCCGCCGTCTGCTTCGACTACGCGGCGCTCGACGAGGCCGGCCGCGAAGCTCTCTCCGGCCTCGACGACTCGAAGCGCCTCACTCGCCTGCGGCGGGAGGCGCTCTACCCCGAGATCGTCCGCCTGGCTCGCCAGGTCGTCGTCGTTCTCTTCTCGCCCGCCACCATCGACCGGGACGGCCTGCACCGCTGCAACCTGCGCGGCCTCGCGAGAGCTCTGGAGCGCATCGACCCGGCGCCGGACGTCTCACTCGTGGACGGCTTCCGACTCCCGGACTGCGCCCGCGGGCACCGGGCCGTCGTGGGCGGCGATCGTCTGTCGGCCGCCATCGCCGCCGCTTCGATCGTCGCCAAGGTCACCCGGGACAGGGTGATGCACGGCTTGCACGAGAGCTATCCCGCCTACGGCTTCGACAGCCACGTGGGCTACGCGACCGCCGCTCATCAGGCGGCGATCTGCGAGCACGGCGTCTGCGAGCTGCACCGCCTGTCGTTCGCCAGCGCCGCCTACCAGCAGCTCGGACTTGGACTGGGAGCTTCCTCCGAGCGCTGAGGCTCGAGCCGTGTGCCGGAGCTGGTCCGGTGGTGGACGTTCGCCTCTGCCGTGAGCCTGGCCCGTCGCTCCGGCCGGTTGGCGATCCCTAAACGTCATCCCGGCAGCCCCTTCGGCACCCTCTGAGTGCGCCGCGCACCTCGTTAGGCTCCTCCCATGAACGCAAGGCAACAGTTCGGTCGGGCCGCCGAGGAGGCGGCCGCCCGGTACCTCGTCCGAGGCGGATGGACTCTCCTCGGCCGCAACGTGCGCATCGGTCGCGGCGAGCTGGATCTCATCGCGCGTCGCGGTGACGTCCTCGCCTTCGTCGAGGTCAAGGCGCGGCGGACGGCGGAGTACGGCGCGCCGGAGGACGCCGTGGACGCACGCAAGCGGCGCCAGGTGGCGCGCCTGGCCGAGCTCTGGCTCTCGGTGCGCCCCTGGGCCCTGCGCGGCGTCAGCGACGTCCGCTTCGATGTGATCGCCGTCGACGGCGCGGTGCGACCGCCGGCCGTCCGCCACCTGGCCGGCGCGTTCACGCTGGACGGATGAGGCCGCTGCGGCCGGCCGGAGCCGGCGGACCCTGCGTGGATGTGGTGACAGGAGGGGGGAGCCGTGCTGGCGCGAGTCGCGAGTGAGGCGCTGAGCGGTCTGGAGGGCCACCCGGTGGTGGTCGAGGCCGACGTGGTCGCCGCGGCGCCGGCGTTCAGCGTGGTGGGCCTCCCCGATGCCTCCGTCCAGGAGAGCAGGGAGCGGGTGCGCGCCGCGATCGTCAACTCGTCCTACGAGTTCCCCTCGCGACGCATCACGGTGAACCTGGCTCCCGCCGACCTTCGCAAGGAGGGCCCCTCGTTCGACCTGCCCATCGCGCTGGCGTTTCTGCTCGCGACGGGGCAGGTGCGGGACGGCTCCGACGGCAGGGGGCCTTTGGCCGCGGTCGGTGAGCTCGGGCTCGATGGCTCCCTTCGGCCCGTCGCCGGGGCCCTCGCCGTCGCGCAGAGCCTGAGAGCGCGCGGCGTCCGTGGCCTCGTGCTGCCGGCCGGCAACGCAGCAGAGGCCGCACTCGTCTCCGGGCTGGAGGTGTACGCGGCGGCATCCCTTTCCGAGGCCGTCGCGCAGTTCGAGGCCGGAGGTGGGGCGGCGGCTCCGCCGGTCGACCTCGACGGGCTACTGACCACGGCCCCGCCGGGTGAAGCCGACTTCTCGGACATCTTCGGGCAGGACGGCGTGAAGCGCGCGCTCGAGGTGGCCGTCGCCGGCGCCCACAACGTACTCATGACGGGACCGCCCGGCGCCGGCAAGACCATGCTCGCGCGCCGGCTGCCCGGCATCATGCCGCCTCTGACCCGCGACGAGGCCATCGAGATCACCCGGGTGCACAGCGTCGCCGGTCTGCTTCCATCCGGCGAGCCGCTCGTCGTGCGGCGGCCCTTCCGCGCGCCGCACCACACCATCTCGTCGCCGGGTCTCGTGGGAGGCGGCGGCACGCCGCGTCCCGGCGAGGTGAGCCTCGCCCATCTCGGCGTGCTGTTCCTGGACGAGTTCCCCGAGTACCGGCTCTCGGCGCTCGAGGGTCTACGCCAGCCGCTCGAGGACGGCGAGGTGACCATCAGCCGCAGGCTGACCTCGGTGACCTACCCTGCGCGCCTGATGTTGGTCGCCGCGATGAACCCCTGCCCGTGCGGCTTCGCCGGCGATCCGGGGCGAGAGTGCGTCTGCCTCGCACACCGGCTCCGCCAGTACCGCTCGCGGCTGAGCGGTCCCCTGCTCGACCGCATCGACCTGCGGCTGGACGTGCCTCGCGTGCCGCCCAGGGATCGCCGGACGGCGCAGCCCTCCGAGGCTTCGGCGGCCATCCGGGAGCGCGTGAGCGCCGCCCGTCGACGGCAGACCGCGCGGCTGGCCGGCACGGGCGCCTATGCCAATGCCCACATGACCGCCCGGCACCTCCGGCGCTACTGCCTGCTCGAGCCTGCGGCGACTGCGAAGCTGGACCGGGCCTACGATCGCATGCGCCTGAGCGCGCGTGCCGCCGACAGGATCGTCAAGGTCGCGCGCACCATCGCCGACCTCGAGGGAGCCGAGATCATCACGGTCGCCCACGTCTCGGAGAGCCTGAGCTACCGAGACCGGAGGGGGGAGTACCGTGGCTGAGGAGCCTGTCGGCGCCCGGGCCATGTGCGTGTGGCTGGGCACGCTGGCTTCCTGGCGCCCCGCGTTCATCAAGCAGCTCGTGCTCCGCTACCGGACGACCGCGAATGTGCTCGGGCGGCCTCCGGCCGAGATCGCGGCCTTCGCCGCCGGCCACCCGGCCCGCGCTCGCTCCGGCACGAAGCGCGGCGAACGGGAGCGAGAGCAGGCGGAGACGGCCTCGGACGCAGGGTCCTTCGAAGCCGTGCTGCGCGAGGGTCCGGTCGCGTGTCTGGGCAGGGCTGAACGCCGCCCGGCCGGGGATCTGGTCGTGGCCTGGAGCGACGCGCTGTACCCGGACCAGCTGCGCGACCTCGGGGATCCGCCGCTCTGCCTGTTCGTCCGCGGCGGCGCCGACGCTGCGACGGCACGCGCCAGGCTCTCGGCGATCGTCGACGCCCCGCTGGTCGCCGTGGTGGGCACGCGCACTCCTTCGCCCTACGGCGAAGAGATGGCGCGGGTCGTCGCGGGCGACCTCGCGCGCGCCGGCCTCGTGGTCGTCAGCGGGATGGCCATGGGGATCGACGCGATCGCCCAGACCGCCGCCGTGGACGCGGCCGCGCCGGTGGATCCGGCGACCGTCGCCGTGCTCGGCTGCGGCGCCGACGTCGTCTATCCGCGCAGCAACGCCGCTCTCTACGCCCGGGTCGCTGCCGGCGGCCTCATCGTCAGCGAGTTCGCCTGGGGCGTCCCCGCGCGGCGGTGGCGCTTCCCCGCCCGCAACCGTGTGATGGCGGCGCTGGGGAGGGCGGTCGTGCTCGTCGAGGGCAGGGAACGCAGCGGCGCGAGGATCACCGCCGAGTTCGGCGCCGAGCTCGGCCGAGATGTGCTGTGCGTGCCCGGTGAGGCGGGACGCGGGCTCAGCGAGGCTCCCAACCGCCTGCTTCGCGACGGGGCGCGGGTCTGCGAGAGCGCGAAAGACGTGCTGCTCGCGATCGCGGTCGACGATTCGGGGCCGGGCGGCGCGACGGGCGTCGCGGACCTGCCGACGCTTCCCGCTCTGGTTCTCGATCACGGCGGCGCGGCCGTACGCGACGTCCTGCACGAACTCACGGCCGCGTCGCTGACGATCGATCAGCTGGCCGGGCGCTGCAAGCTCCCGGTCGCGAAGGTGGCCGCGGCGGTGAGCGATCTCGAGGTGGAGGGTCTGGCGCGGCGCGTCGAGGGAGGGAGGTACCGGTTGCTCAGGGGCTGAGCCTCGGCGCAGGCAGGAAGGCGAGCGCCTGGCGTTGAAACCTAGGTCGCCTCAGGGGGTACCTGGTGACGGTTCCGCGCGAGCCCCGTTCTGAACAGCCCGAGACGATCGACACCGCAGTGGCGCAGGCCGATCCGGACGGATCCTGCCGTGCGTTCCTGCGTGACCTGGAGGTGCGCGGCGCGAGCGCGGCGACGAGGCGGTCGTACTCGTCCGACCTGCAGCAGCTGCTCGAGTGGCTGGCCGAAGACGACCTCACCGTCGCGGACCTCAGCCGGCGTCAGGTGCGGGCCTTCTCCGCCGATCTCGGGCGACGCGGCTACGCGCCGGCCACGCTCGCGCGGAAGCTCTCGACGCTGCGTGGTCTGACGCGGCATCTCACGGAGACCGGCGTCCTCGCCGCGGATCCGGCGCACGGCCTGCCTGGGCCGCGCCGCCGGCGGCGTCTGCCGCGGGTCCTCAGCGTGGCGGACGTGGACTCGCTGGTCGCGGCGACTGACGGGACAGACCCGCTCGCTCTTCGCGACCGGCTCATCCTGGAGTTGCTCTACGGGTGTGGCCTGCGCAGCATGGAGCTCGTCGCTCTGCGCCTGGGGGACGTGCAGGCTGCCCAAGCGCAGCTCATCGTGCGCGGCAAGGGCGGTAAGATGCGGATCGTGCCTCTGGGCGACGAGGCGGCGGCGGCTCTTCGCCGGTACCTTGAGCGCGGGCGCGGCGAGCTGGAAGGCGCCGGCGGCTTAGCTGGACCCGTCGCCGCCGAGGCTGCGACCACCCGTCGCGCGGCCCCGCTGCTGCTCTCGCGCCGCGGCCGCGCGCTGCTCACCTCGGACATCCGCCGGCTCGTAGTAAAATACAGTCGGCTTGCGGGTATCGATCCGGCGTCGCCGCACATGTTGCGGCACGCATATGCGACGCACATGCTCGAGAGGGGTGCCGATCTTCGTGCCATCCAGGAACTGTTGGGGCACGCCTCCGTCTCGACGACGCAGGTGTACACGCACGTCAGCGGGGCGCACCTGCGGCGCACCTACGATCTCCACCACCCGAGGGCTTGAGGGAAGACGGGCGGGATGATGGCCAGGCTGGACGAAGACAAGGTCAGAGAACTCTGGGGACGGTACAAGTTCCAGGGTGACAAGGCGGCGCGCGACCGTCTCATCCTCGCGTACTCTCCGCTGGTCAAGTACGTCGCCGGGCGCATGAGCAACGGCCTGCCCTCGCACATCGAGGAATCCGATCTGATCAGCTACGGGCTGCTCGGCCTCATCGGCGCGCTGGAGCGCTTCGACCCGGATCGCGAGATCAAGTTCGAGACGTACGCGATCTCGCGCATCAAGGGCTCGATCATCGACGAGCTGCGCTCTCTCGACTGGGTGCCGCGCTCCGTGCGCAGCAAGGCGCGCGAGATCGAGAAGTGCTGCGCGATCCTCGAGAACCGGCTGCAGCGCGCGCCGACCGACCAGGAGATCGCCGACGAGCTGCACATCTCCGTGCCGGAGTTCCAGCAGTCGCTCACGCAGATCGCCAACACGAGCATCGTGGCGCTGGACGAACTGTGGTCCATCTCGGGCTCGGACGGCGACCAGGCGGCGCTCATCGACACGCTCGAGGACCCCAAGAGCCGCGATCCCTCGCGCATGCTCGACCTCAGCGAGATGAAGGCCCGCCTGGCGGCGGCCATCGACGCGCTGCCCAAGCGCGAGAAGATCGTCATCGCGCTGTACTACTACGAGAACCTGACGCTGCGTGAGATCGGGGAGGTGCTCGGCGTGACCGAGTCCCGCGTCTCGCAGTTGCACACCAAGGCGATCCTGCGGCTCAAGGGCCGCCTGCGCGACGAGATCGAGCCGGCCGCGATCGGCTGACGCGGTCGCCGTCCCGTCGCGGCGGCCCGCTCGGAGCGCCGCAGCCCGCGGGTCTTCTGGCTCGGCGCACCCGTTTCTGGTAGTATTGCCGACCGTTGTGTCCATGCCGAACCGGCGGACCCCCAGGTCCGTGGCGGTGTCGGGTGGGAGGCGCTTGCGAGCGTTCTCCACGCTCGATTCCACTGATCTGTCTGCCGGAACAGAAGGTGGCGTATGCCGCCGGCGCTCTCGCGCCGGCCACGCGCCCCCAGCAACCGTCTTCACAAGGAGGCAGTCTTGCCTGCACCCCAGCACACGGTGAGCATGAAGGACCTGCTCACGAGCGGCGTCCACTTCGGCCACCAGACCCGGCGCTGGAACCCCAAGATGAAGCAGTTCATCTTCGGCGAGCGCGGCGGCATCTACATCATCGACCTGCAGAAGACGACGGTCCTCATCGACGAGGCCTGCGACTTCCTCAAGAAGACCGCCGAGCGCGGCGGCAGCGTCCTCTTCGTGGGCACCAAGAAGCAGTGCCAGGAGACCATCCAGGAGCAGGCGGCGCGCGTCGGCATGCCCTTCGTCTCCAACCGTTGGCTGGGCGGCCTGCTCACCAACTTCGCGACGCTGAACAAGCGCATCAAGCGCATGCACGAGCTCCGTCACCTCTCCGAGGACGGCTCCCTCGACCTGCTGCCGACGCGTGAGGCCATGCAGCTCCGCGCCGACCTGCGCAAGCTCGAGCAGAACCTCGGCGGCGTCGGCGGCATGGACCGCCTGCCGGCAGCCGTCTTCGTGGTCGACCCCCGCAAGGAGGCGATCGTCGTCAAGGAGGCCCGCAAGCTCAAGATTCCGATCATCGGGCTCGTCGACACCAACTGCGACCCGGACGAGATCGACTACATCATCCCCGGCAACGACGACGCGATCCGCAGTTGCGGTCTCATCGTCCGCGTCATGGCCGACGCCGTCGCTCAGGGCCGCCAGCTGCTCACCGAGGCCGAGATGAAGGCTGAGGCCGAGCGCAAGGCGGCCGAAGAGGCCGCCGTCGCAGCGGCTGTCGCCGCCGCCGAGCTGGAGGCCGCCGAGCAGGCCGCCGCCGCGGCCGCCGACGCCGCCAAGGCCAAGGCCGAAGCAGAGAAGCCGGTCAAGGCCGGCGGCGAGACCGCCGTCGCCGAGGCCGTCAAGGACGCGGAGCCCAAGAAGGCCGCCGCGCCCAAGCCGGCCGCCAAGAAGCCTGAGGCCAAGCCAGAAGCGAAGGCCGAGGCCAAGGCTGAGCCCAAGTCCGACAAGCCCGAGGCGAAGGCTGCTCCCAAGGCGGAGAAGGCGGAGCCCAAGGCCGAGGCCAAGCCGGCCGCCAAGAAGCCCGAGGCCAAGCCTGAGGTGAAGGCGGAGCCGAAGGCCGAGAAGCCCGAGGCGAAGGCCGCTCCCAAGGCGGAGAAGGCGGAGCCCAAGGCCGAAGCCAAGCCGGCCGCCAAGAAGCCCGAAGCCAAGCCTGAGGCCAAGGCGGAGAAGGCCGACGAGCCCAAGACCGAGGCCGAGAAGCCGGCCGAGTAACACCCTGACGACGAACAACGCCGACCCTACGAAAGGATCGTGCTGTGGCTGAGATCACCGCTGCACTGGTAAAGGAGCTCCGCGAGAAGAGCGGGGCGGGCATGATGGACTGCAAGAAGGCGCTGACGGCCACCGCCGGCGACCTCGAGAAGGCGATGGACGAGCTGCGCAAGTCGGGCCTCGCGAGCGCTCAGAAGAAGAGCGCCCGCGCGACCAAGGACGGCGCCGTGGATTCGTACATCCACGCCGGCGGCAAGATCGGCGTGCTCGTCGAGGTCGGCGTCGAGACCGACTTCGTCTCGCGCAGCGAGCCGTTCAAGGAGTTCACCCACGACCTCGCCATGCAGGTCGCCGCGGCGTCGCCGCTGTGGGTCTCGCGTGACGAGGTCCCCGCGGAGATCGTCGAGCGCGAGAAGGCCATCTACGCCGCGTCCGATCAGATCAAGGGCAAGCCGGAGAATGTGGTCGAGAAGATCATCACCGGCAAGCTCGAGAAGTTCTTCGGCGAGACCTGTCTCATGGAGCAGGCCTTCGTGAAGGACCCGGACCGCAGCATCGAGCAGGTCCGCACCGACCTCGTCGGCGTCATCGGCGAGAACGTCGAGGTGCGCCGCTTCGTGCGCTTCCAGCTCGGCGAGACCACGGTAGCGGGCTGAGCCGCGTGGAAGGCGAGCCGGGCGATCACGCCTTCCATCGCGTCCTGCTCAAGCTCAGCGGCCAGGCCCTGGGCACGGAGGCGCGGGCGATCGACCCGGCGACGACGAAGTCGATCGCCGGGACGCTCAGGACCGCCCGCGCCCTCGACGTCGACATCGCCATCGTCGTCGGCGGCGGCAACATCTTTCGCGGGATGGCCGCCGCCGCCGGCGGCATGGATCGCGCCACCGGCGACTACATCGGCATGATGGCGACCGTGCAGAACGCCCTCGCTCTCCAGGACGCCCTGGAGGACGAGGGCGTCGACACGCGGGTGATGAGCGCCATCGAGATCCGCGAGGTCTGCGAGCCGTACATCCGCCGGCGCGCCATCCGGCACCTCGAGAAGGGGCGCGTCGTCATCTGCGCCGCCGGCACGGGCAATCCGTACTTCAGCACCGACTCGGCCGCCGCTCTCCGTTCGCTCGAGCTCGAGTGCGAGGCCATCCTGATGGCCAAGCGCGAGTTCGACGGTGTCTACTCCGCCGACCCCGAGCTCGACCCATCGGCGGTGTTCATCCCCGAGATCACCCATCTGCATGCCATCGAGCGCGGTCTCAAGGTCATGGACACGACCGCGCTCAGCCTCTGCATGGACAATCGCATGCCGATCCATGTGTTCAAGATGACCGGCGACAACATCGTGCGCGTGTTGTCCGGTGAGCGCGTGGGCACTGTGGTGCACACGCCGCCCGCCGGGAGCTGACCCCGCCAAAGGGAGGACCGGTGGAGAAAGAGCTGCTCGCTGACGCCAAGCATCGCATGAACAGGGCGGTAGACGCCGTCAAGACAGAGTTCAACAGCGTCCGCAGTGGTCGCGCCAGCGTGGGGCTGCTCGACCGCATCCACGTGGACTACTACGGCACCTCGACGCCCCTCAAGCAGATGGCGAACATCGCCACGCCCGAGTCGCGCCTCCTGACCATCCAGCCGTTCGACAAGACGGCCATGAAGAGCATCGAGAAGGCGATCATGGAGAGCGACCTCGGGCTCAATCCGAGCAGCGACGGCACCGTGATCCGCCTGCCTATCCCTGCGCTCACCGAAGAGCGTCGCCGGGATCTCGTGAAGCTCGTCCACCGGCTGGCCGAGGACGGGCGCGTCGCGGTGCGCAACGTGCGCCGCGACTGCATGAAGGACCTCAAGGAGCTCGTCCACGAGGGCGAGGTCGGCGAGGACGCCGAGAAGCGCGCCGAGCACGAGCTCCAGAAGTACACGGACGAGCACGTGCACGAGATCGACGAGCTCCTCAAGCACAAGGAAGCCGAGATCCTCGAGGTCTGAGTCGGCCTCCCGCCGGCGTCACCTCGAGCTCCCACCGACATGGCCTCGCTGCGTACGTGGCTGGCGGGCTGGCGCCTGCGCAGGACGGGCGGCGCCGCGGAGCCGGCGGCCGGCGGCGCCACCTGCAGCTATCTCGCCATCATCATGGACGGCAACGGCCGCTGGGCGCAGGGCCGGGGCCTGCCCGTGGCCGCGGGGCACCGGGCAGGCGCCAAGTCGCTGCGCCTCGTGCTCGAGCACGCTCTCGACCTCGGCATCCGGGAGGTCACGGTCTACTCCTTCAGCACCGAGAACTGGAATCGTCCCAAGGACGAGGTCGAGGCGCTGATGCAGCTGTTCGTGGAGATGATAGATTCCCAGGTGCCCGACATGCACGAGCGGGGTGCGCGCGTGCGCTTCGTCGGGCGTCGCGAAGGGGCGCCCGACGAACTGGTGCGCCGCATCGAGGAGGCCGAGGCGCTGACCGCAGGCAACACCAGGATGACGCTGTACATCGCCTTCAGCTACGGCGGGCGGCGAGAGCTGCTCGACGCCGCGGAGGGCCTGGCGGCCGAGTACGCGGTGTCCTCGCGGGGAGCGGGGGAGGGCGCGCCCGGCGAAGCGGGCGGCGCCCAGCGTCCCGAGTTCACCGACGACGACCTCCGCCGTCACCTCTACGCGCCCGAGATGCACGACCCGGAGCTGCTGATCCGCACCTCCGGGGAGCTCCGCATCAGCAACTTCCTGCTCTGGCAGTGCGCCTACTCGGAGCTGTACT
Source organism: uncultured Thermoleophilia bacterium (assembly GCA_903927755.1). Classification (GTDB taxonomy): domain Bacteria; phylum Actinomycetota; class Thermoleophilia; order UBA2241; family UBA2241; genus CAIXSE01. Next base: position 21,484 of record CAIYOD010000164.1, on the reverse strand, counting down.
TCAGCGACAGGTACTGGCCTGACTTCGGGCCGGACGACCTGGACGCGGCGCTGGCCGACTACGCCGGCCGCCAGCGCCGCTTCGGCGGCCGCCGCGCGGCCGCTCCGGAGACGCAGGCGTCGTCCGGCGCCGGGCAAGGCGGCGCCTCGTGACGACGCGCATCATCACCGGCGTCGTCCTGGCCGTGCTGGCGATCGTCGTGGTCGCGCACGGCGGCCTCATCTTCTTCGCGCTCATGGCGATCCTCGCCCTGCTCGGCCTCAACGAGTTCTACCGGCTGACCAAGAAGTACCGTCCGCTCCCCCTGGCCGGATTCCTGGGTGTGGCGCTCATGGTCAGCATGGCGTGGTTCTTCGATCCCGTCGCCGTGTTCGGCGCCATCTGCGCCGGCGTGCTGTTCACAGCGCTGCTCGGACTCCTGGCAGGCCCCAAGCCCGGCGTGACCGTGCGTATGGCGGACACGCTCCTCGGCATGCTCTACATCGGACTCGGTTTCAGCGCCGTCCTCATGCTGCGGCCGATGGACGAGAACGGGCTGATCCTGCTCACGGTCATCTTCGGCACCTGGGCCGGCGACACGATGGCGTACTTCACCGGCAGGTTCTTCGGCAGCACGCCCATGGCGCCGGTGCTCTCCCCCAAGAAGACCTGGGAGGGGTTTGCCGGCGGCGCCATCAGCACCGTGCTGCTCGTCGTCTTCATCGGCCTCTACACGCCGCTCGGGCCGGCCGACTCGCTCATCCTCGGCGCCGTGATCGCCGTCGCGGGGCCGCTGGGCGACCTCTTCGAGAGCCTCGTCAAGCGCGACGTGCAGATCAAGGACTCCGGCCGTGGCATCCCCGGGCACGGCGGCGTGCTCGACCGCTTCGACGCGCTGATCTTCACGTCCGTCTCGGCCTACTTCGTGCTGACGCTGGTGCTAGGGTTCTGACGGTGCGGCGCCGACACTGCGGTACGACTCCCGAGGCGCTCGGCAGTCGCATGGCGTAATATGCGCGACGGGCCGTCGGAGCAGCGACGAAGGGCACTTCCGACAGAGGAACGACAAGGGGCCACCGTGAACAGCGCCACCGACGACAGCCACCTCTTGGTGGACCCGAGCGTCAAGAGCTCCCGAGTCCGCCTCTTGGCGACGATTGTGCTCGTGGGGACGGTCTCGGCTATCGCCTACCACTACGTGACCGGATTCTACTTCGGCCTTGGGTACCCCCAGTCCACGTTCCTGTTCAAGCCCTCCGACCACTTCATGGACTGGAAGAACGTCTACCTCTACGCCGAGGCCTTCCTTGGGGGGGACCCGGCCGCGCCGTTCGTCTACTTCCCGTTCTCCTTCCTCACGATCGCTGCGGCCACCGTCGCGCCGATCCGGGTCGGCTTCGCGCTGGTCATCGCTACGTTTCTGGTGATACTGGCTCTCCTGCTCCGTGGGTGGTTCGTCGACGCCGAGGAGCGCGTGCTCGTCAAGGTCCAGTACGTCTTCATCCTGATCGTCCTGTCGTATCCGGTCATCTTCGTGGTGGATCGAGCCAATCTGGAGATGGTGCTCTTCGTCTTCATCGCGGGGTTCTTCTACTCGCTGTACGTGCGCCAGTCATCGTGGCTCGCTGCGCTGTTCCTGGGCGCCGCGATCGCCTTCAAGCTGTATCCGGCGACGCTGCTCTTGCTGTTGCTGGCCGAGCGGCGGTTCAAGCCCCTCGTCCTGTCCATAGCCTTCGCGGTGGGTCTCACAGCCATCGGGGTGATCGCGCTCGCGGCGCTTGGTCATCACGGCCTCACGGATGTGCTGGCGATGAGCACCGGGAACAAGGACGCGTTCCAGCAGTACATGGTCTACCTCGACGGCGGTCTGCAGCACGGGCATTCTCTGTGGGGGCTGCTGCGCATGCCGGGCTTCCTTCGGGGGGTGGCCGTCGCCGGCTGGGAGACCAAGCTGTACACGCTGGCGTCGGGATTCATCTTCCTCGCGCTGGCGGCCTACGTGCTCCTCGTTGAGAGCGAGCGCTGGAAGCGAGTGCTGTTCGCCATGGTGCCGGCGGTACTTCTGCCGTTCGCCTCGTCCGACTACACGCTGATCCAGATGTACTTCCCGCTCGTGTTCTTCGTGAATGCACCGCGCGTCTCACGATGGGATGTCGTCTACGTCGTCCTCTTCGGCTTGCTGCTGGTTCCGGTGGACTACCGCTACCTCTCCTTGGCAGTCGATGGCGTGAGCATCTCGGTCGTCGTCTACCCGGTGGTTCTCCTGGCCCTCATGGTCGTCGCGATCGTCGATCGTCGGCGGCCTGTACGTGGGGTGGGCGGGGTGCCTCTCGACGCCGTCTGAGGTGCGGCAGCGACGTGGGGTCTGTCCGGCCGGCGACGCTGCCGGCTAGTAGCGCGACGCTCAGGAACGTAGAATCGACAGTCACGGCGCCGGCCCGACGGTGGGGACGGCGAGAGACAGATCGACAGACATAGTGGCCGGAGGATCCATGAAAGCCGTGATACTCGCCGGCGGGCTGGGCACCCGCCTCTCGGAAGAGACTCAGGTCAAGCCCAAGCCCATGGCAGAGATCGGCGAGCACCCCATCCTGTGGCACATCATGAAGATCTACGGGAGCCATGGGTTCACTGAGTTCGTGGTGTGCCTGGGGTACAAGGGCTACCTCATAAAGGAGTACTTCGCCAACTACTTCCTGCACAACGCCGATGTGACATTCGACCTGCGCGGTCGGGAGATGGAGGTCCACCAGAACGCCGCCGAGCCGTGGCGGGTGACGCTGGTCGACACCGGACCGGACACACAGACCGGCGGCCGCCTCAAACGGGTGGCGGAGTACGTCGGCGGCGAGCGCTTCATGATGACCTACGGCGACGGCTTGGCCGACATCGACCTCTCCGCTCTGCTCGCCGTCCACGAATCCCAGGGCAAGTTGGCGACCGTGACCGCCGTGCAGCCGCCGGGGCGCTTCGGGGCGCTGGAATTCGGCGCCGACGAAGAGTCGGTGAGCTCGTTCGTGGAGAAGCCCGAGGGAGACGGCGGCTGGATGAACGGCGGGTTCTTCGTCCTGGAGTCCGCAGCACTGGACTACATCGACGGCGATGCGACGCTGTGGGAGCGCGAGCCGCTCGAACGGCTCGCGTCCGACGGCCAACTCGCGGCGTACCGGCACCACGGCTTCTGGCAGCCGATGGACACGCTGCGGGACAAGCGCGCCCTCGATGACTTGTGGGAGCGCGGCGCCGCGCCGTGGAAGACCTGGTGACGTTCGGCGGCGCGTATGCCGGGCGGCGGGTCTTCGTCACCGGCCACACCGGGTTCAAGGGGGCGTGGCTCTCGTCCTGGTTGCTGGGGCTGGGGGCGGACGTCACGGGCTACGCCCTCGACCCGCCGACTGAGCCGAACCTGTTCGATGCGCTGGGCCTTGACGAGCGCATGCACCACATCGTCGCCGACGTCAGGGACTGCGATCGGCTCACGGGAGAGGTGGCGGCGGCGCAGCCGTCGCTGGTCTTCCACCTCGCCGCCCAGCCACTCGTTCGCCTGAGCTACGCGGAGCCCCGTCTGACCATTGAGACGAACGTGATGGGGACGGTGAACCTCCTTGACGCAGTGCGAGCCTGCGATTCGGTCGCGGCGGTCGTCGTGATCACCAGCGACAAGTGCTACCGCAACCTCGAGACCGGTCGTGCCTATCGCGAGGAGGACGCCGTGGGCGGGCGCGACCCCTATAGCGCCAGCAAGGGGTGCACTGAGCTCGTCACGGACGCGTACCGGCTGAGCTTCTTTGCCGGCGAGGGGGCGGCGGCGGTCGCCTCCGTGCGCGCCGGCAACGTCATCGGCGGCGGCGACTGGGCGCCGGACCGCATCGTTCCTGACTGCGTGCGTGCGCTGACCGCCGACGAGACGGTGGTCGTGCGGAACCCCGATGCCGTGCGCCCCTGGCAGCACGTGCTCGAGCCGCTGGCAGGGTATCTCCGGCTCGGGGCTCTCATGCTGGATGACGGGCGCGCGTATCAGGGACCGTGGAACTTCGGCCCGGCCGACGGCGACGCGGCCCGGCCGGTTCGCTGGGTCGTGGACCGCTTCCTCGAGGAGTGGGGGACGGGCTCGTGGGCGCCGCCGCTCGACTCGGCGGGCGAGCCGCACGAGGCGCACCTGCTCGGTCTCGACAGCGCCAAGGCGCGGGAGCGGCTTGCGTGGGCGCCGGTCTGGGACGCGGCGACGGCCGTGCGGCACACCGCCGTCTGGTACCGCGAGTATGCGCACGCGGCCGCGAAGGCGCCGGATCTCGTGGAGCGTCAGTTGCAGGCCTATGAGGAAGACGCTCGTGCCGCGGGGCTCGCCTGGGCCGTCGCGGACGAGAACGCTGCGAGGGGACGAGGATGACGAGGTGACCGACCGCCGAACAGAGATCCTGGACCTCGTGGGGAAGTACCACGGTGAGCGCCACGCGGCGAAGCCCTTCGACCCTGCGCACGACCCGGTCCACTACGCCGGCCGCGTGTTCGGCGAGGAGGAGCTGCGCTACCTGGTCGACTCCAGCCTCGACTTCTACCTCACCGCGAGCCGCTTCACCGAGGAGTTCGAGGCGGGTATCGCCGACTACCTCGGCGTCTCCGACGCCTTGTTCGTGAACTCGGGATCGTCGGCCAATCTGGTCGCGCTGACCGCACTGACCTCGCCGAAGCTCGGTGAGCGCGCGCTGCGGCCCGGAGACGAGGTGATCACGGTGGCCGCCGGCTTCCCCAGCACGGTGGCCCCGATCGTGCAGAACGGCCTTGTACCTGTGTTCGTGGACGTGACGCTGGGCGACTACAACGCCGATCCGGAGCAGTTGCGTGCCGCCGTTGGCGAACGCACCCGCGCGATCATGCTGGCCCACACCTTGGGCGTGCCCTACGACCTGGACACCGTCATGGAACTGGTCGAGAAGCACGACCTGTGGCTTGTGGAAGACGATTGCGACGCCCTCGGGTCGCGCTACCGGGACCGCCTCACCGGCACGTTCGGGCATCTCGCCGCGCTCTCGTTCTATCCCGCCCACCACATCACCACCGGTGAGGGCGGCATGGTCGTCACCGACGACGAGGAGCTGGCTCGGATCGCCCGCTCGATCCGCGATTGGGGCCGCGACTGCTACTGCGCCGGCGGCGAGAACAACACGTGCGGCAAACGCTTCACGCAGCAGTTCGGCAGCCTCCCGCATGGCTACGACCACAAGTACGTCTACAGTCACCTGGGCTACAACCTCAAGGCGACCGACATGCAGGCCGCGATCGGTTGCGCGCAGCTCGCGCGACTCCCGGAGTTCATCGCCGCGCGCAAGCACAACCACGCGCGGCTGCTCGAGGCGCTGCGGCCGTTCGAGGACCGGCTCATCCTGCCGTTCGCACCGCCGCACACCGAGCCGTCGTGGTTCTGCTTCGTCATCACCGTTCGCGAGGACGCCGGGTTCACCCGGAACGAGCTCACGGGTTTCCTCGAAGCGAACCGGATCGAAACGCGCAATCTCTTCAGCGGGAACCTCCTGCGGCACCCCGCGTTCGAGAGCATCGAACGGCGGGTGGTCGGCGACCTCGCGACCACCGACGCCGTCATGGAACGGACGTTCTTCGTCGGCGTCTACCCCGGCATCGACGCGGCGCGCCTGGAGTACATGGTCGAGGCCTTCAGGCGATTCATGGCCGGCGAGCGCGCGACCGGTGAGGGTGCGGACCATGGGCCGCTCGCGCCCGTGGACCGCTGAGCGCCGCACATGGCCGTCGTCCGCAAGATCGCCTGCCGTGTCGAGCGTGTGACTGATCACGGAGAGCACGTCTACACCGTGGAACTGCGGCCATCCGCGCTGGTGCCGCGCTTCAAGCCTGGTCAGTTCCTTCACCTGGCGCTCGATGAGTACGTGCCCGGCGGCTTCTGGCCGGACTCCCGCGTGTTTTCGATCGCGAGTCCGCCACTGCAGAGGGACCGCCTCGAGATCACATACGCCGTTAAGGGTGCGTTCACGTCGAGGATGGAGCGTGAGCTGTCCGAGGGGTGTGAGGTCTGGCTCAAGCTGCCATACGGGGAGTTCGTTGTGGATGCCTCCCGGGATGCCGTCCTGTTCGCCGGCGGCACGGGCGTGACCGCGTTCACGGCCTTCTTGCAGTCGCTGGTGGCGAAGACGGCGCCGAGGGTGCTGCTGTTCTACGGCGCCCGGACCCCGGAGCTCTTCATCTACGGCCGGCTGGCCGAGGCCTGCGCCCGCGAGGTGCCGTCGCTCACGTGCAAGCTCGTGGCGGAGGCCTCGGCAGGGGTTCTCGACGTCGACTCAGCCTGGCCGGCGATAGAGAGGCTCGACGCGCCGCTCTTCTATCTGAGCGGCCCGTCCGAGATGCTCGCCGGGCTCACCAGGCAACTGCGTGGGCGCGGCGTGCCGGAGGGGAACATCCGTACCGACGCTTGGGAGTGATCTCCGGCCGCCCTTCGATCCTCTGCGAAGCGACACGCCAGGCCGGACTGCCCGGTGACCGGCGCTTCGCTTAGGCGTCGGTGATGCGCCGTGCCGAGTCAGATGCCTTGCGCAGGATCGCTCCGATGCGCCCGACGTCCGCGGGAGCCAACTGGGGCCCTGCAGGGAAGACGATGACCCTCCCGGCGACGTCGTCGGTCACCGGCAGGTGGAGACCGGCGTACTCGTGCATCGCGGCGTAGGGCTTCATGCGGTGGCAGCCGGGATAGAAGTAGCGCCTCGCGAGCACGTTCTCCGCGCGGAGCACGGCAACGATGCGGTCTCGGCTCAGTCCAGACTCCGCTTCGTCCACCATGGCGACCACGTGCTGGTAGTTGTAGCGCCCGTCGTCGGGGTACTGGATGACATGAAGCCCCGGGACGCTCGGCAGTTCGTCGGCGAACGCCTGGTACGTCGTCTTGTTGGCCGAGATGAGGTCGTCGTACTGGTCGAGCAGGGTCAGGCCCATCGCGGCCGAGATCTCGTTCATCTTGCCGTTGGTCCCGAGGTGCGCGACGCAGTCCTCGCCTGAGAAACCGAAGTTCCGCATGAAGCGGAGTTTCTCTGCGAGCTGGTCGTCGTTCGTGACTACTGCGCCGCCCTCCAGTGTGTTCAGGAACTTGGTCGCGTGGAAGCTGAAGACCTCGCAGTCTCCAAGCGCTCCTACATGGCGGCCGTCCCGTTCCACGCCAAGCGCGTGGGCGGCGTCGAACATGAGTTTCAATCCGTGCCGCTTCGCCACCTGCGTGAGGGCGGCGGCATCACAGGGTTGCCCCCAGAGGTGCACGCCGATGATGCCGGTCGTGCGGTGGGTGATCAGTGGCTCGATCGCCGCAGGATCGATGTGGTGGATGTCTGGAGTGATGTCGCAGAAGACGGGCCGCACCCCTTGCCACATCAGTGCATGTGCCGTGGCCACGAACGTGAACGCCGGGATGATGACCTCCTCGGAGAAGCCGAGCGCCCGGCTGGCGATCTCGAGGGCCGCCGTGCCGCTGGACATGGCGATGCAGTGCTCGACGTGCGCGAGGTCGGCGATGCGCTCCTCGAACTCCCTGACGCAGCGACCGTCGTTCGTCAGCCAGGCCGCGTCGAGGATGCCTCGGACGCGTTCAAGGAACTTGCCGGTATCGCCCAGATTCGGTCTCCCGACGTGCAGCGGTTCGGCGAACTCGGGCTCTCCCCCCAGAATGGCCAGCTCAGCTGTGCTCACGTCGGTCCCCTCATCACGAGTCGTTGGTCAGGATCCTCGCTGGTACATCAGCGCAGTGCCGCTACGCGTCTGCCTCGTCGGAGGCGCGAAGCTCCGCCTCGAGCTCGAGCACTCCCGCTGAACGGCGTTTCAGGAGCCGCGCAGGAGCCCCGACGTAGATGCCCCAAGGCTCGAGGTCGCGGTTGACCAGGGTCAGAGCCCCCGTCGCGCTGCCTTCGCCGATCGTCACGCCCGGCAGGATGACACTTCCGGCGCCGACGACGACATGGCGCCGTAGCACGACCGGCGCCCGGATCACGCGTTTGAAGCGAGCGGGGACCGTGGGGTTGGTGAGGACGTCACCACCGTAGTCATCCGTGGTCGAGTAGAGGGACACGCGCCCGGACACGCCCACGAAGTCCTCGAGCACCAGGCCGGCGCTTCCGAAGAGGGCAGCGTGAGCGGCGATGTGGACGTAGCTGCCGATGGCCACCAGCGCGTCGTCGCCGCCCGTGAGGACGACGAAGTCGTCGATGCGGACGTGGTCCCCGATGCTGACCCTGTCCGGGCGATGGATGGCGGCGTTCCGGCTGACGAGGACGTCGCTTCCGCACGAGGCGAAGCCGAGGCCGTCGAGTTCATCAGGCGAGTAGTAGGACATTGATTGATTCATCGGTATCCCTGGCGTTCCGAGTCCGGCCCCGACACCCTTCGCGAGCTCCCGGAGTCACCCGCGGGCCTCCGTCGCAGGTGGAGACTAGTATACTCGCGGCGCCGGCGCGCGGTCCCCGGCCCATTCCGTCTCGCGGGGGGATGCCGTTGGGTCCTGTCGAAGCAGTCCAAGGCTTGTTCCTGTGGCGGAGATCCGGTCCGGATCGACTTCGGGAAGCGTTGGCCGAGTGGCGAAGATGGTGAGAGCAAAGGCGGACCAGGTGAAGGTTTCGTTCGTGATAGCCGTGTTTCAGAACGAGGGTGCGATCAGCAAGACCTACGAGAGCATCCGATCGCTGTTCGGGACGGCCCTGAGTGAGTACGAGTACGAGTTCGTGTTCGTGGACGATGGCTCCAAGGACGGGTCGCTGCAGGAGATCCTGGCGCTGAGGGAGCAGGATCCGAAGGTCACCGCGATCAGCTTCACGAGGAACTTCGGCCAGATGGCGGCCATGCTCGCCGGCTTCCGGGAGGCGACCGGCGACGCGATCATCAACATCTCCGCCGACCTCCAGGACCCGGTGGAGTTGATTCCCGAGATGGTCGAGAAATGGCAGGCCGGCTCGGAGATCGTGATCTGCCACCGTACCGATCGCTCCGATCCTCTGCTCGCCAAGGTGGCGTCTCGGCTGGCCTACGGGATGCTGCGGATCTCGATCCCGCAGATTCCCAGGGGCGGTTTCGACTACGTGCTGATGGACAGACGAGCGATGGACACGTTCAATTCCATCGACGTCCGGCACCGGTTCTTCCAGGGTGACGTTCTCTGGACGGGCTACCGGACCAGCTTCATTCCCTACGTCCGGATGAAGAGGACGATCGGGGTGTCGCAGTACAACTTCTCGAAGAAGCTCAAGGTCTTTCTGGACGCCATCCTCGATGCCTCGTTCCTCCCGATCCGATTCATCTCGGTGGTCGGAATGATCACCGCGGTGTGCGGGCTTGTCTACAGCATCGTCATCGCCGTGGGGTGGGCGTTCGGCGAGACGCCCTTCACCGGCTGGGCCCCGATCATGATCGCCATCCTCCTTGTGGGCGGGCTCATCATGGTGATGCTGGGTGTGATCGGCGAATACGTCTGGCGCATCAACGAGGAGGTTAGGAAGAGGCCGAACTACGTGGTCAGAGACAGGTTCCTGTGAGGCAGAGCGTGCGGTCGACCGTCGCGGCTCCCGGAATGGGCAGCGACGTGCTCGTGGAGCGGGAAGCCAAGGCCCGTCGCGTCCGCGTCCTGGTGACGATCCTCCTTGTCGGCACTGTCCTGTCCATCGTCTTCCACTACAGGGAGGCCTTCTACCTTGGTCACGGGTATCCGTCCTCGACGTTCCTGTTTCGTCCGGAAGACCACTTCAATGACTGGGACAACCCGTACCTCGCCGCGCTCGCTTTCCTGAGGGGCGAGGCTATCTGGGTGGTCTACTTCCCCTTCGCCATCCTCACGACGCTCGCCGCGACCATCGTTCCGATGCGTGTCGGATTCGCCGCCATGATCCTGGCCTTTCTCTTCACGATGGTCTTGATGCTTCGTGGATGGGTGCTCGACTGTACAGAGCACACGTTGACCAAGGTTCAGTACGGCTTCGTCCTCATCGTCCTTGCCTACCCGGTGCTGTGGGTGCTCGATCGTGCGAACCTCGAGATGCTGCTCTTCGTCCTCCTGGCGGGCTTCTTCTACTCTCTCTACGTTCGCGGGTCGTCGTGGGCTGCCGCTGTGTTCCTGGCCGCCGCGATCGCCTTCAAGCTGTATCCGGCCACTCTGCTCCTTCTGCTCCTTGCCGAGCGCCGTTACCGGACTCTGGCGCAGACCGTGGGCCTGGCCATCGGTATGACGGCCGTCAGCACGCTGCTCGTCCCCGCCCTCGGCCACATCGGGCCCCAGCGCTTCTGGGAGATGAGCTCGAATGGCCGCGCCGTCTATCAGAACATGATGGTGATGGGCGGCGGCGGCATCCAGCATGGGCACACGCTGTGGGGGCTCCTGCGCGTGCCGGGCTTCCTGTCGGGAGCGGCCAACACCGACTGGCAGATGACGCTGTATGAGGTCGCTGTCGCCCTCATCTTCGTGTGCATCGCCATCCACGTCGTGTTTCGCGAGACGGAGCGCTGGAAGCGGGTCCTGCTGAGCATCGTGCCGGCGCTGCTGCTGCCGTTCGTCTCGGCGGACTACACGCTGATCTACCTCTACTTCCCGATCGTCTTCTTCATCAACTCCCCGCGTGTGTCGCGCTGGGATCTCGTCTACGTGGGCCTGTTCGGCGTACTGCTCATTCCCGTGGACTATCACTATTTCGCGCTCTACGCCGACGGCATCAGTATCTCGGTGATCGTCTATCCGCTGGCAATGATCGCCTTGACGGCGCTGGCGATCGTGGATCGGGCACGCCCGTCTGCTGCCGAGTTATCAGCGACGCCGCCGCGGACACGATGAGCGCGCTTCGAGGGTTCCTGCGCGGAGATGACCTCAGCGATCTTCAGCGTGACGGCGGCGTCGAGGTCCGGCTGATCGGCGTCATCGTCTTCGTGGGGACACTGGCGAGCGGCGCCTACCATGGCGCCATCGCCGCTTTCACGGACCGGCGCTGGCCCAGCACCACGTTCCTGTTCCGGCCGGAGGATCGCTTCGGCGACTTCCTGGAAGTGTACGGAAACGTCCTGCGGTACGGCAGGGGCGGCGACTCGAACATCGTCTACTCGGGATTCCTGCACATGGTCACGCGCGGGCTGGCGGTGCTGCCCGAGTTGCCGGCGTGGCTTGCGGTCACAGTTCTCTTCGCCTGCGTGCTCGTCATGACGCTCTGGTACGGCGTGACTGCTCGCCTGGGCCCGCGGGGTCTGCGCGACGCTTACGTCTTGGTCTTCTGCATCCTCTCGTACCCGGTCCTGTTTCTCGTCGACCGCGCGAACCTCGAGATGCTGATCTTCGTGTTGCTCGCCGCCTTCGTCTACCTTTATTACGTGCGCCGCTCGGGCTGGGCCTGGCTGCCGCTCGCGCTGGCCATCGCAGGTAAGTACTACTGGGTCGTCCTGCTGGTGCTGCCTCTGAGCGACCGGCGGTGGAGGCAGTTCGCGCTTGCCGTGGCAGGCTCCGTGATCGTGACCATCGTGTCCGCCGTCAGCCTGGCGGCGATCTCAGGACTAGGCTTCGCCGAGGTCCTGAAGGACACTGTCGCGACGCTGAGGGGGCATGCCGGACAGAGTGGGCTCGAGTGGGGGTTTCAGCACGGCCACACGCTCCACGGCCTCGTGCTGTTCATCGACCGCGCCACGGGCTACGCGCTGCAGATGATGGTGCACATACCCCCTCTGTACCTGGTGGCTGCGCTGGGGGTGTTCGCGCTGGTCTTCCTTCGCCTGCTGCTCTACGATCTCGAGGCGTGGAGAAAGCTCACGGCGTTGATCGTGTGCGCTCTCCTTCTGCCGTTGGAGAGCCACGACTACACACTCGTCCATCTCTACCTGCCGCTGGCGCTCGTGGGCGCCTGGGGAATGCGCTCGTCACGGGGGCGGCTGTATGCCGTCGTGTTCGGGCTTCTCCTGGTGCCGCTCGACTACGTCCGCTTCGGCATCACGGCAAGCTGGTCGACCGCACTGTATCCTGTGCTCCTTGCATTGCTCCTGGTTGCCGTCCTCACAGACGGGGCGACCAGGAGGCGATCGTGGATCCGGGCGGACGCTGAGGAGGGAGTGGGAGCGTGAGAGTGCTGGTGACGGGCGGGAGCGGCTTCATCGGCCGACGCCTCGTCCTTGGTCTGAGCGCCGTCCATGGAGTCCTTGCACCGACACATGCGGAGCTCGATCTGGTCGATGCAGACGCAGTCCGGCGCTGGCTGGCCGCGCACCCGGTTGACGCTGTCGTCCACGCGGCCGTCAAGCCGGGGCATCGCAATGCGGCCGACCGGGATCACCTCGCCGAGCGCAACCTCAGGCAGTTCTACAGTCTCGTCCGCTGCCGCGACGCCTTCGGACGCTTGGTGGTGCTGGGCTCGGGAGCGGTCTACGGCGCCCAGCGCCCCGTGGTGCGCGTCCCTGAAGAGGCTCTGGGCGACCGGGTGCCAGCAGATGAGCATGGGTTCTCGAAGTATGTGGAGGCGCTCTGGCTGGCCAACGATCACAACGCTGTCGAGTTGCGACCCTTCGGTGTCTACGGGCCGGGAGAGGACTACGCGATCAGGTTCATCTCGAACGCTTGTTGCAAGGCGCTTCTCGGCATGCCGGTCACGCTCCGTCAGGATCGGCGATTCAGCTACGTCTGGGTGGATGATCTCGTTGCGGTCGTTGAGCGCGCGCTCGACTGCGGTCCGTCCGGGCTGCCCCCTGGGGCCTACAACGTGACTCCTGGAGATCCGGTCAGTCTGCGTGAGCTGGCCGACCTCGTCATCCGCGTTTCCGGCCGAGACGTGCCCGTGGTGGTCAGGGACCAGGGCGCCGGTGACGAATATTCTGGCGACGGCGCGAAGCTCGCGGAGGCCCTGCCGGCCGTTTCCTTCACTACGACGGAGGAGGGTGTCTCCCGCCTCCTGTCTTGGTACGCCGGCCGGCTGGATACTCTCGAGGTCTCCGCCTTTGAAACCGATAGGTAGGCTATCTTGAGAGTCGCTGACTATGTGGCCGAAGCAGTCGCCGGTCTGGGCGTACATCACGTCTTCCTTGTGACCGGCGGCGGCGCCATGCATCTTGACGACGCCCTCGGACGGCGGGACGACCTTGACCTGGTGTTCTGCCATCATGAGCAGGCGTGCACGATCGCCGCCGAGGGCTATGCCAGGACGTCGGGCGGCATCGGTGTGGCCTGCGTCACCACCGGCCCGGGGGGCACGAACGCGATCACTGGCGTCCTCGGCCAGTGGCACGACTCGATCGCAGGGCTCTGCGTGTCCGGACAGGTCCGGCGCGACACGACCGTCGCGAGCACGGGACTTCCGCTGCGCCAACTGGGCGACCAAGAGGCGGACATCGTCCGCCTGGTCGCCCCCATTACGAAGTATGCGGTGTCGGTCACCGATCCGGCCACCGCACGCTATCACTTCGAGAAAGCCGCGTGGCTGGCCACGCATGGCCGTCCGGGCCCGGTGTGGCTGGACTTCCCTCTCGACGTCCAGGCGGCGGAAGTGGATCCGGTCCGTCTGTTCGGATTCGATCCGGCCGAGTTCGAGGACGAGACGGAAGGCGCCGAGACGACCGGGCGGTCTGGCGCCCATGAGCAGGTACCGCGGCCACCCGGCCCTGCTCTTGAACCGTGGCCTGCCATCCAACCGGCCGCCCAGGCGCCGGGGGCCCTCAGCGGCCGCTTCGACCGTGAGGCCGCACGAGCCGCGGCGCGCGAGACACTCGACCGCCTCCGCGCGGCGGAGCATCCGGTCATCCTGGCCGGCGGGGCAGTGCGCCTGACCGGAGCGCACGACCTTCTCCTGGAGGTCATCGATGCGCTCGGCGTGCCTGTGTGCACAGCCTGGAATGCCTGCGACCTGCTGTGGGACGGTCATCCGCTGTTCGCCGGAAGGCCGGGGAGCGTCGGCGATCGGGCGGGGAACTTCGCGCTGCAGAACGCGGACCTCGCCCTCGTGTTGGGATGCCGGCTGAACGTCCGGCAGGTGGGTTACGAGTTCGCGGCGTTCGCCCACCATGCCTATCGCATCGTCGTGGACATCGACGAAGCGGAGCTCGCCAAGCCGACGGTCTTCCCGGACCTGGCGGTGCAGGCGGACGTGCGGTTCTTCCTCGAGGAACTGGCACGCTTGGCCGCACGAGAGCCCGTCGAGCCCCATGCCAAGTGGATCGAGTGGTGTCTGGAGCGCCGTCGCCGCTACCCGGTGATGCTGCCTGAGGCCCGGGGCAGTGCGACGCCGATAGACCCGTATGTCTTCGTTGAGCGACTGTCGGCGCAGTTGGAGGAAGGAGACCTTGTGGTGTGCGCGAATGGTTCGGCCTGTGTGATCACGATCCAGGCCTTCGCCTTCAAGCGCCGCCAACGCCTGCTCGTCAACTCGGGCACGGCCGGAATGGGCTACGATGTCCCAGCCGCCGTCGGTGCTGCGTTCGCGCGCCGTGGGGACGCCGCGCCGTCCACTCCGCCGGGGCGCGTGGTCTGCCTGGCCGGAGACGGGAGCATACAGATGAACATCCAGGAGTTGCAGACGATTGCGCAGCATCGTCTGCCGGTGAAGATCTTCGTGTTCGACAACGCCGGCTATGTCTCGATCCGGCAGACGCAGGACAACATCTTCGACGGCTACAGGGTGGGCGAGGGGCCGGGCAGTGGTCTCACGTTCCCGGACATGGTCGCCGTTGCGGGCGCGTATGGCATCGAGGCGACCCGAGTCACCCGCCACGACGAGCTCGACGAGGCCATCGGGGCCGCCCTCGCAAGCGAGGGAGCGGCGCTGGTGGATGTAGCCATGGATCCTGAGCGGGCCTTCACGCCCAAGGTCATCGCGCAGCGGCTTCCTGATGGGCGTCTCGTGTCCAAGCCGCTGGAGGACATGTTCCCGTTCCTGAGCTCTGAGGAGTTCGCTCAGAACATGATCGGGCCGCGGTACGCGGCCGAAGAGAGGTGAAGTGATGAACGAACTCGAACGCAAGATGGTCGAGCAATTGCAGGATCTGCGGGAGAACCACCATGTCATCGGCGTCAAGGCGGAATTCGAGGCGGAGGGTACTCGCCTCGAGGAGGCCATCCGGCTGAAGGAGGTCATCTCCGCCGCAGGCCTCGGGCTGACCATGAAGGTCGGTGGGTGCGAGGCCGTGCGCGACATGTACGAAGCGCGGGTGATCGGGGTGGACCGCGTGGTGGGCCCGATGGTCGAGTCGCCGTGGGCGCTGCACAAGTTCCTCATGGCGGTCAAGCTCGCGTTTCCCGAAGACGAACGCGATCAGGTGTCGTTCTGCGTGAACATCGAAACGGTCACCGGTGTGGCCAACTTCGATTCTATGCTGGAACTCGACGAGGTCCGCGAACTCGACGGCATCGTCCTCGGCAGGGTCGACATGTGCGGTTCCATGGGTCTAACGCGTGAGGACATCAACAGCGACGAGGTCTTCGAGGTCGCGGCCAGGCTGTTCACGCGCGCCAAGGCGCTGGACATGGAGTGCGCGCTCGGAGGCGGGGTGTCGGCGGCAACGCTGGATTTCATGCGCCGTCTGCCCGAGCGCTGCATCGACCGGTACGAGACCCGCAAGGTCGTCTTCGCGTGTCCGGAAGGCCTTGGGGGCGAGGCCGACAAGGGCATCCTCAAGGCCGTCGGGTTCGAGCTCATGTGGCTCAAGAACAAGCGCGACTTTTACGGCTGTATCTTCGAGGAGGACCATGCTCGCATCGAGATGCTCCAGAGCCGCTACGATCGCATGATCGAGGCGGCGGGGGGTCGCTACGAATAGCCCGCGCGACACAGGTGCGCTGCGGCAGATCGAGGGAATCCGCGCGGTCGCGTTTGACCTGGACGGCACGTTGCTGCTCGCCGGCGAGGTGGTGGCCGGAGCTTCTGAGGCGGTGGCGGAGGTCCGTGCGACTGGCCGCCAAGCGCTCTATCTGACCAATGCGTCGGGAAGGACGCGGGGGGAAATCGGCGATGCGCTGGTCGGTATCGGGATTCCCGCGGCTCTCGACGCCGTGTATTCCTCTGCGGCCGTAACGGCCCGCTGGCTCGGCGCCCAGAGCGTCGAGTGTGTGTGGGTTCTCGGGACGCTGGCCCTCGGCGCGGAGCTGGCCGCTGCCGGCATGCGTGTCGTCCGGGACGAGGGGGAGGCGGACGCGGTCGTAGTGGGCTTGGACCGGAGGCAGGCGGTGGGGGATGAGCCGCGGCTCCTGCCCGCGGCCCTGGCCGTCAGGGTGGCGCGGAGAGAGTGCATGCTCGTCGGCTGCAATCGCGACCTCACTTATCCGGGGCCCTCGGGGGTTGCGAAGCCCGGCTGCGGCCGCGTGCTCGCGCTCGTGGAGACGCAGTGCGGGCGCAGTGCGGACGCGGTCGTCGGCAAGCCGGAGCCGTTCATGCTCGAGTGGGCTGCCGCGGACCACCGTCTGGCGCCGCGCGAGATCCTGGTCGTGGGCGATTCATGGACGAGCGACATCGGGATGGCCAGGCGATGCGGGTGTGCATGGGCGTACGTTCCTGCTCCCGGAGCTGGGGTGAAGCTCCCGACGCCGCCGGATGCCTCCGAGGATCCTCTTGGGCGCGTACTTGCGAGCGTCGAGCAGGTGCCGGCGATTCTCGGGCGCGCGCCTGCCGCCTGGACGCGGTGACCGGTCTTGTCTTCTCACCGAGCGGCAGGGGGCACGGCTCCGGCCGCGCCTGAGCAGGACGAGGTCCACCCGCGTCGTCTCTGGGTTCAACATGCGGCCGATCGTCTGATCCCGTGCCGGTTCCAGCGCTATCGAGAGCAGCTGCTGTATCTCGCGATAGGCGCCTGGAACACCCTCTTCGGCTACGGCGTGTTCGCCGTCCTCTACTACCTGCTGAACGGCGCGCTCAGCAATGCCGTCATCATCGTGTTGTCGTATATGGTCTCCATCGCGAATGCGTATCTCGGCTATCGCTACGTCGTGTTCCGGAGCCACGGCCGGGTGCTGTACGAGCTGCCGCGATTCTCGATTGTCTATCTGGTGACAATGGCGGTGAATCTGATCTTCTTTCCTCTTGCCTCGAGAGCCCTGCCTGTGAACGCATACGTGATCCAGGCGGTGTTCACGGCCGGAGTGGTGGTGGCGAGCTACGTGGGCCACAAGTACTACAGCTTCGGAGCGGGGGCGCGGGGAAAGGGGAAGCAACTCCGGCGTGACAGCGATACTGACGAGATGACCGCAGAAAGGGATTGAGGGGATGCAGCCGCTCGACCACCCACCGATCGCAGGGCGCGTCCCCGAGCTGGACGCCGTGCTTGCCGAGGGGGCGGCACCAGCACGCGAGAGAGAGCGTCGGCTGGCGGTCGCGCTGACATCCGCGACCGCGCCTCCCGTCGTTCTCGTCGGCGCGGGCGGACTCGGTCGGCGCCTCGGAGCCGAACTGCTCAAGAGGTCGCTGCCGGTCATCGCCTTCGCCGACCACAATAGGGCACTGCACGGCAGCAGGCTGCTCGGCGTGCCCGTCGTGTCTCACGAGGACGCGGCGCGTCGCTGGGGCGGGGACGCCCTGTTCGTCGTCGCGATCTGGAACGGGGACCACTCGTTTGTGCAGAGCAGGGCGAGGCTGGAGGCGATGGGCTGTCACAGAGTGTCTTCTTGGCTGGAGATCGTCCGCGCGCTGGGAGGGCCGCTCCTCCCGCAGTACGCGGCATCGCTGCCGACTACGACTCTGGCCGCTCGCGACTCCATCCTCGAACAGGCGCGCGTTTGGGCCGACGACCTTTCGATGACGATCTACATTGGGCAGATAGCCTGGCGGGTCTCCGGCGACTTCGCAGAGATCGACGCCGTGCAGCCGGACCAGTACTTCCCGTGTGATGTGGTCCGCCTCCGCGAGGACGAGGCCTTCGTGGACTGCGGGGCGTACACGGGCGACACTATCGTCGATCTGGTGCACAGGATGCCGTCGTTCGCGACGATCCACGCGTTCGAACCCGACCCCGACAACCACGAAGTCCTCCTGCGCACAATCGACGAGCTCGGCGACGACGTCGGTCGCCGAGTCGCCGTTCACCGCCTCGCGACCAGTTCCGAGAACGGAGTCTGCGTCTTCGCCGGCGGCGATGGGGCCTCCAGCACCGCGGCCTTGGTAGATGGCGTGTACGACGCCGAAGAGGCCGTGTCGGTGCCGTGCGCGCGGTTGGACGATGTTCTCGGCGGTGAGCGGGTCACGTACATCAAGATGGATGTTGAAGGAGCCGAGGCCGCGACGCTCCTCGGCGCGCGCGCTCTCCTTCGCGAGCAGAGACCCCTGCTCGCTATTTCCGCCTATCATCGTCCTGGCGACTTATGGGAATTGCCCAGGCTGGTGGCCGAACTCACCGACGGTTACGCGCTCTACCTTAGGGCGCATCGCCACGACTCGTTCGAGTGCGTGGTGTACGGTGTGCCCGAGGAACGAAGGATGTGATCGGCGTGCCCATGCTGAGTGTGGTCACAGCGTGTTTCAACGAGGAGCAGAACGTCGCCGAGGTGCATCGTCAGGTACGCGAAGTACTCGAGACGCTGCCCCCGCGCGGCGATGAGCCCTACACCTGGGAACACGTATTCATCGACAATGCGTCGACGGACCGCACCGTCGAGATCCTTCGCGGGATCTGCGCCGAGGACCGCAGAGTCAAGGTCATCGTCAACACGCGCAACTTCGGCCATATCCGCTCGCCGTTCCACGGGCTGTTGCAGGCGCGCGGCGACGCGGTGATCAGCATCGTCGCCGACTTGCAGGACCCGCCCGAGATGATCCGCGATTTCGTCGCCAAGTGGGAGGCGGGCTACAAGGTCGTCGTCGGCGTGAAGCAGGAGAGCCGCGAGAAGCGCGCCATGTTCTTCCTGCGCGGCATGTTCTACCGGCTCGTCGACCGGCTCAGCGAGGTTCCACTGGTGCGGAACTTCACGGGGTTCGGGCTGTACGACCGGGTCGTCATGGACACGCTCCGCGAGATCGACGACCCGTATCCGTACTTCCGCGGGCTGATCTGCGACCTCGGCTACGAGCGCGCCGAGATCCTCTACACCCAGCCGACGCGACATCGAGGCATCACCAAGAACAACTTCTACACGCTGTACGACATGGCCATGCTCGGCATCACCAACCACAGCAAGGTCCCGCTTCGCCTGGCGGCGATGGCCGGGTTCGCGTCGTCGCTGCTGGCGCTCCTGGTGGCGCTCGTCTATCTCATCCTCAAGCTGACGATGTGGGACACGTTCGAGCTCGGCCTGGCTCCGCTGGTGATCGGTGTGTATCTGTTCGCCAGCGTGCAACTCTTCTTCATCGGGATGCTGGGTGAGTACATCGGGTCGATCCACACACAGGTGTACCATCGCCCGCTGGTGATCGAGAAGGAGCGCATCAATTTCGACTGAAGCCGACGCCGACGCTGGCGTCTCGCACTCCTCGGACGGCGAAGCGCGCGGCGTCCGCTCTGCGTCCGCCGTCCTCTTCGGCGCCACCGCGCTCGCGGCTGCGGTCGCCGGGGTCATCCTCACCTGGCGGCGTCTCTTTCTCGGGATGGACCTGCAAGACGAGAGCTTCTACATCCTCGTGCCCTGGAGGTGGGCCCTCGGCGATACGCCGTTCGTGGATGAGGAGAACCTCGCCCAGGTCAGCGGCTTCCTTTCGTATCCGTTCGTCAAGATCTTCGGCGTGCTCCGCGACTACGACGTCACGGGCCTCGTCCTCTACACGAGGCACCTCTACCTGCTGCTCATGATCGGCGTCGCCGTGGTCGTGTTCGTCGTCTTGCGTCGCCTGGTGCGCTGGGAGCTCTCCGTCGCTGTGGCGCTCGTCTTCGTGACCTTCATCCACTGGGAGACGCCGCAGCTGAGTTACAACACGATGGGCGCCGCGCTGCTGACGCTGGGCGCGGCGCTCGGCCTCGCGGTCGTGACGTGGAGCGGCGGCCGCGCCTGGGCTCTCGCCTCCGGCGTCGCCTATGGCCTGGCCGTGGTCGCGTACCCGACGCTGCTGTTCGTCATGCCCTTCTACGCCGTCCTCATGGCTCTCGCCATGGGGAGACGGTCGGTGGGTATGTTGGCGGAGTTTGCGTTCGCGCGGCCGCCCGACCCGGATGGCCCGCCCACGGGGCATCCAGCCTGGCGGGCGATCAGTTACTGGGTCCTGGGGGGCATCGTCGTGCTCGTTCCGGTCGGCCTGCTCACTCTCAGCTTCGGCCTCGCGAATCTGCAAGGGTCCTGGGCCTACACCATGTCGGTGGCCGACGAGTTGGACCAGTTGGGCGGCGCCGACAAGGCCTATGGTGTCGCCCAAGGCTTTCTGCGGTTTCTCTGGTCGCGGCCGTATCTCGTCGTGGCGGCCCTGCTCGTCTACCTTGTCTTCACGCGCTGGCCGCGCGTCGGGCGCGTCCTCCTCGCCGCGCTGCCGGTGGCGCTGTGGCTCGCCGGGCAGCGCCCTCTGCTGGACTCGGGCGGACTCGTGATCGTCTACGTCCTGCTCGCGCCGTACTTGTACCTGTTCGTGCCGCGCGAGAAGCGGGAGGCCGGGGCCCGGCTGCTCTACTGGGTGTGGGCGCCTGCGGTGATCGCCGGCGCCACGACCGCGTTCACCAGCGCCGCCGGCTACGTGAACGCGCCCGTGGGGCTGCTCCCAGGGCTCATGGCGAGTGGTGTCTTCGTGGCGTGGGCTCTGGAGGCGGTCGCGGGTCCGGCGCGGGCAGCTGTGATCGCGGAGGGTCGAGGCGCCGATGCTCGCCGGCAGCCGTGGCTCGCCCTCGGCGTGCTCATCGCAGTAGCCGCGGTCACGGTCGTGTTCCAGTTCCAGTTCCAGCAGCGCGAGATCCCGTACTCGAGTCTGACAAAGCGCTGCGACTTCGGTCCGTGGCGTGGCGTGGTGATCACGCCCGTGCGGTACCAGGTGTTGAAGGCGTTCTCGACCGACCTCGCTGCGCAGGCGCTGCCGGGGGATGAGCTCCTGGTGTTCTACGAATCTTGCGGCTACTACTTGTTCTGGGGCGGCGGCATCGCCGCGAACTCGTACTGGATCGCGAATGGCGATGCCGAGTCGCCGCTGCCACAGTCGACGGTCAGGTTCTATCGACGGCACAGGGTCGTGCCGACCCTGGTTGTGCATCACCTCGTCACGGCCGGCATGACGGATGCCGAGTTGCAGAAAGCCTGCGGTGGGCTCGACTACCCGCCGTCACTGGTGCGGCCGCGCTACGCGTTCCATCGCAAGCCCGCCGGCGAGACCGTGCAGGAGGTCCTCGATCGCCTGCCGCGGGAGTGACCGCTTCTCCTTGGGTCCGGCCTCGGCCAGTCGTGGTGGCCTTGCGCCCGTGACTGAAGCCGCCTCACGACATCTGCTCATTCTCGGCTCGACGGGTTCGATCGGGCGCCAGGCGCTCGAGGTGCTGCCGGCGGTGCCGGGGCTGCGCCTCGTGGGGCCGGCAGCCGGGCGCGGCGCGGCCGGGGTCGTCGAGCAGGCTCGCGCGCACGGCGTGCGCGACGTGTGTCTGCACGACGCGGACGCGGCGGCGCAGG
>CAIYOD010000163.1 GCA_903927755.1 uncultured Thermoleophilia bacterium | reverse complement strand
GGGCCGCTCGGCTGCTCGGCCGGGCGGCGCGCGCGGCCGCCGGTCCCAAGGAGGGTGTAGGGCACTACGTTTGCGGATAGCCGACGGCTACCCATCTTGCGCGTCTCGGCGCCTCGGGCATGGAAATGGATAGCCAATGGCTAGCCGTGTTCAGAGTGCGCCGCACGTGGTACCCCGCCCCCCGTGACGCGCTCTCCCGGCCCCTCCCCTACGCTGCGATGCAGGGCGGCCGAGCGCCCGTCTCGTCAGCGCGCGATCACATCGCACACAAGGCCGAGCTCGGCCCGTGGCCGAGGGGCGCCCGAGGATCAGCCGTCGATCGGAAGCTCCGCGCCCAGCCGCACGACCTCGCGCACGAGCAGGTCGAAGTCCTCGCGGCGGCTGCGGTGGTTGGCGACCGCGACGTGCAGGTACTTGCGGCCGCCGATCGTCGAGACGGACGGGACGGCGATGCCGCGCTCCTGCAGCTCCAGCTCGATCTCCTTGTTGAGCTGGTCCAGCGCGGCATCGTCGAGGCCGGGCCGCACGTAGCGGAAGCAGACGATGTTCAGCGCCGCCGGCAACGCTTGCTCGAGCTCGGGCGCGGCCGCGACCAGGCCGGCGAGGTACCTCGCCTGGTCGATGTTCTGCTGGATCACGCGCCGGAACTTGTCGGCGCCGTGCTCCTTGAGCGCCATCCACACCTTGAGCGCGTGGAAGCCGCGCGAGAGCTCGAACCCGTAGTCCGAGAGCCAGGGCACGTCCACCCCGGTGAGCCCGCGCTCGCCCTCGCCGTGGGCGAGGTAGGACGGGGTCAGCGAGAAGGTCCGCAGCTGGGCCTCGGCGTCCCGGACCAGCACGCAGCCGACGGGATACGTCAGGTTCATCCACTTGTGTAGGTCGAAGGCGAGCGAGTCGGCGCGCTCCATCCCTGCCACGAGGTTGCGCGACTCGGGAGCGATGGCGGCCCAGGCGCCGAAGGCGCCGTCGACGTGAAACCAGAGGCCCTCGCGCTCGCAGAAGTCGGCGAGGGCCGGCAGGTCGTCGATCGAGCCGGTGTTGGTGGTGCCGGCCACGCCGACGACGCAGACGGGGCGCAGGCCGTCGTCGCGGTCGCGCGCGACCATCCCCGCGAGCGCCTCGAGGTCGATGCGCAGCAGGTCGTCCGTGGGCACGCGACGCAGCGAGCTCGTGCCCATGCCCAGGAACTCGACGGCCTTGGTGAGCGACGAGTGTGCCTCCGTCGAGCAGTAGATGGTGAGGCGCGAGGGCGCGCCGCCCGTGCCCACGGGCGCGCCTGCAAGGCCCTCCTCGCGCACGTCGAACCCGGCTTTGGCGTTCCGCGCGACCGCCAGCGCGATCAGGTTCGAAGCAGAGCACCCGCTCGTGAGCAGCCCTCCGGCCGCGAGCGGGTACCCGAGCAGCTCCTTGCACCAGTCCAGCACCTGCAGCTCGACGTAGTTGTTGGCGACGAACGAGTAGATGCCGCACACGGCGTCGGTGGACGCCGCCAGCATCTCGGCGATCACCCCCATCGGCGTGCCCGTGCCCAGCACCCAGCCCCAGAACCGCGGGTGGCTGTTGCCGAGCTGGTAGGGCCGCACGTACTCGAGCCACTCGGCGTAGATCTCGTCCACGGGCTGCGGCCCCGCCGGCGCCGGACCGGCGAAGTGCGCCTTGACGTGCGCCGGCGCGTGCTCCCACGCGGGGCGCTCGCGCAGGGACGCCATGTAGTCCACTGCGTCGTCCACGGCGCGGTGCGCGAGCGCGCGCAGCTCCGTCCAGTCCTGGGGGTCGAGGGTCTCTTCGTGATCCATGGCCCGGGGATTCTATCGCGGGCTCACGTTGCCGCCACGCCCGTACTAGACTGAGCGGCAAGGCCGCCGCCGGAGGAGAACCGGCGGGGTCTTCCCGAGGAGGACCCGATGCGCACTGCCAGGTGTCTGACCACCGCACCCGCGTCCGCGCTCGCCGCGGCAGTCCTACTCGTGCTCGCCGCATGCCTGCTGGCCGCGGCGGTCGCCGGGCCCGCAAGGGCCGCCAGTCGGTTCGCCTGGGTCGACACGCGGGACCCCAGCAGCGACAGCGACTGGCTCGCCTTGAGCGCTCTCGGCCCCGGCGGCACGCTCTATGCCGCGGGCGACTTCGCCGTCACGAGTGTGCTTGACTCCGACATCTGGGTCACAAAGTACCTGCCCGGCTCGAGCACCCCCGCCTGGTCGTGCACCTGGGCCGGTGGCGCTGGTGGGCAGGACACCGCCTCCGACATCGCCGTGGACGCCACCGGAAGGGTGTACGTCGCCGGATACGCCGCTCGCGACGACACGACCTATGAAGCTCTGGTCCTGTGCTACGACCAGCAGGGAACGCTCATCTGGCAGCGCGACTACCAGCCGTCCGACGCTCTGGACTGCTTCGCCGTGGCCATCGGGCTCGACGCCCATGGCTCCGTCTACGTCGCCGGCAACATCACATACACCGGGAGCCCCGACCAGATCTTCTTCGACAAGCTGGACGGGACGACGGGAGACCTCGTCTGGGAGACGCGCTACACCAGCTCCGGCGATGCCGAGATCTACGATCTGGCCGTCACGCCCGCCGGAGACTGCTACGCCGTCGGGACCGAAGGTGACGCCGCACGGGACGCGTTGCTCGTCAAGGCAGACGCCGGCGGCGCGGTCCAGTGGCACCAGACGTGGAGTGGATCCTCTCACGCGGATGTCTGGAGCCGGGTCGAACCGGCCAGGGGCGGCGGGGTCATCGTCGCGGGCGGGGTGAATGTACGCGGAGCGGGCGACATCGCCGTGGCCCGGTACTCCGCCTCGGGCGCGCGCGACTGGGTGCACAGGTGGGGCGCCGCCGGAGGCAGCGACGACATGGCCAACGACCTGGCGGTCGACGCCGCCGGAGGCGTGTGGGTCGCCGGTGGGAGCTCGGTCGGCAACGGCTTCAGTGCCGTGATCTGCAAGTGGAGGCCCTCCGGCAAGCTTCTGTTCTCCAGACATCTGAGCGGCACCGGGCTGACGTGGTACAGCGCCATCACCACAGATCGTGCCGGGAACGCCTACGTCGGGGGCAACTGCGAGGTGGTCCGCGGCCAGAACGAGGATGCGCTGGTCGCCAAGTACTCGGCCTCGGGAGTCCGTCGCTGGAAGGCGACGGCCGACTTCAACAAGGGCACCAAGTCGAGCGATTGGCTCGAGACGATCTGCCTGGGTCCGTCCGGCTACCTGTATGCCTGCGGGTGGATCGGTGCGAACAAGCACGATGGCGCCTCGTTCGTGATGAAGATCCGTCGCTGAGCCCGGCGAACTGCGCCTGGCCGAGACCCGTCAGTCGAGCAGCGGCCACCGCCTGAGGACCTGCCGGGCGGTCCCGAGGTCGCCGAGATGGGCGACGGCCACGGCGACCGGCGTGACTCGGACGCCGGCAAGAGGGTGGTCGCGGGCGAGGCGACGCACATCGGCCTCGCGCGCCACGCCCGCCGACAGGTGGGGCGTGTAGTGCTCTCCCGCGTGCGCGAGCACGAACCCTTCTACGTAGGCCACGGTGGCGGCGTTGGCCGGCGGCTCGCCCGGCAAGGTGAAGAACGCCGCCGCCGAGCCATCGGTCGCTGCGAGCGGGGCGAGCGCGCGCAGGACGCTGTCGTGCAGCGCACGCACGGCCGGCTGCGGTCGCAGATGTCTCAGGCCAGCCCCATGCTCCGCAGCTGGCCCTCCGAGTAGCCGAAGAAGTGCGCCGTCTCGTGCAGCACCGTCACGCGGATCTGCGCGGCCAACTGCTCGCGCGTCGCGCACACGCGCTCGAGGTTGGCGCGAAACAGATGGATCGTGTCCGCGTAGGGTGCGCCGAAGCTGGCGGAGCGCACGTTCATCGGCACCCCGTGGTACAGGCCGAGGATGCGCGGGTCGATGCCGTCTGCCGCCATCTCCGGCGAGGGACGGTCCTCGATGATGATGCCGACGCCGTTCAGCTCGTCGAGCAACTCCTGAGGGAGCTCGTCCAGGGCGGCCTGGGCGACGGACTCGAACTCCTCCGCGGTCAGCAGCGGCAGCCGCCGCTCGGCGGCGGCATCGAGCGCCGGCACGAGGCTCCACTCGAGCGCCATGCCGTCGCGATCGCCACTCGCGCCCAGCGCGCGACCGAGCAGGTAGCGCGCCTCCGCCTCGAACCCGGGCGCGAGACCGCCCGCGGAGACGACGGCGCGCAGGCGCTCGGCGGCCGCGCGCGCGTCGCCTTCGGCGAGCAGGCGCGCGGCTGCGTGGAAGTCCGTCTCGGCTGACATGACGGCATCATAGACCGCCGTCACGGCGACCGTCATTGACAGATGTGCGGCGCCGGCGCGAGACTCCGGGCAGAGAAGCGACGGAGGGAGACTCCATGGTCCTGGCACGAGGGCGTCGACAAGTGGACGGCAGTGCTGCGCGGGATGCTGTGACCGCAGCCCGCGCTCCCCGCGGGAGGGCCGGCGGCGAAGCCCGCCGCCGGTCAGCCGCCGCCTACTTCTCCGCCTGCTCCAGATCCGCGCCGGTGTCGCGCCGGAAGTCCCACGTCGGGTAGTCGAGGCTCATCGGCAGACCCAGCTCGAGGGTCGCGATGAACTGCACGCTCGCGCGGATGCGGCGCGGGCGGCACCCGAGCAGGTGCCCGCCCCGAGAGTGGTCGTCGGAGAGAAAGTGCAGGTGCAGGCCGGGCACGCTCAGTGACTCGAGGAACGCCGGCGAGTAGAACCCCGCCAGCGTGCCCTCCGCTTCGTCGAAGACGAACTCCGGCTGGTGCTTCGCGACCTCCACCAGGGGCAGGTAGTTCTCCTGGCGCGGCACCGAGCGGACCCTCACGTCGGCGAAGCTCCCCTCGATGCGCAGCGCGTAGAAGAGGTTCGGCGACGGCAGCAGGCCCAGGAGCCACTCCTGGAAGCCGGCGTAGTCGAACTCCTCGTCGAGGTCGTCGTGGGTGATCGGCTCGAAGAAGGTGACGCAGGCGAACGGCGTGGCCGCCTCGTCCTCCCGGACCTCGTGCACGCGGCCGTCGCCGGTGATCTGGTAGAAGTGGCCGTCGAGCAGGACCATCTCGCCGTCGAGGCTGTCGAAGGTGCCGAGGCCGAAGTCACCGTGGCGGCGGATCGTCGTGAGCGGGATGCGCTCCTGGTAGATGCCCTCGACGAGGGCATTCACAGGAGCGCACAGGTAGATCCTGCCGGGCGCGGCCGTCATTCGTCCGAGGCCGCCCACTCCAGCGCCGCCTTGAGCTCGTCGATGCCGAACACTCTGAGGCGGCCGCCCATCAGCCAGCCGAGCGCCTTGGCCGCGTGCTCCACCCAGTCGAGGTCGGTGACCAGCGCGCAGCGCTGCCAGTCGGTGAGGTGGGCGAACCCCAGGGTCATGTCGTGCCAGTCGGCGCCGGCCGTGTAGCGGTCGAACTCCGAGCCGATCTCGAAGACGAAGCGGAGGCGGTTGCCGCCCTCCAGCGCCTCCTCGATGGCCGGCTTGAGCACGTCCTCGTAGTCCTCCGCATCCACCTCGCCCACGGCCTCGAACGCCAGCACGCCCTCGGGAGCGCCTTCGATGAGCTGGATCATGCCGGACCTCGTGCGATCATGCCGGACCTCCTGCCTGGGAGGGCGCGTGCGCGCCCAGTCCATGTGAGACCGACGGTACCACGGTACGGGCATGCCCGAGAGCCTCCCCCGGGGTGTGTCCGTTTCGAGGCGGCACCGGGCGCGGTGCCGTGCGTGGTACCGCAGCACCCCGAAGGGAGCCACTCGCGCGACGACCAGGCGGCGGGCAGGTGAACGCGTCCCTACGGAGGCGCCGTACGTGACGCCGCGGTGTCGTCCACGGTGCCGACGACGGTGCTGCCCCGAAAACACCACACCTCTTCTCGACCGCCGAGACGACGGATCGCCGCGCGAGTCCTGGCAGACGCGGCCGCTCGCAGGCGCGGGGCGCCGCGGCCGGTCGCCCACCTGCCGTTCGTCCCTACCGGACTGTCAGCCTCTGCGAGGCGATGTTGGCCTGCGGGTTGCCGGCCGCGTCGGTCGCGCGCACCGAGAACCGATAGGTCCCCGGACGCAGGGTGCAGCGGAAGGCGGCCGTCAGGGAGGTGTTCACGGCCCTGGGGCCCACTTGCAGCCGCTTCACGATCTTGCCGCGCCCGTTCCTGACGGTGATGGCCACCTCGGCGGTGCCGGCATTGGGCGTGGTGTCGCGGATCTCGTACTTGAGCGCCACCGTGCGGCCCTGCTTCGCCTTCGCCGGCCGCGGAGCGCGGGTCGCCGGCCCGCAGGTGTCGATGTTGACGGTCAGCGACTGCATGGACTCCTTGTTGCCGGCGACGTCCGTCGCGTAATAGTCGACGGTGTGCGGGCCGTCCACGGCGCGAGGACCGCCGACGGCCGAAGCCGTCTGCGGGGCGCCGACAGCCACGTCCACGCTCGAGGCGTTGACCGTCACCGGCGCGGCGCCGTCCACTCGATAGACGATCACGGCCACGCCGGAGCCGCCGCTGTCGGCGGCCGCCAAGGTGACCGTGACGACGTCGTTGCACCACGCGCCCGCGACGGGCCCAGCGGCGACGGTGGTGGTCGGCGCCGTGGAGTCGCTCGCCGGCAGCGCGTCGACGCTGAAGGCAAGGGCGTTGGAGGCCGCGCCGCCGGCCGGCGTCACGACCACGTTCTTGGCGCCGACCGTCAGACCGGCCGGCACCGTGCAGGTGATCGAGGTGGCGCTCCAGGCGCTGGTCGCCGCGGTGATGCCGCCGACGGCGACCGCTCCGGACGTACCCAGGCCGGCACCCGTGATGATGACCGTGGTCCCCACGGGACCGCTCGTGGGCGAGAGACCGCTGAGAACGGCGGTGGAAGCGGACGGCGGAGGCACGGTGATGCTGTACGTGGCGTACTTCGCCTGGCCGGTGGAGTCGTCCTTGCCCTTCGCGCTCCACACCTTGTAGTAGTACGTGCCGGCCGCGGCGGGGGCGGTCATGTTGGCGGTCCACGACGTCTGCGAGCCGGGACCGCCGGACACGGCGATCCAGTTGGTCGCCGACCCGCCGGCGTCGGTGGTGGCGACGTGGTAGCCGGTCCTGCCGCTCGCGGTCAGGCCGATGCTGATCGCGACCGTGTAGGCGGCCCCTCCGGCCGGCGTGCTCGTGCTCGGCGTCGCGGTGACGGCGCCCGACGCCGCGCCGGTGTGGCACATCGTGCACGTGGAGTTCATCGACGGCGTTGCGCTTGCAGGGCCGGCCGTCACCGCGGCCAGCACGGCCGCGGCGGCGATCGCCAGCACGACCAGGATCGTTGCGGCTCGGAATCTCATCAGTCCAGGGCTCCCAGGTTCGCTGACGGGGTCTGTGCGGCCCACGAAGGCCCGGGCGCGGCGGGTCTCAGGAAGTTGGTTGGCGCGGTGCGCGGGGGCTTTTGTCTATCTGCACGAACAGAATATCGGCAGAGTCTGCCAAACGCTTGAGTGCGCTTCAACCGGAGCGGATGGTCCTCCCCGGCCTGCACGTGCGGCGCCCTCAGTCCCCGGCCGGCTCCACCGCGGACCCGCCGGAGACGTCGATGCTGCCCAACCTCGGATCGCCGGCGTACTCGAGCTGCGAGCCGCCGCTCGCGTCCACGCTCAGCGTCCCGGTGACGATGACGGAGCCGCGCGAGCCGCCGGAGAGCGTCAAGTCGGCGTCCTGGGTGATCAGCTGCGGAAGATCGAGGTGGCTGCCGCCGGAGACGTCCAGCCGCAGCCTGGCGGCGGAGCCCATCAGGTCGACGACGCTCGCGCCCGACACGTCGCCGCTCAGCTCGACGCCCGACACGTCGCCGCTCAGGCTGCTCGCACCGGACAGGTCCACGGCCACCTTGTCCTCACCCTTCAGCCAGGTCTTGCTCGCGCCCGACACAGCAAGCACGAGGTCGCCGGACATCACGCCCGAGACGGTGGATGCGCCGCTCACCTCGAGCCCCGTGAGGCGCGGCAGCGTCACCTTTGCCGTGAGTGTGACGTCGCGGTACTGCCACAGGTCGGCCAAGCCAACGTGCAGCGTGTCGCCGTCCAGCTCGACCTTCAGGTGCTCCTCCACGAGGTTGTCGTCGACGGTCACGGAGACGGCAAACGACTCACCGTAGTCGACCGTCGCGACGCAGCCGCTGTCGACGGTCACGTTGGTGAAGCCGGTGAAGTCGTAGGACTTCGTCACCGGCGTGCCCGAGCCGTACACCTGGCCGAGGCCGCCCGTGCTGGGCATGTCGCAGCCGGCGGCCGCCGGCGCGAGCGCGAGAAGCATGACTACGAACAGGAGCGCCGGCGCGCTGCGTGCGCGGCGCCCGGCTGCGCTGAGTGATCTCACGGCTGCCTCCTGGGAACGACGCGGCAAGCCTACCGTTGTTCCCACGGTGCGACCAGAACGCGCGGGGGCGGCTCGAACGCCGGATGCAACTCGAACGCCGGATGCAGCTCAGGGGCGGGCCGCGACAAGACCGGGCAAGGCAGCCGCGGCCCGCCTCTCAGCTGCTCAGCGCTCAGCCAGTACTGCTTGCAGCAAGGACGCTCCGCTCGCCACAGCCTCCGGGCGAGGCTCCGCGTCGTCGGTGCTGAAGAACGCGACGCTCACGTCGTCCGACTCGCGCGTGCACACGGCCTCCAGGGTCGGCCGCTCACCGTGGGCCTCGGCCCGCGCCCGCCGCTCGCGTGCGGCGCGCAGGCCCTGCTGCATGCCCTCGCGGATCAGAGCGGCCGGAGCCGGCGTCGAGATGACCTGGGCGGCGCCGGCCCTCCAGGCGTCGGCCGTGTCCTCGTGCGCCCGCGAGGCGAGGACGATCACGTGTGTGGTGGATCCGTGGTGGAAGTCGCGGACCAGGCGACACATCTCGGGACCCTCGATCCCGGGCAAGTCCCAGTCGATGACGGCGAGGTCCGGCGCGTCCTCCCCCAGGAGGACGTCGAGCGCCTCGTGACCCTCTGCGCACGCCACAAGCTCCAGCGGCTCCCCTGCGTCCGGTGGGATCGCGTCGGCGAGCGCCGCACGGGCCGCGCTGCTGCTGTGAGCGATGAGGACTCGCATCTGGGGCTCCCTCGGTCGCGCGCCCGGCTGGGGCGCCGTTGCCGTCTTCACAGTGAGCGTCGGCCTCGGCGGGGCCCCCGGGCATGGAACGAACGTCCAGATGGAGCACTATCCGCGTACAGCCCAGGCAACGCCTGAGACCGGTTATCATCAGCTATGAGCCGCTCCAGACAGGGCCTGCCGATGCTGCGCGGGCCGCAGGCGACGCTCGCGGCGCTCGTCGTGCTCGTCGTGCTCTGCTGCGCCCTGGCCGCCTGCGGCGGCGCGTCTGGCGGCGCGTCCGACGGCGCGTCCACCGCGCCGAGCGCCTCGGGCGGCGCGACCCACACGGACCTGGCCTACGGCGGCGACTCGGCGGCGCAGAAGCTCGACCTGTATCTGCCCGCGCAGGGCACGCCGCCGTATCCCGTGATCGTCGCCATCCACGGCGGCGGGTTCCTCAGCGGCGACAAGGCCGACGGCCAGATCGTGCCGGTGCTGGAGGCCCTGAAGCGCGGCTACGCCGTGGCCGGTGTCAACTATCGGCTGAGCCAGGAGGCCGCGTTCCCGGCGGCCATCAGCGACGTGAAGGCCGCCGTCCGCTGGCTCCGCGCGCACGCCGCCGACTACGGGCTCGACCCGTCCCGCTTCGCCGCCTGGGGCCAGTCGGCCGGCGGCACGCTGGCGGCGCTGGCCGGCACGTCCGGCGACGTCGCCGAGCTCGCCGGCCCGCACCCCGGCGACGCGGACCAGTCAGACCGGCTCCAGGCCGTGATCGACTGGTACGGCCCGATCTCATTCCTGCGCACCGACCAGGACTTCCGCGCCGCGGGATTCACCGGCCCGAGCGCCGAGGGAGCGCAGTCGTTCCTCTCCCAGTACATGGGCGCACCGCTGCGGCAGGTCCCCGACAAGGTCGAGGCCGCCGACCCCATCACGTACATCACTCCGGATGACCCGCCGATGCTGGTCGAGCACGGCACGGCGGATAGCGTCGTGCCGGTCGGGCAGTCCCGGCGCTTCGCCACCGCCCTCACGCGGACGCTGGGCCCGGACGCGGTGACACTGCGGATCTTCCCCGGGGCCGGCCACGTGGACCCGCTCTTCTTCGAGCAGAGCCACATCGACGACATGCTCGACTGGCTGGACGCCCGGCTGCAGTAGGCGAGGGTCGTCGTATCGCCCCCGCCGTGGCAGGCATCACCTGATCGTCAGCTTCGCGCTCCCCACCTTGCTCTGCGCGTTGCCGGCCGCGTCGGTCGCGTACACCTTGAGCGTGTACCTGCCCTTGGCCAGCGTCGCCTTCCACGAGAGAGTCGTCTTCGCGTTCGTCGCGCACACCGGCGGCTTGAGCGTCTTCTTCAGCTTCTTGCCGAGGTAGATCCTGAGGGTC
Source organism: uncultured Thermoleophilia bacterium (assembly GCA_903927755.1). Classification (GTDB taxonomy): domain Bacteria; phylum Actinomycetota; class Thermoleophilia; order UBA2241; family UBA2241; genus CAIXSE01. The sequence continues at coordinate 14,337 of CAIYOD010000163.1, read as the reverse complement.
GCCCGGGCCTGCCCGCAGCCGGGCGAGGCGTCGCCGACCTTGAAGCCGAGCTTCACGGACTTGCCCTTCTTCACACTCGCTCCGTACGCGGTCGTCACCGGCCGGGTCTTGTCGATGTTCACGTAGCCGGCGTCGTGCTTGACCTCGGCGGCGCCGGCGCAGCTCGCGAAGTACTGGAACCGGTGTGAGCCCTCGGCGCCGACCTTGACGTTCGCGGTCGCGCCGGAGACGGTCTGCCACGTCGCCCCGCCGTCGAGGCTGTAGTTGATGGTCAGCGGTGGGGTTCCGCCGGTGGCCGAGATGGTCAGCGTCTGGTCGCTGTTGCGCCAGCCGCTGCTCGCGGTCGCGGCGAACGGGTAGGTAGAACTGCTGGTCGGCGCGACGGCCGGCGGCGTGACGCCGCTCAGCGTCGCGCCGTAGATGTCGTCGTTGCCGTTGCGGCGATCCGTCCAGACCACGGTGGAACCGGAGATGTCCGGCACCGTCTGCGTGTACGTGTTGATGCAGATCGGGAACTCGGTCTTGCTCGCCAGGTCGTAGCCGTAGATGTCGGAGTTGAGGCTCGGATACGGGGCGTTTCGCATGTCCGCCCAGACGACGATGTCACCGGAGATCGCCGGCGCCTCTTGATCGCCGGGGAGCGTGCACACGTCGAACGCGGTGGACGTGCTCAGGTCGTAGCCTCGGACGTCCTCTCCGGCGGCGCCGCCGACGTAGTCCTGCCAGACGACGAGGTCACCACTGACGGCCGGAAACGTCTGGTCGCCGGCGCTCGTGCAGATGGGGAACTCAGCGCCGCCTGAGAGGCGCCGCCCGTAGATGTCCCAGTTGCCGTTGCGATAGTCCTGCCACACGACGAGGTCCCCGTCGACGGCCGGGTTCCTCTGTTGCTTCAGCGCGTCACAGACGGGGAAGTTCGCCACGCCGGGCAGCGTGCACCCGTAGATGTCCTCGTTCACGTTGGCGCCGTTGCGCGTGTCTTCCCACACGACGTTGTTGCCGGAGATGGCCACGGAATACTGGTCCGCGAGCGCCGTGCTCACCGGGAAGGCCGCGCCGCCCGAGAGGTCGATGCCGTAGATGTCCGCGCCGGTGTCGACGGCGCTGACGCCCTGGAACCACACGGCGTACGTGCCCGAGACGTCGACCTGATAGGTGTTGGGCGTGTCGGCGACCAAGGCTTCGGCGCCGCCGAGGGTGCGCGCGTAGATCTCGGCGTCGGGGTAGCTGCCGGAGGCGCCCCCGCTGCGGTAGTCCACCCATACGACCCTCGTCCCGGACACCGCCGGCGAGACCTGGGCTGAGCCGTTGGTACACACCGGGAACTCGCTCGCGCTCGGCGCCGCGGCGGCCGCGGCCGGCAGCACAAGGGCCGCGGCAGCCACCAACAGGAGCGTCGCGCGCAGGAGCAGGCGCGCCGCGGAGAATGGGACCGGCGCCGGTCGTGGCGCCGCAGACGTACCACAGTGACGGGTCATGGTCCCCTCCACTCCTCCGTCCCACACATCGTGTCGGAGTCAGTATAGGAGGCCATGCGACCAGCGTCACCGTCATCGGCGGCTCCGCGAGACGCTCCTCAGGCGGGCGGCGCTCCCGGCAGCCCGCCGCCCGGCGTCGTGTGCGTCTCGGCCATCCGCGCGGCCAGCTTCTCCTGCATCTCATCGAACCTGGCGCGGTCGTAGTACTCCTTGTTGTCCGGGTCGGCCATGTTGTGCAGTTCGTGCGGGTCGAAGTACATCGCGAACTTCCAGTCGGCCTCGCGGATGCAGCGGATGTGGGCGGGCTGCTCGATGATCGGATCCTTCTGCCACCACTTCGACGTCTTGCTCCCGATGGTCTCGTCGGTGGTGAACATGACCGAGTCCTGCACGCGGCGGGTCGGCGCGTGGGGGTGCTTCACGGCGTCGCGGATGACCGGCGTGAGGTCGCGCCCGCGGAACGTCCACCCGTGCGGGTGCGGCACGTCGGCCAGCGTCGCGAGCGTCGGCATGAGGTCCACCGTAGAAGCGAGCGCGTCGGTGCGCACCGGCCGCGGGAACAGCAGCGGGTTCGAGACGACGAGCGGCACGTGCATCGTCTCCTCGTAGGCGTTGTAGCCCTTCTCGCGCATACCGCCGTGCGCGAGACCCATCTCGCCGTGGTCGGACAGCCGGATGACGATGGTGCGGTCGATCAGATCGCCGTTGTCCTCCAGCGCATCGAGCACGAGGCCCATGTCCTCGTCCGAGCGCCGGTGCAGGTACGCGTAGAAGTTGACGTAGTCCAGCATCTTCTCCCGGTTCAGGATCGGGTCGAGGCCGAGGCTCCACATCAGCGTCGACTGCCACTGGGCGTGAGGCTTGTGGTTCTTCGGCAGCAGCTCGTCCCAGGTGGCGGGCAGGTCGATGTCCTGACGTACGCAGCGCGGGTAGTCGGCGGCGTAGTTGGCCGAGCCGTGGTAGGGCTTGATGTCGCTGTAGCTCGGCTCCATCCAGGTCTTGGGGCAGCCCATGACGTCGTGCGGGTTCACGAGGGAGACGATCAGGGCGAAGGGTGTGGACGAGCGGGGGCTGACGGTGCGGAGAAAGGCGGCGGCCTGCTCCGCCGTCAGGCGGTCGTAGTCCGCGGTGCCGCCGCCGAACATCGCCGACGACTCGTCGCCTCCGGCGTCGGGCGTCAGCCATCCCTTGAAGTGGTAACGCTCGAGGTCGCGGCGGCTCTGCACGGCGAGCGTGCCGCTCGGATCCTTGCTGATGTGCCACTTGCCGCGATACTGGACGTCGTAGCCGGCGGACCGCAGCAGCTTGGCCATGTTCTGCCTGGACGGATGCAACGTGACCTGGTCGGTCTCGTCCGCGTCGGTGCCGAACTGCAGCACCTCGGTGACGCCGTGCTCGGCCGGGAACAGCCCGGTGAAGATGGAGGCGCGGCTGGGAGAGCACATGCTGGCCGCGCAGAACGCCCGGCGGAAGGTGAGGCCGTGGCGCGCGAGGCGCTGCCTGTTGGGCAGGTGCTCCCGCGCCCACCCCGACGGCCAGTGCTGCGGGTACCGCTCCTGGTCGGTCATCAGGATGACGATGTTCGGGCGGCGGGACGGAGCTCCCGCGCCGCCCTCTCTGCCCTCTTCGCCGGCCGCCGCATCCGCAACGCCGGGCCAGGCCGGGATCACCAGCCCGGCGGCCAGCGCTGCGGCCCCTCCCAGGAACTGTCGGCGGCTCAGGCCGCCGGTCAGGCCGCCGGCCGCTTCGTCCGCATCGCCCCGCGCCGGCGCGTCCCCGCCGGCGCCCGGCGTCCCCTGCTCCTTGAGCCGGCGGTCGGTCATGCTGCTGCCTCCTCGCGTACGTGGCCCGGCGCCCCTGCGGAGCCGGGCCGCGCCCCCTGCTTCGATGCGGCGCGCTCGGGCTCCTGCGACCAGCCCGGGCTCGGTCGCGCTCCCGACGCACCGGACCCCGGCGCAGGCGGCCTCCACCGGCGAGCGAGCGCGCCGGCGCCGCCCTCAGTCCTCGGCGAGCGTGACCGCCGACCAGAGCTCGTGTGCCTCGAACACCGGCAGACGCGCCTTGCGGAACCCGCCGGCGTCCCGCGTGACGATCCCGTCCGCCCGCCACGCCAGCGCGGCCGTGTACACCACCGCGTCCTCGAAGTCCGGGAACCCGGTCCGCGTGGCCGCAAGCAGGACCCCCACATCGACGGGCGCAACCGCCACCATGTCGAGCAGACGGCACACGCACTCATCCGCCCGGCGCCGCCCGAGCGCCCGCTGCACGAGGTAGTGGACGGTCGTCATGGCCATCGCGGTCACCGCACCCTCGATCCTTCCGGAGTCGACGAGCGAGAGCACCTGTGACGCCGGACCAGCGTACGGCCGCCTTTCGAGGAGCACGTCCAGCACGACGTTGGTATCGAGGAGCACACGTAAGCTCATCGGCCCGCACCACCCAGATGCTTGCGCTCGAGATGGGCGCGGTACGCCTCTTCGTCCGCAGCCTCGGGCGATGCGTCGCGCAGGATGCCCATGAGCCGCCGGACGCCCGGCGTGACCGCGGCGGGTACCGGTTCGTCGACGGCCACGAGCACTGCGAAGTAGTCCTCGACGAGCTGGGAGACGGACTTGCCGCCGGCCGCGGCGTGGCGCTTGGCGGCGCCGATGAGGTCCGCGTCCAGCCGCAGGGTCAGCTTGGTGTTCACCGTCCCTCCTGACGTATAGTTCTCATCTCACTTGTACGTCAAGCTCCCGCGACCGTCAAGCGGACGGCAGGCCCGCCGCCGTAGCCCCATTGCTCAGGCGCACGGGCCGACAAGCTCATGCTAGGCTCTCGGCAGCACGACGAGCCCACGCCGGCGGAGCCCTGCTCGCCGGCGTCACGACCGGAGGTCCCCATGACGCAGGCCACTCCCGGCCAGACCACTGCCACGCCCGGCCCCGCCGCAACGTCCACCCCGCGCGCCGACGGCTTCCGTCTTCCGGCGCGCTTCACGCCGCACCAGCGCACGCTGCTCTCGTGGCCCTGCCGCGAGGACCTCTTTGGCCCGCTCATGGACGACGCGCGCAAGGAGTGGGCCGAGGTGGCGCGCGGCATCGCCCGCTTCGAGCCCGTCACCGTGGTCGTGGACCCGGCACAGGAGGCCGAGGCGCGCGAGCTGCTCGGTGAGGGCGTCGACCTCCTCCCCATCCCGCTCGACGACTCCTGGATCCGCGACAACGGCCCGATCTTCGTGCGCGACGACCAGGGGCAGGTCGCCATGGTCCACTTCGGCTTCGACGGCTGGGGCGAGCACTTCACGCCCTACGACAAGGACGCGCAGGTACCGGCGGCCATCGCCGAGGCCTGGGGCGTACGGCGCTACGAGGCGCCGTTCGTCCTCGAGGGCGGCGCCTTCAACACCGACGGCGAGGGCACGCTGCTCACCACCGAGCAGTGCCTCCTGCACCACCGCAACCTCGGCCTCGGCCGCGGCGACAACGAGGAACTGCTCAAGGAGTGGCTCGGCGTCGAGAAGGTCATCTGGCTGCCCTACGGCCTCGTCGAGGACTCCGGGCCGTTCTCGACCTCGGGGCACGTGGACGACGTGGCGCAGTTCGCGGCTCCCGGCGTCGTACTCGCCCAGACGTGCGAGCCGGACAACCCGAACTACTCGCGCCTGCAGGAGAACCTGGCGGTGCTGGAGGCGGCGACCGACGCCGCCGGTCGCCGCGTCGAGGTCGTGGAATCGCCGCTCCTGCCGTACGTGAGCGGTGTGGGCGCCGGGCTGGACGGAGTCAGCGGGCCCGGCGCCGGCATCCGCATGCCGGCGCCCTACGTGAACATGGTCTTCGTGGAGGGCGCCGTCCTCCTGCCGCTCACCGGTGAGGAGGGCGAAGACGAGATGCACCGGGAGATCGGCGAGCTCGTCGGCCGAGAGCCGGTCGGCCTGCCGACGGAGCTCTCGGCGTTCGGCGGCGGCGGACTGGGCTGCATCACGCAGCAGGTGCCCGCCGGTCCGTTCGCGCCGCCGCGCTGACTCAGCCGCGCTGAGCCTGCGGTCACGAGGCCGGCCGGGGAGACCTAGAGCTGCGACGTGAGTCGCGGTGGAGCGGCCTCGAGGGTGTCGGCGCGCACCACCCGGTCGCGGCCGCCCTCCTTGGCCGCGTACATCGCCCGGTCGGCGTTCGCCAGCAGGCCTTCGGCGTCCTGCCGATCGGCCAGCGTGGCGACGCCGATGCTGATCGTCGTGGAGGCGTCGCCGCGCCCCGCCCACAGCTCGGCGACGCGCTCGCGGATCCGCTCCGCGACCTCGAGCGCCTTCTCGATGTCGGCGCCGTGAAGCAGCACGCCGAACTCGTCGCCCCCATAGCGCGCCGCCACGTCGCCGCGGCGCACGGACGCCGACATGATGCGGCTCACCCGCCGCAGCACGTCGTCACCCACCAGATGGCCGTGCCGGTCGTTCAGCTGCTTGAAGTGGTCGATATCGCAGAAGAGCACCGCCACCTCGGCGTCGTCCGCCCTCGCCCCCTCCACCGTGTCACGCAGCAACTCGTGGAAGCGGCGGTGGTTGTAGAGCCCCGTGAGCGCGTCGGTCATCGACTCGATCTCCGCGCGCGTCTGCCTGGCGCCCGCCGTGTGCATGATCTCCGAGAACGTGTCGCTGACGGCGCTGCCGAGCACGCCGGCCGGCAGCCCCTCCGCGGGCGACCGGCTGGCGGCGACGAGCCCGACGACCTTGCCGTCGTCGGCGCGTATGGGCGCCGCTGCCGCGATCCAGCTGCCCCAGCGGTCGACCGTCACCACGTTCGCATGGTTGTCGCGCCCGGCGAACGCCTCGAACTCGATGTCCTCGCAGAAGATCACCTCGCCGACGGGCACGGCGGTCCCGTCGTCGTCATCGCCGTCGACGACGATCATGCAGCGCAGTTCGTCGACCGGCGCCTCGGTCAGCATGGTCTGCACCTCGGAGTGCGCGAGGCGCGTCTCGCGCAGGATGCGCAGGACGCGGGCGTACTCCGCGCGCCCCGCGTCCTCAGGCTCACGCAGCACGCTGTGATCGCCCGCGTCGATGCGGGCCGCGGCCTCGTCGGCCGCCACCTTCAGCGCGTCACGCTTCTTCGCCATGCACTCGAGGACGCGCAGGAACGGCTCCACCAGCCCGGGATCGAACTGCGTCCCGCGGCACTCGCGGATCTCCGCGACGCACTCCTCGTACGTCAAGGCGGGGCGATACACGCGGCGCGACGACATCGCGTCGTAGGAGTCGACCAGGCAGAGGAGCCGGGCGATCAACGGGATCCCCTCGCCGGCCAGCCCGTCCGGGTAGCCGCCGCCATCCCAGCGCTCGTGATGGTGGCGGACCCCGGCCACGCAGTCATCGTCCAGCAGAGCCTCGATGATCTCGGCGCTGATGACCGGATGCTGCTTCATCAGCGCCCACTCCTCGTCGGTGAGCGTCCCGGTCTTGAGCAGCACGCGGTCGGCCACGGCGATCTTCCCGATGTCGTGAAGGTAGGTGGCCTCTTCGAGTTGCTGGATCGCCCGCGGCGTCCAGCCCAACTCCGCCGCGAGCAGCACGGCGTAGGCCGCCACACGGGCCGTGTGCCCCATCGTGTAGAAGTCCTTGGCCGTGAGCGCCGAGCTCAGCGCCCGGAGGTTGCCGAGGTGCAGGCCTTTGACGTTCTCGAAGAGTTGGGCGTTGTGCATGGCCATGGCCGCCTGCTCGGCGAACCCGAGCGCGAACTCCAGGTCCGACTCCGAGAACACCCGCTCCCCGGCCGTCTCCACGAGCGTGAGCATGCCGAGACTCTTGCCCCCGTACCGCATCGGGACGGTGAGGCACGTCTTCTCCCCGTGGAACTCCATCGACTCGCGCACGTCGTCGGGGAGCGAAGGGTCCGAGATGGATTCGACGACCACGTCGCCGGCCTCCAGCAGAGCCCGGTCCGAGGGGTAGTCGTCGAGCGGGTACGGCTTGTCCAGGTCCTCGTAGACGGTGGGGCTCTCCTGGAACGCGGACCGCATGGTCATCGTGTCGGCGTCGGCGTCGTACTCGAAGATGAGCGCCTCCGCGCAGCCGAGCGACACGGCGGCCGTGCGCACGAGCGTGGCGAGGACCTCGTGGATGTCGAGCGACGAGGTGATCGACCGCCCCGCTTCGAGCAGCGAGGTGAGGCGCCGGGCGTGTTCCGCCTGGCGCTCGAAGAGCATGGCGTTGTCCACGGCCAGCGCCGTCATGCGCGCGCACGCCTCGGTGGTCGCCAGTTCCTGCGCCGTGAAGGCACGCTCGCGGCCGGATTGCGTGATCTCGAGCGTCCCCAGGATGCGGCCTCGCGCGCGCAGGGGCGTGGCGAGCAGCGCGCGCTGGTCCCACTCATCCATGACCTCGCGCTCCGCCGTTCCCAGGCGCGGGTCGTCCAGCGAGACGATGGCCACCGTCTCTCCCGAGTCGATGGCGAGGCTCGTCGCCGCCCAGTGGCCGTTGGGATAGCGACGGCCGACCCATTCGGGCACGAGCTCCCCGTTGGCCCAGGAGGCGAGGCACTCCACCTGCTGTTCGTCACACCGCGCCCAGATCTCCCCGCCGGTTGCGTCGAGCAACTCGCAGATGCGCCGGCAGGCCGAGTCGAGCACGGTGCGCGGATCCAGACTGGCGCTCAGCTCGAGGCTCAGCTCGTTCAGCAGCCGCTCTCGGCGCGCCCGGTCCTCAAGCTCGGAGTTGCGCTCCTGAAGGTCGCGGAAGACGCGTGCGTTGTGCACCGCCGCCGACGCCTGGTTGGCCAGCCCTCGCGCGACCTTCAGCTCCTCCGCGGTGAAGAGGCGTTCCCGCTCGGTCTCGCAGATCACCAGCAGACCGAGCGTCTCAGCGCCGAAGCGCAGAGGCAGCGAGAGGCAGGTCTTCTCCCCCCAGCGCACCATGGATTCGCGGCTCTCCGCGTCCAGCGACGGGTCCGACAGGGTCTCGATGACCGGCTCGCGGCTGAAGAGGATCTCTCGCTCCCTCGGTCGTTCCACCAGCAAGATCTCGTCATCGTCGACGGTGTAGCCGTCTTCCGTGCTGAAGCCGGCGCGCTCCAGCAGGGTGTCCTCGTCCTCCGCGTACTCCCAGATGACGCAATAGCCGGCGCCGAAGGTGTCCACGACCTCGCGCGCCACGGCGTCCAGCACGTCCTGCAGGACCAGGCTGGACGTCATGCTGCGGCCGGCGTGCAGCAGAGACTCCACGTGCGCCCGCTGTTCGTCCCGCAGCCGGTCGGACCGGCGCCGGTGGACGGCCACGGCCGCGAGGTCGCCGAAGTCGTGCACCCGGGCGAGATCGCGGGCCGACAGCCGCTCCGCGCCGGGACCGGAGAGCACCAGACAGCCGTTCGCCGACGTCCCGAGACCGAACGGCACCGTGAGCCGGGACGCTTCGCGCAGCGGCTCGCCGCCGGCGAGCGCCTCACGCACCGCGCTCCACTCGGCGAGCGGCCACGTCACGTCGTCCGCCGCGACCCGGCAGACGAGGGCGTCCAGCCCTTCGTCGTACTCGCAGACGAGGCACTCCTCTACGCCGAACGCCGAAGCGGCACGGCTCGCGATGAGCTCCAGCGCCGTGCCGGGGTCATCGGTGCGGGCGACCTCCCGGCCCATCTCCGCGAGGGCACGGTCCCACGAGGCCGGCCCAGGCGAGTCGCCGTTGTCGCCGGCGCCGGCGGACGGGTGGCGGTCGCCGCCGTTGCCCTCCGCGCAGCCGTCAAGGAACCTGGAGAGATCGCTGCGCAGGAACTGCCGCTGCCCGCTGGGCGTACGGCGGCAGGGCACGACGCCCGCGTCGGCCCAGCGCCGCAGGGTGTGCTCACTGACCTCCAGGATCTCGGCTGCCGCCGCCACGCGGAGCCAGCGCCGGTCTCGCGACCGCGCCTCTCTCTCTTCCATAGACCCATTGTCGACCGAATGGGCTCGTTTCTACACCATCTCTCCGTCCGCCCCGGGTGCTAGCCTGCGAGCAGGCCCACCCGAGGAGGACGCTTCATGCTCGTCGAGCTCAACGCCGACCAGCTCGCCGCCGCTCAGCACGGCGACGGTCCGCTGCTCATCGTCGCCGGCGCCGGCACCGGCAAGACGGCCACGCTCGTGCAACGCGTCGCCCACCTCATCGAGCGGGGCGCCGACCCGCGCCGCATCCTGCTGCTCACGTTCACGCGGCGCGCCGCCGCCGAGATGCTGCGCAGGGTCGAGGCGGTCCTCGCGGCACGCGGCTACACCACGGGCGCCGCGTCGGAGCGCGTGTGGGGCGGCACCTTCCACGCCGCGGCCGCCCGCCTGCTGCGCATCCATGCGCGGGACATCGGCATGGAGCCGGACTTCACGATCATGGACCGCGGCGACTCGGAGGACCTCCTGCACGTCGCGCGCACGCGCCTCGAGCTGGGCCGCGGCGGCTCGCGGTTCCCGCAGAAGTCCACCTGCCTCGACGTGTACTCGCGCTGCGTCAACGCCCAACTCCCCCTGAGCCAGGTGCTGCACACCGCCTTCCCCTGGTGCCTGGCGGCCGAAGAAGGCCTGGCCCGGCTGTTCGCCGCCTACACCGACGCCAAGGAGGAGCAGCAGGTCCTGGACTACGACGACCTGCTCCTGTTCTGGCGCGGCCTCCTCGTGGATCCTGCCGGGGGGGCGCGCGTGCGCGAGCGCTTCGACCACGTGCTCGTCGATGAGTATCAGGACACGAACGCGCTGCAGGCCGACATCGTCAGCCTGCTGCGGCCGGACGGCACGGGAGTGACCTGCGTCGGCGACGACGCTCAGGCCATCTACGGCTTCCGCGCCGCCACGGTGCGCAACATCCTCGACTTCGAGCAGCGCTTCCCGGGCGCGGACGTCGTCACACTCACGCGTAACTACCGCTCCACGGCGCCGATCCTCGCCGCCACCAATGCGTTGATCGCCGAGGCGGCCGAGCGGCGGGACAAGGAGCTCTGGACCGACCGGGCGGACGGCGCGCGCCCGGTCCTCGCCACCTGCCGCGACGAGGACGAGCAGACGCAGTGGCTCTGCGAGCGCATCCTCGCGCACCGCGAGCAGGGCACGGAGCTCAAGGAGCAGGCCGTGCTCTTCCGCGCGCAGCACCACTCCATGGCGCTCGAGATGGAGCTCAGCCGCCGCAACATCCCCTTCCACAAGTACGGCGGCCTGCGCTTCGTCGAGATGGCACACGTCAAGGACCTCGTGAGCTTCCTGCGACTCTCCGAGAACCCCAAAGACGCCATGGCCGGCCTGCGCGTGCTCGGCCTGGTGCCGGGCATCGGCCCCAAGACCGCGGCGGCGCTGCTCGAGAGCCTGAGCGCCGCCGCCGGCGATTTCGCGGCGGCGTGGGCCGGCGCCCGCGTGCCCGAGCCGGCGCGAACCGCCTGGCCGGCCGTCGTCGAGCTCTTCGCCACCCTCGCCGCCGCCGGCCCATCCGGCGTGCCGGCACAGGTCCACGCCGTGCGCAGCGTCTACGGGCCGCTGCTCGAGCGGCGCTACGACAACGTCCAGGCGCGGCTGCGCGACCTCGAACAGCTCGAGGGCCTCGCCGCCCGCGCGCGCACGCGCTCGCAGTTCCTCGCCGACCTCGTGCTCGACCCGCCGTCGTACACCCAGGAGCTCGCCGGTCCGCCTGTGCTGGACGAGGACTACCTCGTCCTCAGCACCATGCACTCCGCCAAAGGCCTCGAGTTCGAAGTTGTCTACGTCATCCACGCCGCCGACGGCAACATCCCGTCAGACATGGCCACCGGCAGCGCCGCCGAGATCGAAGAGGAGCGGCGCCTGCTCTACGTCGCCTGCACGCGCGCTCGCGAGCAGCTCTACGTCAGCCACCCGTTGCGCTACTACACGCAGCCCTGGAACAAGGCCGACACCCACGGCTACGCGCAGCGCTCGCGTTTCCTCACGCACACCGTGACGGCCCAGTTCGAGGAGCTCCAGACGGGCCCCGACGAGGCGCCCGACGAGAGCCCCCTCAATCGCGTCACCACCGCCTCCATCCGCGCCGGGGTGCGCTCGCTCTGGGGGGCGCCGGCGGACGCGTAGCGGGACGCCGGCCACAGGAGTCGGGCACGACGAAGGGGCGGCGTCTGCAAGCAGGCGCCGCCCCTTCTCACGGTGACCGGCGCGAGCCGGACCGGTGGCTTGTCAGTAGTTCTGCGTCGAGCCGTCTGGCGAGTCGCCGGAGAAGCCGTGGCCCGTCGTGCCGTTGCTCCTGCCATTGCCGGCGCCGGCGGAGCCCTGCGGGCCGTCACCGTCGTGGCCGGACCCGTGGCCGCCGTCGCCGAGCGCGTGCGTCTCGGTCAGCGCTTCCTTGAGCCGCGCCTGCAGGCCCGAGAGCTCCTGCGTGCGTTCGGCGGCCGTCATCTGGCCGGCCTTCACGGCCGCGTCCAGCTCTGCCGTCTCGATCCGCGTGGCCTCGGCCAGCAGTTCGTCGGTGCCGACGCCTTCGGCCTTGGCGATCTCGGCAAAGCTCGTGCCGGCGGCGCGCTGGGTCATGATCGTGCTCACATCGTTGCCGCTCAGCTTGGCGAGCGCCTCGGGGATGTCGCCGGGGCCACCACCGTGCATGCGGCCGCCGTCACCGTCACCGTGGAGTCCGTCGCCGTCGCAGTCCGGCGTCTGCGCCTGACCGGCCTGCGACGAGGCGGATGGGCTGGGCGACGCGGATCGGGTGCCGGCGGCGCTCGCCACGGCGATCACGCCGAGCGTGAGCACCGCGACCGCGCCGACGACGACGAAGCCCCACTTCTTCCTCTTGCGTTCCATGTCGTGCTCCTTGTTGCGGTTGTCCGGTAGGGGCCCACAAGGCCCTGGACAGGAAGCATGCGCCGCGCAGATTCTCCGCAGATTGCTCCGAGGCAACGGACCGGTAACCGAGGCTCTGGAGCCGCCGCCGCGGGCGTGCCGGTCTGCAGTTCTGCGTACGCGCATGAGCCCGGCAGCCCCTGCCGTAGCAGGGCGGCTGCCGGGCTCATGCGTCCCGGATCCGGAGCTCCGGGTCCCGGGCCGGCCTTTCGGCTCAGCCCAGGATCACTGCGTGGCGTGGCAAGTGGAGGCGGTGCAACCGGTGGCCGGACACGTGTACGTCTCTCCGCTGCTCGAACTGCCGGATGCGCTCGGGTCAACATAGCCGTACGGGTCGGTCTGCGTGGAGCCGTCTGTGCTCTGGCCGTACGGATCGGACTGCGTCTGGTCGGTCGTGCCGGAGCTCTCCGGCTGCTCGACGGCCGTCTGCGTGGTCGTCGTCTGCGCGCTGGCGGTCGACGTGCCGAACAGGCGATCGCCGAGCTGGATCGCCGTGAACACGGCGAGGCCGGTGAACAGCGTCAGGACCAGGACTGCGGTGGTGTTCCTGAAGAGCTTCATCGTTCTCCTTCTGCCGCTGAGATCAGGGGCGATAACGGTCGTCGGTGGTGACGGGCACGGTGGCGTACTGCCCGCCGCGCGGCGGCGCCTCGAGACGCCTGGTCGCCAGGCGGATGGCGACGATGGGATCGTCCGCCGCGTTCTGGCGAGGGCGCCCGAGCTTGCCGGCCGTCTTCACGATCCAGCGCCAGTGCAGGACGAAGTGGACCAGCAGCAGCAGGATGGTGGCGTCGGCCGACCAGGCGTGCATACTCACCCAGAGCGCGCTCGGCGCGATCGTGACGCCGACCGCCTTCATCACCGACTGCGAGATCAGCAGGCCGCTCAGCATCACGGTAACGGCGGTGACGAACAGGGCGACGTCCACTACCAGGTTGACCTTGGGCGTCGCGCGGACGATCTCGGCGAACCGGCTCAGGATCCTGAGCGTCTGGTCCCAGTTGATGATGACGTGGAAGAGCAGCGGCACGATCGCGATGAGGCACAGCCACTCGTGCACGGCGACGCCCGTCCAGGCGGGGTTGTAGCCGAGGAAGAGCGCGGCGAACAGCGCGAGGTCGAGCCAGAGGCGAGCTCGTGCTGTCATCGGCGTTCCTTTCTTCGGGGGGTTCACATTCGGGCAGCCACCCTCTCGAGCGACCACGACCACTGTAGGAGGTGGATGTGAAGTCCGGGTTGAGCGGGGACTACAGGTCCGTAACCGGTCTGGACCGGTGGTTACGGACCTGTAGCCGTGGCGCAGACGCCGCGCAACGTGGGCAAGGCAGAGTCGTCTCAACATGCCGGCCCCACGCCGGCACATGACTCGACAGCGAGGTGTGTGATGCCAGATCCGACCAACGAGAACGCCGGCGCCACCCCGCCGGAGAACCCACCGACCGGCGACGCACAGCAGCCGGCCGTCGCCGACGCGGCGGCCGAGGAGCAGACTGCCGCGATGCCTCCGGCCGAGACCGCTCCGGCACAAGACCAGGTGGCTGCCGCCTCGGCCGACGAGCAACCGACGGCCGCGATGCCTCCGGCGGCCGCGGCCGCGGCCGCTGCCCCCGCGGCACCGCGTGAGGCCTGGTACCACCGTCGCTGGGCCGTGATCACCGGCGCCGTCGCCGCAGCCGCGATCCTCTTTTTCGGAGGCATGGCCATCGGCACGACGATCGGCGACCAGGGTCGCGACGGGTTCAGCCACGACGGCCGCTCGTTCCCCGGCGACGGCGATGGCTCCGGCCGTCAGGACTGGGGCGACAACGGTCAGGGCGGCCAGGGCATGGTGCCTCCGGGCATGGGCCAGGGCGGCCAGGGCATGGGTCAGGACGGCCAGGGATTCGGCCATGACGGCGACGGCTTCGGCCACGACGGCGACGGCTTCGGCCAGCCGCAGGCGCCGGGCGCCACGCCTGCCCCCGTCCCCACCCAGTCCACGTCACCGCAGGCGCTCACGCAGTGATGCCCCCCGCGGGCACGTCACGTCCCGCGTCGGCCGCGGCCGCCCCTGCCTCTCCCGGCAGGGGCGGCC
>CAIYOD010000162.1 GCA_903927755.1 uncultured Thermoleophilia bacterium | reverse complement strand
CTTCCTCGGCGCGCGCAACGTCCTGCCGGCGCGCCGCGACCCGCGCGACCCGCACGTCGCGCTGCTGGAGGCCGGCGGTTCGCTGCGCGTGGCCGACCCGCTGCCCGCGGAGGCCGCCGTGGTGGTCGTGCGGCCGGAGGACGTGCGTCTCACCGCCGGGCCGTCTCCGGGAGCGCTGGACGCGACGGTCATGCGGCTCACCCTCCAGGGCGGCCACGTCCTGGTCGGGCTCGAGGCGCCGGCGCCGCTCGACGCCTTGGTGCCGGCCGCCGAGCTCGAGACCGCAGGCATCGGCGTCGGCCGGCCGGTGACGGTCTCGGTGCGGCCGGCCGACGTGCACGTGCTGCCCGCCGGCTGAGCCAGGCCGCTTCGGGCTGCCTGTGCGGCCGGCGACCACCCGGCGCATCCTCCACGATCTTCGTTGTCCTCTCGTGTGACGAACGCCGGCGCGGGCGGTACACTTGGCGCCCATGGACGCCTCCCCCCGCGAACAGGGCAGGGTCGACTACCTGCGCCTCTCCATCACCGATCGCTGCAACCTGCGCTGCACGTACTGCATGCCGCCCGGGGGCGTGGAAGTACGAGCTCACGGCGACATCCTGAGCTACGAGGAGCTCGCCGCCTTCGCGCGCGTCGCCGCCGACGTCGGCATCACCAAGGTGCGCATCACCGGCGGCGAGCCGCTCGTCCGGCTCGGCTGCGCCGGCTTCGTCGGCATGCTGAGCCGCACCAGCGGCATCCACGACATCTCGCTCACCACCAACGGCGTGCTGCTGCCGAAGTTCGCCGGAGACCTCGCGGTGGCGGGCCTGAAGCGCGTCAACGTGAGCCTCGACAGCCTCGATCCGGACCGCTTCGCGCGCATCACGCGCGGCGGCCGCCTGGAGCAGACGCTGGCCGGCATCGACGCCGCCTTCGAGGCGGGATTCACGCCGGTGAAGATCAACACGCTGCTGCTGCCGGGCGTGGAGGACGAACTCGACGCCTTCGTGGACCTCACGCGCGAGCGCGAGATCCACGTGCGGTTCATCGAGTTCATGCCGCTCGACCGGCGCGTCGCCGGCGACGACCTCGGCGGCGAGGGCCGCCTGCTGCCGGCCGGCGACCTGCTGCGCCGGCTCATGGAGCGCTACGTGCTCATCGCTCACGACGGCCCCTACGGCCACGGACCGGCGCAGTACTGGAAGGTCCCGGGCGCGCGCGGCACCATCGGCTTCATCGCCGGCGTCTCCGAGCATTTCTGCGGGACGTGCAACCGCCTTCGTCTCACGGCCGACGGCCGGCTGCGCACCTGCCTGTTCTCGGGCAGTGAGGTGGACATCCGGCCGCTGATCGGGGAGCCCGCGATCCTGCGCGGGGCCATCGAGACCGCGGTCGCCGGCAAGACCTACGACCGCTGCAGCGAAGCGCTGGCCAATGACCGGTCGATGTCTCAGATCGGAGGGTGACCATGAAAAGCCACCGCAGGCCCGCTTTCGAGGGGGGCACCGAAGAGGCACCGCTCAAGGAGCTCAGCCACCTGGACGAGCGCGGCCGCGCGGCCATGGTCGACGTCGGCGCGAAGGACGAGACCGAGCGCGTGGCGCGCGCCGAGGCGGCGGTGGTCATGGCCGCCGCGACGCTGGCGATCATCGTGGACGAGGCCGCGCCCAAGGGCGACGTGATCGCAGTCGCCCGCCTGGCCGGCATCATGGCCGCCAAACGCACGCACGAGCTCATCCCGCTCTGCCACCAGCTCAACCTGACGAAGGTCGCCGTGGACATCGAGGCCGACGAGGCGCTCCCGGGACTGCGCATCACGACGGAGGCGCGGCTGCGCGGCCGCACCGGCGTCGAGATGGAGGCGCTGGTCGCCGCGTCGGTGGCCGCGCTCACCGTCTACGACATGTGCAAGGCCGTGGACCGCGGCATGGAGGTCACCGGCGTGCGCCTGCTCGAGAAGAGCGGCGGCCGCAGCGGGCACTGGACGCGGGAGGGCGAGGCGTGAGCCACCCGCCGGACGGCCGCGTCCACTCCGTCAACGTCTCGGAGAAGAAGGGCGTCCAGAAGGAGCCGGTCGAGTCGGTGACGCTCGTCGTGGAGCACGGCATCGAGTCCGACGCCCACGCCGGACCCTGGCACCGCCAGGTCAGCCTGCTCGCCGACGAGAGCGCGCAGAAGATGCGCGACGCCGGCGGCGACGTGGACGTCGGCGACTTCGGCGAGAACATCACCACCGAGGGCATCCGCGTGAGCGACCTGCCGGTGGGCGCGCGCCTGCGCCTCGGGCCGGCGCTCGTCGAGGTCACGCAGATCGGCAAGGAGTGCCACGCGCACTGCGCCATCTACCACCAGGTCGGCGACTGCGTGATGCCGCGGGAGGGCATCTTCGTGCGCGTGCTCGAGGGCGGCGCGGTCAAGGCCGGCGACGAGATCCGCGTGGAGAAGAAGAGCCTCATCCACGCCGCCGTGCTCACCTCCAGCGACAAGGGCGCGCGCGGCGAGCGCGACGACGCGAGCGGCGATGTGCTCGAGGAAGCGCTGCGCGAACTGGGCGTGGCCGCGGTGGAGCGGGCGATCGTGCCGGACGAAGCCGACCAGATCGCCGCCGCGCTGCGCCACTGGGCCGACGAAACGCCGGTCAACCTCATCCTGACTACCGGCGGCACCGGCATGACCAGCCGGGACGTGACGCCCGAGGCGACCCTGGCGGTGCTCGACCGTCAGGCGCCCGGCTTCGCCGAGGCCATGCGCGCCGGATCGCTGGTCAAGACGCCGCACGCGATGCTCTCGCGCGCGGTGAGCGGCATCCGCGGCAAGACGCTCATCATCAACATGCCGGGGAGCCCGCGCGCGTGTCGCGAACAGTTCGCGATGGTCGCCGCGGCGCTGCCGCACGGGGTGGAGAAGCTGCTCGACCTGGGCGGCGACTGCGCTCCGCTGCCCTCGCCGCCCGCCGGCTGACCATTCTTCCCCCGGGGCTGGCCTGGAGACCCCTAAGGTGTCGCCGCGGGAGTGGCGTCGCCGGTGACGTCGTCCTTCAGGCCCCGAACCGCTGCCGGCGCTGGTAGCTCAGGTAGGTCGCGATGGCCGCGTCGGCTTCCTCGACCGCCCGGCGGTTGCCGGCCGCGAGCCGGTCGCCGACGCTCTGCCGGGTGACGCCCAGGCGCTCCGCCACGTCGCGCTGGTGGCCGAGCTCGCGGTAGGCTGCGATCGCCTCCCACTGCTTGAGTGTGCGGGCGCGGATGAGCGGGTCGACCAGCCGGCAGAGGGCGCCGAGGAGCACATCGCCGGCGTCGCCGGTGCCGAGGTAGCGGGTGAGGCCGTTGTCGCGCACCACCAGCTGGAGGGCGCGGCGCGCGATGGAGTAGGCGTCGCGGTCGGTGGCGGTCGCGTCGCGCAGGGTGTCGACCGTACCGATGCCCACGCCGGCGCGCAGCGGCAGCGGCGCGATCAGTTCGCGCAGGACGCTGATGCAGAGTGGCGCCTGGGCCGGGTCGGCGAGGGCGCCGTCCAGCCGGTCCTCGCCGGCGAGCCCGAACGGCTCGGCGACGGCCGGCATGAACACCTGGTTGATGCGTTCGAGGGCGCCGCGCAGCTTGTCGCGGTCCGCGGCGCCCGCCCCCGGGACGTCGGCGAACACCACGGCGATCACCTTCGTCTCGCGGCGTTTGTCGATGGGCATGCTGCTAGCTACGCCGCCGCCCAAGACTTTTCCTGCCGGGGCGCCGGCGGCCCGGCCGGCCGGGTAGCGCCGCGGCGTGGGGTCGCGCATACTCACCCCTGCGTAGTGGAAATGGCAACAACGCCGTTCGTCGGCTACACTAGTCGGGCTCCCAGCACATACAACCAGGGGTATCCGCTTGAACAAGAAATCCCGCACTCGTCTGCTCATCGCCACCGGTGTCATCGTCGCCGTCTTCATCGTCGGCGTCGTCTTCCTCGTGCAGAAACAAGGCGCGTACTACCGCCAGGTGTCGGATCTCGCCACCGGCCAGTACGACGGCAAGAACGTCAAGGTCGGCGGCAGGGTGGTCGACGGCACGATCAAGCGCGACGCCACCGGTGTGCGCTTCACGATCGTGGATCTCACCGGCGACTCCGCCAAGGTGAACGTCCTCTACAGCGGCCAGATGCCCAACGCGTTCGACGCCGGCGTCGACGTCGTGGTCATCGGCAAGTATGCCTCCAGCGGCACGCTGATCACCGCGGACCAGCTGCAGACGAAGTGCCCCAGCAAGTACAAGGGATCGGCCTCTCCAGCAGCCCAGACGACCAGCCAGTGAGGTCACGACAGTGATCGTCCTCGGCCGGCTCTCGCTGACGCTCGCCCTCGTCTTCTCGCTGGCGAGCGTCGTCTTTCTGCTTCTCGGTATGCGCTGGGACCGCAAGGACTTCCAGCGCAATGGGTACTACGCCATCTACGCGTTCTTCCTCAGCACCGTCATCGCGTCGGCGGTGCTGCTGCAGGCGTTCCTGAAGAAGGACTTCAGCTTCGCCTACGTGGCCGAGAACTCCGACGCATCGCTGTCGGTGTTCTACCGCATCGCCGGGTTCTGGGCCGGCCAGCAGGGCTCGTTCCTCCTCTGGCTGCTGCTCCTGGCGATCACCGTCATCGTCATCGCCGTCATCGACCTCAACCGGCTCGAGCGGCTCACCGGCGGCGCCGTCGCGATCCTCGCCGTCGTCTCCGCAGTGTTCGCCGCGCTCATGATCTTCGACACCAGCTCCAATCCGTTCCTCGCGGCCGAGGCCGGCATGCAGCCCTTCGGCCTCAACCCCCTGCTGCTGCATCCGGGCATGGTGCTGCACCCGCCGGCGCTGTTCATCGGCTACGTCGGCCTCGCGGTGCCCTTCGCCTTCGCCATCTCCGCACTGCTCATCGGCCGCGGCGACAAGCTCTGGGTGGTCCGCTCGCAGAAGTGGGCCGTCTTCGGCTGGCTCTTCCTTTCGCTCGGCATCGGCCTCGGCGCCTGGTGGGCCTATGTGGTTCTCAGCTTCGGCGGCTACTGGGCCTGGGACGCGGTCGAGAACACGTCGCTCGTGCCGTGGCTCACGGCTACGGCGCTGCTCCACTCCTTCACGCTCTACAAGGCCCGTGGCCTGTTCAAGCGCTGGGCGCTGGGTCTCGCCGTCCTCACCTTCTTCTTCACCATCCTCGCGACCTGGACCACGCGCACCGGGCTGATCAGTTCGGTGCACGCCTTCGGCAAGAACCCGGTGCTCATCTGGATCCTCTCGACCTTCCTGGTCGTGACGGCCGTGGGCAGCGTGGCGCTCATCATCTGGCGCTGGCGCGCGTTCGCCAGCCACGATGAGGTCGAGAGCGCGCTCTCGCGTGACTTCCTCTACTACGTGACCAACCTCCTGCTCACGCTGTTCGCCGTGGCGGTGGCCTTCGGCACGGTCGCGGTGCCGCTGCTCCTGGACCGGACGGTGGGGGCGAGCACCTACGACGCTGTGGCGCGCCCGCTCGGCGTCGTCATCCTCGCCATGATCGCCATCTGCCCGCTGCTCGCCTGGCGCAAGACCGAAGGCGCACAGCTGCGCAAGACGCTCATCCTGCCGTTCGTCACCATGCTGATCTCGGTCCCGCTGTGGTTGTACCTCGGGTTCCAGAGCAACATCTGGGGCTTCATCGGCCTGCTGGTGTGCGGTTTTGCCTTCGGCGCCGTCATCCAGTTCGTGCTGCGTTCGGCCAGGCGCGCGGCCGGACCCGACAAGAGCCTCTGGTCCGGCCTGGGGCGCGCCTTCACCGGCAGTCGCACGCGTACGGCCGCCTACATCGTCCACATGGGCATGGTGCTCGTGGTCGCCGGCCTGCTCGGCTCGACCGTGTACAAGGTCGAGCAGTCAGCCATCGTCAAGGTCAAGCCCGGCGAGACCGCGAGCCTCGGTGGCTACACGCTCACGTACAAGGACATGACCGAGAGCACCGGCGCGCAGAACTCCACGCGCGCCGAGGCCACCTTCGACGTGACGAAGGACGGCCAGTCGCTCGGCACGCTGGGCCCGCACACCGACGTGTTCCCGGTGAGCGGCGCCGCCGTGCGGGCCGTGATCCTGGGCCGCACGTTCGAGGATCTCTTCGTCGTCGCCGACGAACCGTTCGACGGCACCTCCAAGACCATCGCGCTGCGCATGGTCGTCTTCCCGCTCATCCGCTGGGTGTGGATCGGCTCGATCCTGCTCTGCGTCGGCGCCGTCGTCTCCCTCTGGCCCAAACGCCAGAAGCAGGAGCAGGAGGCACGCGCCGTCGAACCCGCCGAGGCGGACGGCGCGACCGCCTGACGGAGGCTGCGCGATGTCGGACGAACACGACCGGCAGGACGGCGCGGCCCCCCTCGAGATCGAGGTCGAGGGACTGCGCAAGACGTTCGGCCGCCGCGAGGTGCTCAAGGGCATCTCGTTCGGCGTGCCGCGCGGCGGCTTTCTGAGCATCTTCGGCCCCAACGGAGCCGGCAAGACGACGACCCTGCGCGTGCTCGCCACGCTGCTCTCACCGGGCGGCGGCAGCGTCAAGGTGGCCGGCCACAACGTCCGCGAGGACCCCATGCCGGTGCGCAAGGCCATCGGCTTCATCTCGCACAACGCCATGCTCTATCCCGACCTGACCGCCCAGGAGAACCTGCGCTTCTACGCCGACATGTACGGCGTCGAAGACCGTGACGCGAGGATCACGGAGCTGCTCGAGCGCCTCGAGCTCTCCGCCCGGCGCCACGACGTGGTGCGCACCTACAGCAAGGGCATGCGCCAGCGGCTGGCGATCGCGCGGGCCGTCCTGCATCGCCCGCGCGTCCTCCTCCTCGACGAGCCGCACTCCGGTCTCGACCCGCGCGCCGTCGACATCCTCGACGGCCTGCTCACCGAGATCCGCGACGAGCACACCTTCGTCATGGTCACCCACAACATCGCCAAGGGCCTGGAGTGGGGGACTGACCTGATGATCATCGAGGACGGCCGCATCGCCTATGAGCATGCG